>DAOSDD010000103.1:0-14293 GCA_035362115.1 Clostridiales bacterium | reverse complement strand
TAGGGTCAAGAGCAATAGACGTAATCTTCCCATAATTTAAGGAATATAGCTCACCGTCAATATTCTGCCTGACCCTGCACATACCAACCTTCTCCGGGCTTATTATGCAGTTATGCGGGCAGAGATAACAATGCACCTTTCCATTTTCAATTTTCTCAAAGTACATGGCTTTTCTGCTCATTAATCTGTTCCCCACCTCCAATAGCTCCTTCTTATACAACCTTGTATTTTCCACCGGGTCATATCTATGTGACTGTAGTTTTGCTGCACGATAATTCTTATTTTGCTGTTCCTATTTCACTTCATGCCTGATAACTTCAAATCTCTCCATTGTATATTTTTCATAGGGCTTTATCCCTGCTTTCTTAAGGGCTATTGAAACCTGCTCTTCCGGCGTATTAACGCCTTCCAAATTAGGAAGCAGAAGTCCTGATTTAAATCCTGATCGTACAATTACCCCATATCTTATTACATCCAACTCTTCTATTGATTTGACTCGTTCAGGCTCTTTCAATATATCAACTGAATATACCAGCTCTCCAAGCTCAACCTCTTCCACAGGGTAAAACCTTGGGTCTTTTGTCCCTGCACTTATAGCATTATGGATGATTTCTTCAGCCAGATTTCCCCTGGTGGGGCCTGTAGTACCTATGCATCCACGCAAATTACCATCTTTTTTTATGGATACAAACGCCCCTGCCCTTTCGTTAAGCATTTCCTCTGGTAAATATCCAATTTCATACGGTTTTATGAGTCTATCTTCTCTTACATATGCTTCTAATGCCATCCTGGCCAAAGATATATAATGATCCTCACCTGCTCTTATTTTATCTATCTTTTCCTTAAGAATTCTCTCATATTCTTTCAATAACTCTCTTTTTGAATTTTTCTTACCGATGCCGATTTTGGCTACGGAATATCCAACCCCAAAAGGGCCTTCATATGAGTACACTTCGGGATGTATTTCATAACCATCCAGAGCCCCCAGCATAATTATAAAGGATCTTAGACCGCATTCGGCAGCCTGCTCACAAAAATTTCTGTCAAAGTTGAGTATGCTCTCGACATCACCTTCTGAGATATATTTAATCAAAAGCTTGTCAAATTCTTCTCCCTTTTTATTATAACCACAAGGCGCATCTTCAGTCAAACTATGAGAAAGGTCGCCGCTTGCAAGGAACACAATCCTTTCGCCTGATTCTGCCACTGCCTTGCTTATACACATACCAAATCTATATAGATCCTTAAATGGCATATTAGCCAGTGATATGAGCACCAGCTTGAAATCCGTCAGTTCCCTGCTGACAAAATATAAAGGTACCATGGCTCCGTGATCCATCCCTTGTGAAATACGCATCTCTTTCATTAATTTGTCATCTAATCCCCCGGCATATATTCCTTCTGATAGGGCATTTGTTTTAATTCTATTAATAAGATCAATATTATTTTTAAACTTAAGCTTTATTTTTGGTGCTCCGAAATTTCCCATATCACCTTGCAAAAAATCTGTAACAGGTATATGGAAATAGTCTTCAAAAAACGGCCCATGTGGTGTAGTTATAATAATCGTATCTGGATTATCATTTCTTATATCCTTTGCTGCTCTTCTAGCAGCTTCTATTGTATTAGCGGCATCAGTTTCCCTCCCTCTGCCTACTTCAGGTATGATTATAGGTGGATGGGGAAAAATGTATGCATTTATTATTCCATGCATAAAATCACCTTGCCTTTACATTTGCATTTATATTTACTTTTGATAATTATATTTTTCGTAGTTGTTTTTTTCTTAAACATTTCCTTTAATCTTCTACAAGGTAGTTGTACTTGTTATACATTTCCTTTAGAGTTTCTTTTTCTTCTTCAGTAACTCTTTTTTTAATAATACTCTTGGCCTTACTCATCTCTTCAGCTGTAACCTTGCCGCCCAAAAGCATATTTTTAAGAATTGCTATGTCTGAAGGCTCAAGTTTCGAAAGAAGTATTTGCAAAGCTTTCAGCTTATCACCTGTACTTACTTGTTTTTCAGCCTCTTTGATTTTATCTTCAGTAACAATAATAGAACTATTTCCATTGCTGGTTTGGCTGTCAGTGCTATTATTCCGGCCACCTACAGTATGGCTGTCATCTATTCCATTAACAATATTGTCACCACTCTTATTACCATTATTGTTACTGTTCCCGTCGGCAATGTTTCCAGTTGCATTTCCAGTTACATTTTTACCTGCATTACTATTTGCAGCATCATCTGAATTACTATCTATTTTATTATTAATATCTCCATCTGAGTTACTTACTACTTGATTTTTTCCATCAATACCTGAAGTATCGCTTATATCACTACCTTCATTACCATGAGTATTACTGCTTATATTACTACAGTCCGCATCACTATTTGTATTTCCGCTGGCCCTGACATCTATCTTACTTCCATCTCCATTACTTATGCTGTCTTTTGTGTTATGTATAATACCATCATTATTATTCTTACCATTAGCAGTACTAATATTTTCAGGGTCTTTAATATTATCGGCATTTTTTATATCTTTATTATTTGCATTATTATTTGCTTTATTATTTGCATTATTAATATTATTAACTTCAGCTATGTTGTTATTCTTATTATCCAGACTACCTGGCAAGCTTTGAATATTGCCACCATTATCGCCGGACAAAAGACTATTCATGTCTATATTTATTTCAGAAAATTGTGACATTAAAATAAAGCTGAAAATATGGTCAATTGCAACTTTACTCAATACTCCAAGCACCGAAACAACAACTACAATGATAATTAATGGTTTCCATTTCATCTAAACATACCCCTTCAATATATAATTGTTTCCTTTTACTTCTTGCAAGCAATTACCCTTTAGGGTAGTGGGCAGATAACTACTCTAACAAACACTTTGTGATATAACTATTTTAACATATTTTGTACAAGTATATCAAAATTTTTATTTATATTAATGAAAATAAAAAATCACCCTGCATTCTATTATGCAGAGTGATTTTTTTACTTATATATTCGTTACCTGTTTATTATATATTCGTTACCTGTTTATTCCATGTAGAATAGCATATAAATCAGTTTGGATGCTTCAGCTCTGTTGGCATTATCCTTAGGTGCAAAGGTACCATCAGGTCTTCCTGCAAAGAACTTATATCTTGAGCCTAATGCAACTGCATCTATAGCATAATCCGCAATCTTATCCTTGTCTTTAAATGAATCCAGATAAGCAGCCTTGTTTGCAGGCATTTTTTTGCCCATTATTCCTGTAAGAACATTACTAAGTATTTTAGCCATTTCTTCTCTTGTTATTTTATCATTTGGAGCAAATATTCCTCCAGGTCTTCCCTGTATAATACCCAGTTTTGCAGCAGATGTTACCTCTGGATAGAACCAGTCTTTTTCATTGACATCGCTAAAGTTATTCACAGCTTTGTCATCAAACAGCTTGAATTCCCTTACTATCATTGCTACAAATTCAGCTCTGGTAACATTTTTGTCAGGAGCAAATAAATTACCGCCTATACCTTTGACAACTCCCTTTGATGCCATAACTTCTATATAATTTGCTGCCCAGAAAGTACTTGCTACATCGTTGAATTTTACATTGTTGACTTTAACTGTATACATGCTAAAATGTTCTGTTTCAAAGTATACACGTTTGGTTTCATCATCGTATACACCAATGATGTTTTCCAGTTCACCTTTTTCATTTATATAGAATACAGTTACTTTTTCTGCATCTTCACCCTCCTTGAGTGTGTAAGGTATGGAAACCGTAATTAACTTATTGAATTTCGCCACTCTTTCATTGTCCACTGTAAAGTAAAAATCATATACCGGAGCATCACCTACACGCTTTTTTACTTCATCGGACAGAGCTTCATTGTCTTTTTTCTCTGAATTAAGTACTATAACACTGTCCTTTTTCAGTTCAATAGCATCAGCTGGAACTGTAAATTCTGCAACATCAGTTGTAACAACTACTCCGGCAATACCCTTCTCTTTTGCGGCAATAATTAGATTTGCAGGTATTTTCAATTCAGCAGAAGCTACATTATCAGAACCGCTAACCGCATTAAGATAAAGTAATGGCTCAATTTCAGCTTCCATTCCTGCTTTTTCAAGTAATTCATTTAATTGTTTTGCCATAGCAAGTATCAAATCAAGTGATTCTGAAGTACCTTCATCAATGAGCTCTCCAGCTTTTACCTCACCAAGTTTAGCTTCGCCTTCAACTTTCCCCTCAGCTGCTTCAACATCAACCTTTAAGGTGCCTGCAATGCTTATTACTGTTTCAGCAAGCTTGCTTAATTCCTTTGAAATTGAATCATATGCTTCATAATTGTTTGCAGCTTCAAGTTTAGCTGGCAGAGTTCCAATATTATCTAGAAGTTCTTTTGCATACTCAAATACCTTTTCAGGATCTTTCACTTGGTCAACAAGCTGAGATACTTTGGCAACCTTAGCTTCTGTTTCCTCTGCAAGCTTTTCGAGTGAAGTGCCTGTAGCTTCAGATAAAGCTTTCTCATCTATTGATTCGATAATTTTTTCTATTTCAGTCAATGTTTTTGTTTCTTCGGTTTCAGGTTCATCAGTTTTTGGATCTTCAGGTTCTGTTGGAGTTGTTCCGCCTGTACCATCATCTGAGGGAGGAGTAACGGGACCGCCACCACCTTGGCTTTCTGTGGTGAATGTAAGTGTATATGCATCTGCTTGCCTCATTACCTCACTTGCTACAGCTCCCTTTGGTATTGTTACAGTGTATGTAGTATTATATGCCAGAGGTGATTTGGGAGTAATTTTAAGAGTACCACCTTCTATGGAACATTGCACTGCATATTCAGTTGAACCCGACTTGAGACTAATTGCAGCCAATTTGTCTTCATATATATTCTTGCTATATTTAACAGTAATTGAAGAATTAATACCTACGCCTGTAGCATTATTTGCAGGAGTAGATGAGCTAACAGCAGGAGCTGAAGGATCATATTCATAAAGGGTATATATATCCAGAACATAAATCACATTTTCCCTGGTAATTCCATTTACACCAATCTTAGCTTCTATTTTATCAACAAGCTCGTCAATCCTGCTGTTCATATCTCCAAGGAGTAGTTCAAATGTTCCCTTATCTGCTCCTAGCTTTCTGGCTACTGCTGCTGATACATCCTCATTTCTGTCAAATTTACCTGTTGAAGCATCTGTTGTTATTACGGGAACAGAATAAGGCAGTAAAGCCACATAAACCTGTCCTTCTGTTGCTTCAGGAGGAAGACCTAGAAAACTCTTTACATATGATTTCGTAACAATATCTTTGTACTGATTATAATAATCCATAATTATATCTTTATAATCTAATAGTTCTCTTATTATTATTCTGACGGATTCTTTACCAATTTTATTATCGCCCGCCACTTGGTTATCAGAAATCAAGTCTCCACTGCCAGCATCATTTAAGCTGTTTATAATTGCTGATAGAATTTCATCTTCAGAAATTACCATCCCATCACCAATCTTTGCTACACAGAAATCCCAAATATTCTGGAGCAATAACCCCTTGTTTTCATCACTTAACCCTTTTAACTGATCAACAGCATACTTTACATCAGCTTTATCCGCAAATACTGCTGTCACACAGAACTGTGTGGCTAGTACTGCTACTATTATTACAAATGCTAATAACTTTTTCCTCATTGCATAAAACCTCCTAATTTAATAAATTATATATTGGTGTAATGCCTGTCCGACACTACCTTATTATTTCTGCTATACGCTGGAACAATAGTAGGTATATAAGCAACTATGTTTTCTGTATCCTTTGTAAGCAGGTTATATAAAATGCCTAATTCTCTTTTTAGCAGTGCCAGATCGGTAAAAATTGGTTTCGCAACGTATATTTTATTATGCTTTGTTGCCTTTAGACCCTCCTCCTTAAGGAGGAGCTCTTCATACAATTTTTCTCCCGGCCTTAACCCTGAGAAAACTATCTTAATATCTTTATCGGGTTCATATCCGGAAAGCTTAATAAGATTTCTTGCTAAATCATGAATTTTTACAGGTTGCCCCATATCAAGGACGAATATTTCACCTCCTTTAGCAATAGCACCTGCCTGAATAACTAATTGAGCTGCCTCAGGTATGGTCATAAAAAACCTTGTTATTTCAGGATCAGTTACCGTAACCGGGCCTCCCTGTTCAATCTGCTTTTTAAATAATGGAATAACACTTCCATTACTCCCTAAAACATTGCCAAACCTTACAGCTGCAAATTCAGTTTTACTATGCTTGTCCATAGCTTGGATAATCATTTCAGCAATTCTCTTTGTAGCTCCCATAACATTAGTAGGATTTACTGCTTTATCGGTAGATATAAGTATAAATCTGGACACCCTGTATTTATCAGCACATTCAGCAACATTTAAAGTACCGAACACATTATTCTTAATGGCCTCTGTAGGGTTGTCCTCCATAAGGGGAACATGCTTGTGAGCCGCCGCATGGAATACTACCTCCGGACTGTGCTTCATGAAAATACTTTCAAGTCTCTGTTTTTCTCTTATATTTGCGATTACAACAGCTATATTCAGTTTAGGGAATTTATGGTATAGTTCGTTTTGTATATCATAGGCATTATTTTCATAATTGTCAAGTATTATTAATTTTTGTGGCAAAAAAGCTGCTATTTGCCTGCAAAGCTCAGAACCAATGGATCCTCCGCCCCCGGTTACCAATACAACCTTATCTTTAAGATATAAAGCTATATTCTCAATATCAAGCTTCACCGGCTCCCTTCCAAGCAAATCCTCCAGTTGTACATCCCTTACCTTTTTAATGGAAACTTTTCCATCAATCAGATGAGAAATGGATGGAAGTATTCTTACCTTACATTTGGTTTTTGAACACTCGTTGAATATTTCATTAATGTCTTTTCTTGGTGCTGATGGTATGGCAATAATTATTTCATCTATATTGTTTCTCTCTGCTATGCTTACAATATCTTTTCTATTGCCTACTATAGGAACTCCATGGAGTTTTTTCCCTTTCTTAAGTTCATCATCATCAATAATAGCTGCTGCTCTGCTATTTAAAAAGCTGTGTTCAAGCTCTTTGACAATAACCGATCCTGCTTCTCCAGCACCGATAATCATAAGCTTTTTAGATTCAGATTCATCAGAATTATTGTTATTGAATTTATGTTTCATAACAATATAAGCAATTCTGTAAATAAACCTTATACCAATTATTAGTATGCAATCCAGCAAAAAGTTCATTATCAATACAGAGACTGGAACAGATATAGGCAACATAAAACATAAAGCAATAACTAATGTATTAGATACAAAAACAGCCATGCCTGCGTTAATAGCTTCATATATACCTGCATATTTCCAAAGGCTGCTGTAAAGTTTGAAAATCTTAAAACATATAATTTTAATAACTAATGAAACTAGTAATATGTATGCAATATCTGCCATATAATTATTCATTATATTAGTAATACTAAAGTCATATTTCAACAAAAAAGCAAGTAAAATTGACATTAGTACTAACATAACATCAACTAAAGCTACCCCAAAAGCTTTAAACATCCGACGCATAATATCGCGTCCACCCCCTATTATTTATTTTATTCCCAGAATTTACATATATCTAAAAGCCTCTTTTATTGTCATCATTTGCTTATTCTTTACATTTTACTGTTCTTTCCTTAATAATTTTACCTATCATCAATACACTAAGTCCAAAAGCAGCACCTAATGTATCAATAATAACATCTCTTAAAGCAAAGGCTCTCCCAGGAACAAATATCTGATGAATCTCATCAGAAACTGCATATAGAAAACAAAATGCCAAAGTTATAACAATACTTTTTCCAGCTCTTATGTTGCTGACTATCATTGTTTTATAAAAAAGCAGTGATAAAACAAAGTATTCTGTAAAATGGGCTGTTTTTCTCAAAAAAAACTCATAGTTTTTACCTGTATAAGAAAAAAACTCAAGAAACCTTTCAGAGAACAAAGAAACAGCCAACTTAATATACCCAAGTAACCCCGCAGAAACGTTATGGGATTTTGTTCCATCCTGACTTGAAAAATAAAAAATCATAGTCATATAAAATAAAACAACTAGCCAATGGGTATAAACTCGTAATTTTGTTTTCCTTTGTTTTTTATCTATCATTATTCAAATTAAACAGAACAGTACAAATTAACCTATCCGTTTGTTTCCTTCCATGTCTACTAATATACTTTTGAGAAAAACTGAAATATACAATGCATATTAACTTCGTAATTCATCGATACATACATTACAAATTAGTTTCCCCTTATAGCTTGAAACATCCCTTGCTTCTCCGCAAAATACACATACAGGTTCATACTTCTTAAGCAATATCTTATTGCCATCAACAAAGATTTCTAATGGAGCACCCACATTCAAATCTAACGACTTCCTAAGCTCCGCAGGTAAAACAATCCTTCCAAGCGGGTCTAATTTTCTAACAATCCCCGTAGCATTCATTTAAGCATTCCACCTTTATATTTTTGTTTACATTATACCATTATTGCTACTTCTATACAATACTTTTGGACAATTCTGGGTACATTTAAAATTATTCAGGAAATATACTCCAGAAGCTATTGTTACGGTACTTGGAGCCTTTAAATTCAGCTACGGGCGAAATCAAACTCACAAAATAATCTGAATAAAACAATTATAATTATATTGTTAAAAAATAAAATATGCGCCCGCCAATTATGGGTAAGCCTTCCATAATTTAGAGCAAATTTTAGCAAGTATCAGGAATTTTTATATGTTATTCTCAAAATTTACCCTAATAGAGCACTTCATTAACAACGGATATTACCCTTTCCTGCTCTTCTTCCGTAATTGCCGACCCCGAAGGCAAGCAAATCCCCCTCTTAAATAAATCTTCACTTACTTCTATACTTTTACTTATTTCAGTATTTTTACAGGTGTTTGAGCTTTTTCTTTCATTGCTGAAATGTGTAAAAAACGGATAATCTTTGTAAACAAGCTGCATGTGCATGGGCTTCCATAGTGGCCGGGATTCAATATTCTCATTCTCCAACGCAACGATAATGTCCTCCGGTTTTTTGCTGCAATTATTATCAACAGTAATTGCTGATAACCACCAATTTGGGTTTCCTTCCGGCATTACCGGCATCATCTTTACTGGGATATCCTTAAATGCTTTTTTATATTTATCCCAGATTCTCTTTTTTGCATCTATTCGTTCATCAATTGTTTTAAGCTGACCCAATCCAATAGCAGCACAAATATTTGATAATCGGTAGTTGTAACCTATTTCCCTGTGTTCATAATGTCTGACGGGTTCCCTGGCCTGTGTTGCCCAGAATTTAAGTTTCTTTATTGCATCTTCATCATTTGATACAACCATTCCTCCGCCGGATGTAGTTATTATCTTGTTGCCATTAAAAGAAAATACACCAAAGTATCCAAAGCTTCCTGTCTGCCTTTCTTTATATGTTGCTCCCAGAGACTCAGCAGCATCTTCTATAACAGGTACACTGTAATGCTGGCATATGGGTAATATCCTGTCCCAGTCCGCACTCTGGCCATAAAGGTTAACAACAATCACTGCTTTAGGCATTTTGCCTCGTGTATCAGCCCATTGAAAAGCTTTTTCCAGCGCTGCAGGTGACATATTCCAGGAATCCGGTTCTGAGTCAATGAAAACAGGTGTTGCTTTTTCATACATAATCGGATTACAGCTTCCTGCAAATGTAAATGATGAACAAAATACATAATTGCCCTGACGGACGCCTGAATACTTGAGGGCTAAATGTATTGCTGCGGTTCCTGATGAAATGGCTAAAGCATGCTTAACACCTGCATATCTTGCAATTTCATTTTCAAATGCATCTGTATGAGGTCCTAGGGGTGCTATCCAATTCGTATCAAATGCTTCTTTAACAAATGCAAGCTCATACCCATTTAGATGGGGAGGTGATAAATATATTCGCTTATTTTTATTTTGGTCCAAAATAATCGGCCCCTAAATAAATGTTCCTATACTATGATATTAATAAGTTCCAATAATTGAACCAATTTTATGTTCATTTATGTTATCATATACCCTTAAAGCGGGAAGGTGAATCCCCTTTCTAATCACCTAATGGTAATTTTTGGGGGCTCCTATAGATTCCTATACTTCAAAAATAGCTTCCCCATTTTTTGTAAACAATTTTTCAGCATATTCATTGTCTGTCCACTTTATTACCTTACTAAATGCACTTTTATACATTGGTAAATAATATTGCGGTTTGTGAGCATCAGACGCTACAAAATCAGCCATTCTGCTCTTGATTATATATTTGGCAAATGTCCTTGCACGTTCACCATAATAACCCACTATGCTTCCCGCATTTACCTGCAGAAGGCAGCCTTTACCTTTTAGATCGACTATTATATCCCTATTTTTATAGAAAGCCTCTATCCTCTCAGGATGCGCTATTATAGGTTTTAGTTTCCTAAATTGAAGTTTTGTCAAAAGTGTAAAACTTTGATTAAAAAAACCTGTAAACGGGAATTCTATAAGTATAAATCTTGTTCCTTCTATTGTATGCTTTTCAATAATATCTTCACCCTGTAGTAACATGGGATGGAGAATTATCTCAAATCCTATTCTGATATCTACGCCTAAATCCCTTGATTTCTCTTTTAATATCTGTAAATTTTCAAAGGTTTTGTCAGGGGATAATACATGTTCCCTGAAATGTGGTGTGGCAATAATTGTTTTTACCCCTGCCTTTTCAGCATCAGACATCATTTTCAGGGACTCTTCAAGATCCTTTGAACCATCATCTATATCAAAGATTACGTGGCTGTGTATATCAATCACTGTAATTTAACCCTTCTATCCTTATTTTAGTGACTACTATATTTATATAGTTATCACCTTTTAAACAGTTTTTCAAATAATGTCTTTTTTGGCTTATCCTTTGTATAGTAATAATCATAGTGCTTGTATCCATACCCATATCCATATTGATAATCTTTCCTCTTTACATGATTAAGAACCACACCAAGAAGGTATGCATTTGCTTTATCCAACTGCTCTTTTACTTGTTGTGCAAGCTTGCAGTTAATAGACTTCGATTTGATTACCAGTATGGTACCGTCGGTCTGCGCTGCCAGCAATGCTGCATCAATAACGCTTCCCAGCGGTGGAGTGTCGAAAATTATCATATCAAAACTTCCTTCAATAATTTCAAAGTATTGGTCTTTAATGATTTTTGTAAAGTCGGAAAACATCTCTGAGCTTAGAAGTTCTGCAGGGTTTGGAGGTATTGGACCGCATGGAATAAGGTAGAAGTTTTCAATACCAGTGCTATGTACAACTTCACTAATACTATTTTCCCCTGTTATATAGTTTGTCATTCCAATATCTTGATTTACTTTCAGTAATTTTTCGGCCATTGGCCTTCTTAAGTCTACATCTACAAGCAATGTTTTTATACCTGCTTTTGCCATAGACATTGCCAGGTTTACTGCAGTTGTTGTTTTACCTTCTCCAGGCACACAACTCGTTATAGTTATTGTTTTAATTTTATTTACTACACCACAAAAGCGTATATTAGATCTTAAAGTTTTATAGGCTTCTTCTGCCGGTATATTTAATTCATAAAGTAATTTATATATTTTTTTCTCAACTAATGCCATCCATCTTTCCCCCAATTTATTTGTAACTTCATATTTTAAATATCAGTGTTACTTACCTGAGAACTCCGGTATTGCGCCAAGTACTGTAACACCCAGATATTTTTCTACATCCTCTGCTGACTTAATGGTATCATCAAGATATTCAATTGCAAAGGCCAGTCCTGCACCAAAAAGCAGACCCGCAATAAAAGCTACAGCTATGTTCATCATCGGCTTGGGTTTAATAGGATTGCCCGGTTGTTGCGCAGTGTCAACTATATTTACGTTTTCAACCTTCATATATTCCACTACTTCATTTTTAAAAACATCTGCCAGCTTATTGGCAATATCTGCAGCTAATGCTGGATTACTATCCTGTACTCTTATCTCAATAAACCTTGTTTCGTTTTTGGCATTAACATTAACCTTCGCAGCCATAGCAGATGCAGAGATACCTTCTATACCAAGTTGTTCTATAACCTGGCTGATCACCCGCCTGCTTTTTACAAATTCCTTATAATCTTTTACCAATTGCTGACTTATGAGAAGATCGTTATATGCAATTTGAAACTCCGATCCATTAGTTTTGTTTATTATATATAAAGTTGTGTTTGCCTCATATACCGGAGTTAACATATAGAAACTCACATAGGCTGAAATTAAGGCTGCTATAACAGGCAATGCAATAACCAGCCACGCTCTCTTTAATAAAATATTAAAATATTCTTTAAGTTCCATTATTAATTCACCTTTTCATAATTATTGACTCGGTTATGCTAGATAATTACTGATTGACATTTTACTTTTTTAACATACTTTTGTCAACCCAAATATATCCTATTTCCCCGATTTACCATGTTTATTCTATATTTTATGATTTTTGCATATTAAACAATTTAATTTATGGCATAGGCATATAACAATGCTCATTTATCATATTATTTATTATATATTTATTAATGAAATTTGTCACCTTATATTTTTTCGACTTTTTTATATAATTTTTTAGTGTTTATTTATTACAATTTGATTACATTTTACATTTTAATCAATGTTGCCTCCTCTTTACTAAGAATTCCTCTTGTAAAATATAATATGTTGTAATAGAATTTAATATTATCATGTAATTTAACCAATAAGGAGCATAATAGGTAATGATAGGAAATAGAATTAAACAGTTAAGAAAAGAATATAATCTGACTCAACATCAGTTTGGAAATCTTTTTGGTTTATACGACAGTACTATATGCTTGTATGAAAGTGGAAAAAGAACTCCTGAATATAATATTATCTTAAAAATAGCTGACTATTTTAATGTCAGCGTAGACTGGCTCCTGGGAAGAGTTGATAATAAAAATCTGACTATGATTGAAAATGATAAAATGCCCACAGAATTGCGAAATATAGGTGTCGAATATTTGGAACTTGCAATGGAAATGAGTGAGCAGAGCATTCCACCTGAGGATGTACGAAAAATTATGGACGCTATAAGTGCTTTGAAAAACAGCATTAGCGATGATAATAACAGCAAAAACAGTAGTGAGGCATGATTAACATGAATTTTTTAAAAATTTAAGAAAATTTAGGAAATTTGAAAAATATTATTGCTTTTTTTTGAAATATGGAATATTATATATAATTAGATAGTTAAGTATGAATGATGTATTTTTGAATGATGTATTTTTGAATGATGTATTTTTGAATGATGTACTATTGATATAACATGTGTAAATAGGATAAACACTTAAGTAGTGGTGTTTGCAAAAACTGAATATTGTTGCACGATAATAGCATATCTGTCGAAAGGCAGTGACGCAAAGCTATGGGTCTAAGGAAAGGTTTTTCTTTCTATGATTGCCAGGTTGCCGAAGCATTATTAATTATATTAGAATAATAATAACAATATATATATGCATTGATATGCAAATTTGTTTTCTACAAGTCAAATATTATTCGATTTATAATTCAAGTAATCGTTGTGGGCAACTGGTTAATTAAATCCAGGTGCCCATTTGTTTTGTATTTGTTTGTTTTTATTTTCTGTTTTTCGTTCTATATTGTACATATTGTGCATACTATAAAAAATACCAATTTATGCTCAAATAGTTACTAATTTATTGATTATTATAAAAAGGTGGTTAGTACTAATGGCAATAAAATATTTACATGAAAATCCGGAGCTTGTAGTTATTAACAGCAACATGATACCTCCTGTTTTGAAATTTTTAGGAGTACAATCCATGCTGCTTGACAGACATGTTTTAACTAAAGGTCTGCCCCAGGAGGATATTGAAAAAATCATGGACGCAGTACTGGCTCTTGCTAGTAATTAAGTTTTTTTCATTTTAAGGATTTTCCCCTATAATCCTTATTATGTTCTACGGGTTCCTTATAATCCAGATTAAAATATTCAACCCCATTATATTTTAATGTTTTGATATAGGGAACCCCCAATTTTATACAAGCATTAGGTATGTAGTCATTATTTATGTATTCTTTGCCATCAATATTTATTGATTTTATATATGTAACACCTAAATTTATGTAATAGTACATGTTTTCTCTCCTTTTTTTGTTAAAACAGCCGAAAACCTCTAT
>DAOSDD010000102.1:0-14349 GCA_035362115.1 Clostridiales bacterium | reverse complement strand
CAAAACTAAGAAAACAGGAGATATTTAAAGGAATTTAAACTTAATAGAAGAAGGAGGGTAATATGATATTACTAGATCGGTACTGGAAGGAAATTGAAAATCTATATTATAAAGTGAAATCTACCCAGCGTGAAAATATCATCCGGGCAGGAAATTTGATTGCTGAGGCGGTTGATCAGGGGGCATGCGTTCACATTCATGATTCCGGGCATATCATTGACTCCGAGCTGATCTACCGGGGCGGCGGATTGATATTATACAAGAAGTTCAAATATAACCTGGTGGTTGAAAATCCCGTGCGCAAACGTAACCGTTCGGATATGGACACTTCAATGGAAGGGCTGGCAGCCTACGCTCTCAAGGCTTCCGGGGCGAGACCAGGCGATGTCTTTATCCTGGGATCAGTATCTGGCCGCACATTCAGCGTGGTGGATCTTGCATATGAAGCGAAGAAGCTTGGTATGAAACTTATCGTGGTGACCTCCATGTCCTATACAACATCGGTGGATAGTCCCCATTCCAGCGGCAAAAAGCTCTATGAGATGGCCGATGTGGTCATCGACAACTGCGCACCTGCAGCAGAAGCACTAATGGAAGCAGAAGGCCTGGAGCCCCGTCTATGTGCTGCATCCGGCTTATCTGCGGCGTTTATTCTCTGGAGCGTAACCACAGTAGTAGTGGAAGAATTGATGAAACGGGGCAAAACACCCGGTGTCCTCAAGAGTGCCAATTTCCCTGGAGGGAATGATTATAACAAGAATTACGTCGAACCACGCTATGAAAAAGAAGGATTGTAAGTAAGCTTGCCTTAAAATGTTGCATTTGGTGTTGCATTTGGTGCCTGGCTGAAAATGCAACGGAACGGAAACACAACACTGCCCCAAACCCGCCTAAATGCCCACTTTCCCCTTGCGACGCCGTAAAACATACCTGGCTCTGTAGCGTTGTAAACATGCCTGGCTCTGTAGCATCGGGTGCCGTAGTACTAGAAAATTATAGATGAAAATGGTCTAAAAATTCTATTATTTCCTTGAATGTATTGGTTTGGTATACTGCATTTACAATTGGTTTATATTTTCCTATGATACTGTCACCTGTGTTCCACTTCAATTTTTCTTCAGGATTTAACCATATAATACTTTTCGATCTGTTTTTTATTTGTTTAAGATAATTTATACCTGCATCATTTCTATTATTTCTTGCATCTCCAATAATCAATACAATGGTATGCTTATCTAAAAAACCTATATAGTCTTCTACAAATATGCCAAATGCTTTGTCGTAGTTCGAGTATTCCCTTGTTGCTTGCTGACTGGCAAGCATAATACCTTTTTCGAGAGGGTATCTTGTCATATATTCAGTGATATTATAAAGGTTACCAACAAACGCATAAGAGCGTACACCCCCTTTGAAAACAGAGGATATTTCATAAACAAGCTGCAGCATGAGTTTAATATATTGTTTTACAGAACCTGAAATATCCGCAATACAAACAATACGTGTTTTTTTGATTTGCGGCTTTTTATAGTATAATCTTACCGGTTCTCCATAAGTTTCTATGCTTTTTTCGATAGTGTGTTTAAAGTCGAATATTTTACGTTTTGAAACTTTCATATTTCTAGATATACGTGTTCTGAACTTGGCAGCATTTTGTTTTATATACTGCACCAGCTGTGCATATTCATCTTCTCCTAGATCAGTAATAGGTTTATCCATAATATCATAAACCGTCCTTACTGCCCTGCTTCCATATATAAAATCTTTTCTATGTGTATATGTAGATAGTTTTTCTAACTCTGTTATTTTTCGCTGTCGTACAGTTATTTCTTTCTGCACTTTTGTATTCAACTTAGTAAAAAGCTTTGCCCCTTTAATGCATAATTGATTAAAAAGAGCATTGTTTTGGTACATTATATTAAACATTATAGCTTGGTTTAACTTGCTTTTTACCTTTTCTTGAGAGGAAGAAGCAAGCAATTGGACTATTTCCATCTCTTTAAGCATTATTACTGGTAAAATTTCTACCGTACCGGAATCCTGCAAGATTTTTACTATAGCTTCTTTATTTTCGTCAGCTTGTTGAGCCAGCAGCTTATCTTCTTTAGTTGTACGTGTTTTGATACTTATATTACTATGCTTTTGTCTTTTCAGTTCTTCTAGAAGAGCATTCACTTCATGTGCCTTCTTTTTTACATAGTCACTTGTTCTGTCATCAATTATTTCATATAAATACGCCTGTAAAAGTATTTCGAAATTAGTGTATTCATTTTGGCTTTTAGCAAATAACGACCTGATTGTTATCAGCATTTCTTCATATTGAAAAATGTCATATTGCGGGCAAATCGTAAAAAAATCAATAACTGCGCTTGGAGCAATTGAAAAATTACACTTTCTTAGAAAAGAAGCAAAATTTATAATAAACATAACAAATTTATCTTTTAAATCTAACATATCCATATCCATATTTGTATCCATATCCATATCTAGCATTAAGCATTATGCGCCTTTACAAAATCAATAATCATTTCTAATGTTTCTTTCGCAACACCACTCGTTAATTGAGAGTTCATTTCAATTATTGGAATATATTTTTCCGGCATTGTACTAAACGCCTGTATCATACTATTTACAACATCCTTGTATGAAGATCGCCGGTTCAGGACAAATTGTAGGAATTCCATAAATTCTATTTCCGTATACTTGCTCATATCAACACATTTAAATAACCTGACTTTTTCCGAAGCAGTATACATATTGAACATTTTTAAAAATGCTAATGGATTTGTTTCCTCATTTTGAGTTCCCTTATATTTATTTTTACATTTATCTTCACATTTATCTTCATATCTGTCTTCATATCTATCTTCATGTCTATCTTCATGTCTATCTTCATGCAGTGATTTGCTTATTTCCGCAACACCTGCTTGCGTCAGCTTGAGTTTTGGATATTTATATAAACGGTCATACCGTCCATAATATGTTTTTATTAGTTGGTGCTCTTCTAAAGAGTTTATAATTTCTTCAATATCTTTTTTTGTGTGCTGTTTTAATACACCATAATAAGAAGACGAATGCAAACCATATTCATTCATTTTCTGAGTCCTGGAGCCTTTTATCAGCTCTATATAGGTAGTGCGTCCATAGCCTGCTACCGCATTTATGCATTCGAGAACAATTTTTAAACTGCTCAAGTTTTTTAGAGTCTCATAAAATTGTTTATGCTTTTGAATTTCGCTAATAGCATTTTCAATATTCTGCTCTATCCTGCCGGCAATTTTTCGTTTGATTTGTTCAGGATTGTTCTGTACATTCTCTGCAGTTAATATTACATCAAACACAGTAAAGTAATCTTTTTTAGGATTATAAATATAACTAACATCAGTTATTCTTTTCAATAACCCGATAACTTTATTCGAGTTTTGCCTATTTGCTTCTGCCAACAACTTTTGTACCTTATCAGCAAAATGTGCCCTTATTTCTCCAACCATGATATTCAAGGCATCAACAGTATCTTTTTTACTTAAGAACCATTTATATTCAATATTTATACTGCTGCAAAAACCCAAGTATCTATCTGCTAGATGGGCTTTATCTATGATTGCACAACCAGAAGCGTCATATTCTGTATTATGTTTTGCACCATATTCTGTAGTATGTTCAGTATTATGTTCTATATCATGTTCTGTATTTTGTTCCGTATTATATTTTGTATTGTATTCTATATTATATTTTATAGAAAATTCGCAAGCAGAGCACTTTACTTCAATAATAATTCCACTATAGTTTCTTTCCATACTGTAGATAAAGCGTTTGTTCCTGCATGGTACTTTTTCTGCATTGTTAATTATAGTTAATGTTTCCTTTATATTGTTCTTAATAACACTTTTATATTCTTCTCTAGTGTATATATCGGAAAGATATGAAAGCTCGTTTTTGTAATTAGCAATAATTCTCCGTATATTTTCCCATTCTTCAGTATGGGCTTTTGCAAATGGATCTTCATATTTTGCCTTATCAAAGGTAATATTCGGTAAGTAATCCCTTATAGCCTTTGTTTGAATCAAACCTTTATATATAATTTCTAAACTTCGTACAGATAATTTTTCCTTAATTTCCTCCACACTATATTTTTTAAAACAACTTTTCCCTAATTCTTGTTTAATTTGAGATAAGTATGCTATTATCTTACAGCTTGCATTTATGTTTTTATTAATTAGCTTATGATTTGAACTTCCTCTTTTGTCAAAACCAGTAATTGCAAATGTATCCTCTTCCAGTGGAACATTTACAATGCTACCAAATAACTTTAAATAATCCTGGCTTGTCCATTTATATTCATTCTCCATAGTAACACCTTTACCAAACCTATACTAAATAACTACTGTTTATTACTGTTTCAATATCATTATGATTTTTTAGCAAAACATTCAATGTACTATCTATTTCTACTTTATTGTGTACAGAAAAATCAGGTTCCTCCATGGTAAGAAGCAATGCTTTCGACCAGTTAATAGTTTCTGCAACAGAAGGCTTTTGCTTTAATGGAAGACTCCGGATTTTTTTAACTGCTGACGCGATTTTATTAGCAAAATCATATTCAATATTTACTTTTGTGATTAATATTTTAGCTTCCACCTCCGGAACGGGATAGTCAATATAAAGATATATACACCGTCTTTTTAAAGCTTCACTTAGTTCCCTGGTAGCATTTGAGGTTAAAACAACAATAGGTCTTTCTTCTGCGGATATGGTTCCATATTCAGGAATTGATACAGAAAAATCAGATAGCATCTCCAGGAGAAATGCTTCAAATTCCACATCACTTTTATCAATTTCATCTATCAATAACACTTTTGGACTACTATCTTTCGGAGATATAGCTCTTAGAAGAGGCCGTTCGATTAAAAAATTTTCTCCAAAAAAATCTGTTTCCCTGTTGAGTAATTCTATAGAACTATGTATATCTTTGCCTTTAATAATGGTTTTGACATTGTCTTTTACTAAATTGACAAAAAGCAGCTGCTTTGAGTAGTTATAATCATACAATACCTTTGTGAAATCTATGCCTTCATAACATTGAACTCTAATTAGACTGGCATTAAAAATTTTGGTAAGTACCTTTGCAATTTCTGTCTTGCCAACTCCTGCAGGACCATCTATAAGAAGTGGAACCTGAAGTTTTATTGCATTAAATATAGTAATTTCAATATTTCTGTTACTAATATAATCATTCTCTTCCAATAGTTCTTTGACTACACTACGAGATATAAAATCAAATTTCATTATAACTAAGCTCCATTTCTGCAAGGGCGGATTCATTTTAGCCGCGTTTGCAATGCGTTTTTATTTCCCTTTCATTAATTAATCCATTCTATTTCATTTTTGTACTTGTAGAGAAGCAATAATTTACCCACTCATAGAATTATTGTATATTACGGTAATTTATTATAAACTATTTTTATGTATATTGCAACATCTTTTGTATTATATGTAATAAATTGTATTGGATTTTTGTTGCATTTGTTACCTGTTGCATTTGGTGCCCGGCTGAAAACACAACGATGCCTGTTGCATTTGGTGCCTGGCTGAAAATACAACGACATTTGGTGTTGCATTTGGTGCCCGGCTGAAAATACAACGACGTGGAAACACTGGCGTAGGTTGCTGCACGTAACTTCTCTGTTTCAGTATTTATACCTGTTATCACTTTTACAGATATAACTTGTTATGTATTATAATAAATGCATAAAAATTATATGCAAACAAGCGAACATTTGCGCATATTAAACCATTATCTTTTAAGCTTGTTGTATCCCTCCCTTATCTTTTTCCTTTCATAATAAACCTGCATTTTGGGAAATTACTACACCCTGTATATCTTCCATATTTGCCTTGCCTATTAACAAGGGCTTTTCCACACCATGGGCATTCCCCATTATTAGATTTCATTCTGTTAAATTTATTTCGCTGGATTCTTGCTATATGCTCTTTTCTTGTTACCTCATCATCTTTGTTGGCAGCAAGAATAGCTTTTGATATTTTCTCTGCATCATCATATGAGATGTTTTGCCCAGTATAATTTTTAATTATTCTAAAAAGCTCAGTACTGTATATGACATGCGATGTGACATCTAATTTCTTAAAATGAGCTTTTGAAGTAAAAACAACAATTGGAATATATCTTATAAAGGGATAATCGCATAATAAATTTTTCAATGCTTTAACATGACCTTCATTCTGCAGGATTGGATTGTAAAACTGATTTTTTGATTCGTAAATCACTTGTGTCCAGTTTGGGCTGTTTTCACTTCCAAAAATCCAGCCTTTATAATTCTTTGTTTCAATAACAAAAGTACCATGTACTGATACAATAATATGATCAATCTGTGCCGGTTTACCATTTCCAGATGGAATCATCACATTATTTATTACTTTATATTTATCTTTATTTAAAAACTTTAGCCATATCCTAATAGATATTTCTCCAAGATTACCTTTCACAGATGGTAATTTAGTAATAAATATTACAATTACGATTACAATTACAATTACAAAATACTCCATTTTGTTTCTCCTCACAAAAATATGTATTGGATTACGCTTCAAGTGTTTCATCATTTTCCTATCTGGTCGCGAACTTACCTGGGCCGGTACTAAGTTATTCAATTCTACACTTCAATTATCACATCCACGCTGCTGGTCATAAAATACACCCTGGCGCACAAGCTTGTTGTACTTTCTATATGTGAACACAAGGTGCCACTTTCGTCTGAAATGGACTTGTTCTCATTTTAGTTTTATCTCATCATTCTTTCAAACTAATCCTACCGTATAAATCTAATGATTGCCTCCACTGTCTCTTCCTGTTGTTCCTCTCTTGTTATAAAGGCAATGCCATCACCTTTTTGCTCGCCATAATTGCCAAAATATGCATGATTGCCACCTAATATCTCTAGCATGTTTCCAGTATTTTCAAGTTTACTTTTGTCAAGAATTTTATCCTCGCTCCCGTATATGGTAATAGTTGTAATATCCGAGTCGTTGACAGGATAAGCACCCAATAGAATAAGACCCTTCAGTTTGTTATTGTTCTTTTCCGCATAACTGCTTGCCATAGCTCCACCTAGGGAATGTCCTCCTATATACCAGTTTTTAATCTCCGGCAGTTTTTCATAGATACTATCAGCTGCATTAATATTAAATACTGCAAGATTAAATGGCATTTTCACAAGAACACAAGTAACTCCATTTTGCATAAGCTTTTCCAGAAGTGGTATATAAGCAATAGCCTCAACCTTACCACCAGGATAAAATATAAGTGCTGCTTCGTTTTCATTCTGCTTGTCGGGACTAAATACTATCATATTATTTTGAACTTGAATATTATTCTTTTCTGTTGCAAAGGCATTTAACGCGAAATCATCTGCTTTGTAGTAATCCAATGTATAGACATAGAATACACCTATCAAAATTAATAGAACTGCAATTATACTGATGGCAGCTATTTTAAGTTTTTTCAACGCCTATTCCTCCCTGGTCCCCGCCGCTCCATTAGCTATACCCGTCTAGCTTCATACACCATTATACCATACTAATTATCATTATTATCGCCAATACAGTTGCCGTTGCCGTTACCGTTATCGTTATTGTTATTGTTATTGTTATTGTTATCGTGACGATTGTCATATCTTTGTGAGGATCATAACCAATTTCGTAGAAACTCAATAATTTACCTTCTCATAGCATTAATATGTGCTACTGGAAACAATCTATCTCCTGCATATTCTCTATATCTTCATACCTACCTCCTTCCTTCGTATCTGCCTACCTCCTCCATACCCACCTTCCTCGTTCATATCCACCTCCTTCCTCCATATCCGCCTCCTTCCTCCATATCCGCCTCCTTCCTCCATATCCGCCTCCTTCCTCCATACCCACCTTCCCCGTTCATATCCACCTACCCCCTGACCACCTTCCTTACCCCTTCATATGTAAATGAAATATGCTCTGCTATTTCCCTTATTTTAAACCCGGCTTCGTACGCCTCCTTAATGAAGCAATCTCTTTCGGGTTTGATATCACTCCTTTTATCACCATTTTTGATTTTTGTAAACACATCCTCAGAAAAGTTTAAACTATTCAGTATATAATCGAGTGAATCAGACAACAATTGTGCCTCTTTTACTGGAACAAGCCCATAATCATAATTAGCCTTCATACCCTCCTCAATCAGATTAATATAGTCCTCCATGACCTGAGCTTTAGGACTTGGAAAATAAGAAAGTGCCCTTTCAATTTCTACGATACTATTATCTCCTGAAATAAAGGATGCGTGTGCAGACCATCTATAATCTCTTGCATTTTTCACAATTTTAGCTCTGACCGGATTATTAGCTATGTATTTAAGTACCTGGAAATACTGTCTTGCGCTAGTTATTAAAATTGATGTATACTTACCTTCATAGTTACCACCAGTTCGATTGTATTTTTTGTTGTAATACTTGCTATATAAATTATTCAAGCTATGAAATCCAACGCTTGCTTGTATTTCTCCTGATTCAATAATCAAGTGATAATGATTATCCATAAGAACATAGTACAGAATCTTAAAATCGCATTCTTCCATAGCTTGTAAAAGCAATTCAAAAAACTTTTTCTTATTTTCAGTATCTTTATAAATATAATTTTTATTATTTCCACGCTCAATGATGTGATGTAGTGTTCCGCAGTGGAAGTTTCTTTCTCCTTTTCCCATATTATCCCCCTGCCATAAAATTGTGATTCTCAGTATCTGAAATAACATATTCAATTATATCTTGGTTGTCAGATATATAAGAAAAATCAATGTTAAATCACTCCCCTTCATTCTGATTTATACAAGACTCAACTCCGTCTCCGGTCTCTTTAGCAGCAGCATCACCCAGGTCTGCAATACTTATCATTATTACACCATCACAAACATTCACCTCCATATTAATAAGGCAAACTTCAAGACCTAAAATGCAAATATTCTTAATAATAGATGAATAATTCGCCTCTTAAGTAAATATTATCTATTTATGTAAAATATTATAACCTAATTTTGTAAGTATTTCAATAACTTTTTTTATTTGTAATAAATTTTATTTTGTGCCTGTTGTATTTGGTGCCTTGTTGTATTTTGTGCCAGGCACCAAATACAACATTAAGCTGCCGAACAGAACTATATATGCAAGAGATCATTAATTCCCCGACAGAGTTGATAAATCCCCACTTGTCATCTTTTTTAACCATGGCCAAACCCTCTGAGAACATGATAATTTCATCGTACACACAAAGCACAACCAGTTTCCCGGAAGTATTGATACAGCCAATTTTACCTTCCTTATAAACCTGTGCATGTCTTATATATTTACAATTTTATAATATCATTAATTGTTTCATCATTATTACCCAATTTAATAATTCTGTTAAAATTTTATAGATAAAAACCATTATTTTACTACCTTCAACATCTCATCGATAATTCCGGATATTTTACAAACATCATTTATTGTACCTTCATCTTTCGAAATCCAACTACTATCTTTTTTCTTTATAAATATTATAACTCTCTGCTTTTTCTGGCGAAAATATTTATTACTATAATTATCAAAATTATAACCATATTTTAAATGAATACTTCTTGATTCTACTTTTGGTGGTGTTGTATTTGGTGCCGGGCACCAAATACAACACCACTGAGCTTATCGTTGTATTTTCAACCGGGCTCCGTTATAATAAATAGAGTAGCATAATACGCTGGGAGGCAATGAAAATATGGCAGATAGCATAAACATAGATAAAATAGGAAACAATAATCAAGATAATAAATTTACTATAAAGTTTGCTACCTTTATCGTAGATAAGCACAACCTATTTTTCTTTATATTTGCAGCCCTGTGTATTTTTTCAGTATTTTCCGTCAATTGGGTACATGTGGAAAATGAGTTGTCGGTATACCTTTCTGATGATGCGGAAACAAAACAAGGACTAAAAATTATGCAGGAAGAATTCATTACATATGGTACAGCAAATGTTATGATTGCAAATATTTCTTATGAACAGGCTGAGTCTATTGCGGAACAGATGAAAGGTCTTAAAGGTATTTTTTCCGTTGGGTTTGACAAAACAAAAGATCATTATAATGACGCTTCCGCACTTTTTAATGTGACCTTTGCTTATGATGAGAAGGATGATAATTGTGTTGATGCTCTTAATGTTTTGCTAGAGGAGTTCAAGGAATATGATATATATGTAGGCACTGGTATTGGTGATATATTTATTGATACTATTACCAGAGAAGTAGGAATAGTATCTATATATATTGGAATTATTGTTGTAGCTGTTTTGCTTTTTACTTCCCAATCCTATGCGGAAGTGCCGGTTATGCTGATTACTTTTTTATCAGCCGCATTAATAAATATGGGTACAAACTTTCTTTTCGGGACAATATCTTTCATATCTAATTCTGTTGCCATAGCCCTTCAACTTGCATTATCGGTTGACTATGCCATAATATTGATTCATAGATTCAAGGAAGAACGGGAAACACTTCCTGCCAGGGAGGCAATTATAAACGCATTAAGCAAAGCAATTCTGGAAATTTCAGCCAGTAGTTTAACTACCATCTGCGGTCTTTTGGCAATGACCTTTATGAAGTTCAAGGTTGGATTAGACATGGGTATTGTTCTAATAAAGTCAATCTTTTTAAGCCTGCTGTCCGTATTCATACTTATGCCGGGAGTTCTGTTAGCATTCAGTAATTTAATGGATAAATCGCGGCATAGAAACTTTGTACCTAAGATACCTTTTATTGGGAAGTTTGCCTACTCTACGAGAAAGATAATACCGCCAATTTTTGTTTTGGTTTTAGTTGCATCAATATTTTTTTCAGGGAAATGTCCCTATGTTTACGGCTATGATCTCTTAAAAACAACAAAGCAGAATGAGTTGCAGATTGTAAAAGCTATGATTAAGGATACCTTCGGTTCAGAAAATCCCCTTGCGCTGGTAGTACCGGCAGGGAAATATGAGTCTGAGGCCAAGCTGCTTGCAGAATTAGAAAACTATGATGAAGTAGAGTACGCCATGGGGCTTTCCAATATAGAGGCAATGAACGGCTATATGCTTATTGACAAACTGACTCCAAGAGAGTTTTCAGAGTTGACAGATATGGACTATGAAGTAGTTAAGCTTCTGTATGCGGCCTATGCAGTAAAAGATAAAAATTACAGTGAGGTAGTTACCGGATTGGATGTGTATGGTGTTCCTTTGATTGATATGTTCATGTTTTTATATGAACAAGTACAGGAAGGATATGTGAAGCTTGATAAGGATTTGCAGGAAACATTGGATGATGCCTATGCACAGATGAACAGTGCCAAACAGCAGCTCCAGGGTAAGAATTACAGTCGTATTCTAGTAAATTTAAACCTTCCTGCAGAAGGGGATAAAACCTTTAGATTTTTGGATACTATTCATGAAATTGCGGGGAAATACTATGATGACGATGTCTATTTAGTGGGCGAATCTTCCAACAACTATGACCAAAGCAAGGCCTTTTCCAATGATAATACACTGGTTAGTGTTTTATCGGTCGTGTTCGTTATTATTATTTTACTATTTACTTTCAAATCGGTAGCCCTGCCCATATTCCTAATTATGGTTATTCAGGGTAGCATATGGACTAACTTCTCTTTTCCATATCTTACAGGTTCGAATATGCTTTTTATGAATTACCTGATTGCTAGTGCAATTCAGATGGGTGCAAATATCGATTATGCCATTGTCATTTCTAACCGTTATTTGGAATTGAAGCTTAAAATGCCTCAGCGGGAAGCAATCATAGAGACGATGAACCAATCATTCCCTACATTAATTACTTCCGGTTCAATGATGGCGGTCTCAGGCGTTTTAATTGGAACAATGACATCGGACCCTGCAATTTCCGGAATGGGTGAAAGCCTTGGTCGAGGGACAATTATTTCACTTGTTTTGGTTATGTTCGTTTTGCCCCAAATTTTGCTGATGGGAGATAAAATCATTGAAAAGACATCCTTTACAGTAAATTCTCCCATACGTACACAAAATACCAAGGGAATGATATATGTAAACGGGCGAATTAGGGGTCAGGTCTCGGGTACAATCATCGGAAACCTTCGGGGCATCGTTCGCGGGGATGTCAATGCTGTCGTTGAATCCGGTGAAATGAAGTTATTATCCGAAGACCCTAAATTCGAAGATCATAAATCAGAAGGTCCTAATTCAGAAGATCCTAATTCAAAATATCATAATTCAGAAGATCCTAAATCAGAAGATCCTAAATCACAGGAGGAAAAATATGAAAAAGTATAAATTGGTTTCATTTCTTCTTGTAGCTATTTTTTGTATGAATATAATACTGCCTGTGATACTGTCCAGCACCACAGTGCTTGCAATTGAAACTACTAATACAATATACATCAATTCTGCAGAAGACCTTATTTCTTTAGCAAAAAAATGTTCACTTGACATTTGGTCTCAGGAGAAGACTGTCATCCTAAACAACAATATTGATCTTTCAGGAGTAAAGTTTATTTCCATACCAACCTTTGGAGGAATTTTTGATGGCCAGGGATATACAATAAGCGGCCTTTCCCTGACAGATTACGGTTCTCCCCAGGGGCTTTTTTGTTATGTCCAGGAGGAGGCGTTGATCAAGAAACTTACCGTTAAAGGAGTTGTTACTCCTATTGGTACAAAATCTATCATTGGTGGTGTAGCAGGCAATAACAATGGCACAATCCAGAATTGCATTTTCAACGGAGTGATAAGGGGCGACAAATACATAGGCGGTATTGCAGGTATAAATCAAGCAAAAGGACTGATTTCAAATTGTTCTGTACAGGGGATTGCTTATGGCGAGCATAATGTGGGAGGCATAGCCGGCGAGAACCTTGGGACTATTCTATTAAGTACTAATGAGGCTAATATAAACACAACAGTAGAAGAAAGCAGCTTTAACCTGGAAAACATTAATAGCATTAATGTAGAAAACCTCACTTCCTTTTCCACTGCAGATATTGTGGATATTTCAGATATCGGAGGTATTGCAGGGTTTTCCAGCGGAATCATCCAAAGCTGTTCAAACATTGGTACAGTTGGATATCGGAATGTGGGATACAATATCGGCGGGATTGTAGGGAGACAATCCGGATATGTAAACGGATGTAAAAATGATGGGGTCATCTATGGTCGGAAGGATGTAGGTGGTATTGCAGGTCAAATTGAGCCATATGCCTTTTGGGAGCTTTCAGAGAATTCCCTTGGCAAGCTTCGCAAGGAACTTAATACTTTACAGTCACTTATTAATGTGACAATCAATAACACAGACCAATATTCATCTGCAATTTCTACACAACTTGCAGCAGTCGGAAAACATATATCAGATACTAGAACTGCAGGTGATGTGCTGGTAGACCAGACTATTTCATTGCTGAATGATAATATCGACAACATAAATAATGTAAGTGCCCGGATAACACAAACACTGGTTGCAATGGAACCAATTATGGGCTCATTTTCTGCTGCTATAGGCGATATGAAGATGGCAATTGGCAGGTTTAAGACAGCAATGGAACAGCTAGAGGTTACGACAAGAAGTGCAAAATTTGGTATGAACAGGCTTAACCCTGCCCTTGACAAGCTTGATGCCGCTTTGGGCACAACAAAGAAAGCTCTTGATAACATTTCGAACTCACTAACCTCTTTGAAGGCCGGAATGGGTGACCCCAAAGCTGTCAAGGATGCATTATCGGATATGCAGAAGGGAATAACTTCCCTTATTGACGGGATGGTTCAAATTGCTGACGGTGCAAGGGCTTTGTATGATGCAGCCGATACTTTGCAGAATTCTGAAGTATGGCAGGATAATTCTACCACTATTAAAAATGGTGCAAATGAACTAATAATTGGTGCAGGCAAAATGAACGATGCAATGCAAGCCATCAGCAATGCATTAATTCTCCTG
Source organism: Clostridiales bacterium (assembly GCA_035362115.1). GTDB lineage: Bacteria > Bacillota > Clostridia > Acetivibrionales > DUMC01 > DUMC01. Next base: position 320 of record DAOSDD010000102.1, on the reverse strand, counting down.
GAGGGTGACTTTGATAAGGAAAAACTGTCGGCTGCACTCACCTCGCTGGAAAGTGCACTTGCGAACTTTGCGTCAGCCACTGAAAAATTATATTCCGGTTTTTCAAAGATATCCTCTGGTTTTGAAACCGGCCTTGAACAAATCATACATGCTTATAAAGGCAGTGAAGAAACACAGTATACGGATAGTGAAGAAACACAACGAGAATGGTATAGGGAAATAGCTGAAGGAGTACAGGAGATAGCAAGCTCAATGGAAGATATACAAAAGTCTGTAAGAGATCTTCAGGATATGCTTAATTATTTGCAGGAGACTAATAT
>DAOSDD010000101.1:9014-14354 GCA_035362115.1 Clostridiales bacterium | reverse complement strand
TTCCTTGAACAACATTTTTCTTACAGTAATAATGATAAAGGATTTGTAGTATATGGACCGCCAAATAAAAGTAAAAGCGGGATAAAGGAATTCTGGTTTTGTTCCAATACATCCTCAAAGAGAGTAGTACAGATACAGAAAACCCTAATGCCAGCCTTTATTTCTATGATGCGAAAACCTTCGAGGGTTTGATGCTAACCGGAAAAGCAGAAGTTTCCTATGATGATGAAAAGAGGAAAGAATTCTGGAATGACGGAATGAAAAAATACTACCCTTTGGGGTATACTGACCCGGGATGCATGGCGAGCAGCGAACTTGTTCGCTACCAGCCGGATTTTGCATTAATTAGATTTACTGCAAGTAAGGGCAGCTACTATCATGGATGGGCAATTTTGTACAGGTACTACCAGGTATTTTTCAGAAAAGCTAATTCCTGTATTTTTGCTTTTTTCTATATATTTATACTCTGACCTTCTGCAGAATCTTTACGACCTCATCAGTCTTGAGAACCTTGCCATAAGAAACTACTTTCCCGTCCACAACAAGAGCAGGAGTAGTCATCACACCGTACGCTGCAATTTGCGCAAAATCGGTCACATGATCGATCGTTGCATCCATGCCCAGTTGTTCAAGCGCTGCTTTTGTTGCACCTTCGAGTTGATTGCATTTTGCGCAGCCGCTGCCAAGTACCTTCACACTTGCGCCCTCGGCTTTTGCTTTTTCTGCCTTTGCCATACTTTCAGTATCGCAGCTACCTCCGCAACAGCAGGGGGGAGTTTTTCCTTTTTTCTTTCCAAAATTTAAAAATGCCATATCTGTATTCTCCTTTATAAATCATATAATCAGCAGCAACCGCCGCCGCAACCACAGGACGATTTGTTTCTCTTTCCCTTTTGAATAGTCTTTGACGTGATGCAGTGTTTTTTCCATATCAAGTTCCTCCTATATTGTAATTTGCTGTAAAAAGTGGAATAGATAACCAACAAGGATAATACCCACAGTGCAGACGGTAATAAATAACGCCAGTAGTTTCGGTTTAACCGCCTTGCGGAGCATTATTATGGATGGCAAAGACAGAGTGGTGATACCCATCATAAAAGACAGCACCGTACCCAGTTGAGCACCTTTGAAGAGCAGCGCTTCAGCAATCGGAATTGTGCCAAAGATATCAGCATACATCGGCACGCCCATTACTGTCGCTAAGATTACGCCGAAGGGGTTATTGCTTCCAAGCAGGGATACCACCCATTCCTCGGGTATCCAGTTGTGAATAATTGCACCTATTCCGACACCGATTAGTATGTATGGAAAAACTTTTTTAAAGGTAGATAGCGTTTGTTCATTTGCATAAATCAACCGGTCTTTCTTCGCCAGATTAGGTGACTCGATATCAACGCTTCCAGCTGTCAAGACAAAGCTCTCAACATGCTTTTCCATGTGCGCTTTCTCGATTAGAGTGCCACCGATTATAGCGATTGCCAAACCAAATATTACATATAATATGGCAACTTTTGTACCAAATATACTCATTAGCAGAACAAGAGAGCCCAGGTCTACCATTGGTGAGGAAATCAAGAATGAAAAAGTGACTCCGAGCGGCAAACCTGCGGATGAAAAGCCAATAAATAGTGGAATGGACGAGCAGGAGCAAAAGGGCGTTACAGTCCCAAGCAAGGCGGCAACGGAATTAGCTCCGATCCCATGAAACCGTCCTAATATCTTCTTGCTTCGTTCTGGGGGGAAGTAGCTCTGTATATAGCTGATAATAAAGATCAGGACGCATAACAGAACTACAATTTTTATAACGTCATAAATGAAAAACTGAATGCTCCCGATCCAGCGATTGGAGGTGTCCAGGCCCAAAACCGATAACACACTTCCGATCAAGTCATTCAGCCATTTCATGCCGAGAATTTGGTTCTGGAAAAACCCCCAGCCTGTTTTTAATACTTGCATAAAATAACCCTTCTTTCTAAAAATGGACAATCATATCAAAAAGTTTTGATGTATTATGCAGGTTATAAGCCATCGTTCAGATGGCTTCTATCATTTGCAGCAATTATTTTCTTCTATAACCGTGTTCGGTGCTGTCAGTTCTTTTAGAAGAGCTACAGCATAAGTGCTTCCCTTTTCGCTAATTTTGTAATGTGTCCATTTACCTTCTTGCCGACTTTCCACAATACCTGACTCTACCAAAATCTTCATATGGTAGGAGAGCCCTGATTGTCCCAAGTCTAACTGTTCCAATAAGACACAAGCGCATTTTTCATCACCACGCAATAAATCAAGTATTCGTAGCCGGTTTTCGTCGCATAAAGCCTTGAATACTTTTGCGTGTTCCACATAAAGTGTTCCCAAGTTATCACCTCATATCAAAAATGTTTGATATGTTATCAGTATATGCATTAAATCAAATTCTGTCAATATGTTTGAAAATGTTTTAAAAAAAAGACACTCATTTATTGTCATGCTGCACTTTAGAATTGTTCTCCGGCAGGGACTGGCGGCTGGCAGCAAAAACGATTGAGAATATTTTATCATCCAGCTATATTGTTTCTTATGAGCCACAATTTTCAAAGAACTGACAGGTATGATGCCATTTGCATACATTCAGGAACTTCGATTGTCACGGGCAGCTATCAAGTTGCGAGACGATAATGCTAAAATAATTGATGTGGCGTTTGACTTTGTTTTTGATTCACATGAAGGCTTTACAAGAGCGTTTTACAAGCAATTTGGCATGACACCACAATATTATTGTAAAAAAATGCCAGTATTGAAGTTTTTTATGCCGAGCCACATCTGTGATTATTAATTGAAGACACCTTTTAGTTTAGAAAAGGTACAAAGCTGTTTAAGCAAAAGATGACAAAGGTGTAATCAAAAATATAAAAGTCATCTCCGAAAGGCTGTAATGCAATGAATAAACAAATTTCTTATTGTGGACTTGCCTGTTGTTTGTGCGAGGAAGAAATTATTGAGATCATAAAATACGGGTTGTGAGGAAGTGACATATGATCATAAACGATACACGCATTATCTGCCCGGCCTGCGGTGAGCTTGATAAATCCTTAGAGGGTTGAAGAGGCGAAATAATTTTTATCTTTTCAAGCCGTACAGCAGTATTTTAAAATGATCCAGAACCTGTTCCTTCAAGCTGAGTTCGGGATACCTGATACACCATTCATAGGTAATGCCTCTGATGGCCAGAATTAAGTGTTTTGCCAGAGAATCAACAGGTATGTCTTCTCTTATCTCTCCCTGATGGACTCCTTTTTCCAATGCATCGGTGAACAATTTGTAGAGCTCCCTGTTATAGCTCATTGCAGATGCTGTATTGATAGTTTTGGTTAAGTGCGCTTTATAGAGAACCCTCATATTTTCAAATCCAATATTAATATCAATAAAATCGGAAATTTTTTCTGCCAACAGAACAAGGATATCAAGAGCGGATTTATGCTCGGAAAGCGATGCCAAAAAGGATTTGTAATCCATGTCTGCTATGTTTGTATAATCATTGACAAAAGCAGCCGCTAAGGCATCTTTGGATTCAAAGTGCACATAAAAAGCGCCTTTGGATACTCCTGCAGCTTTTACGATGGAATCCACACTTACGTTTTCAATTCCATGTTCTATGATCAGCTGCCGGGCGGCTTCAAAGATTTTCCTTTTTGTTTCAGCTGCCTGCAATTTTCTTTTGCTCATATTCTTTTTTTTCATCATTTATTTCTCCTATTGATTGACTGGTCTCATGCAAATATTGTATAATGACTATAGTATGTGACTACGGTCATTATAACTATAAAATAATTATAACACATATTTTATTCTTTTTGTAGTGGAGCTCCAATAAATAAAAATTTTAGCTTGTGTCTTTTATTATTAGGAGGTTTAAAAGGGGGAAATTGTCATGAAAGTCCATAGAAAAATTATTAGTATTGCCCTTACTTTTATTTTCGTTTTTACTGGTCTGCCTGTTCCATTTACGAATTTTGATGGAATTCCAGATGTTTATGCTGCTGAAAGTACGCCATCTGTTGATATCAGTTATGACAATTTTTTCAATACAGAGAATCTGCAATTGAACGGCGGCTCCCTGATTGAAAACAATGCCATACAGTTTGAAAGCGGTGGTGATACAGGCGAAAGTGTCTTTACAACAGACAAGGTTACCTTGGGTGAGAACTTTTCCTTCAGTACAGCTTTTTCATTCAGAAATATTTCGCCCTCCACGCCCGCAGCCGGGACAAAAGGCGGATTCACCTTCACTCTGCAGTCCGTTGGGAATTCTGCGGTTGCAAGTGATTTCCAGGATGAGAGTATTTACCCCAGCTTGAGTATTGCTTTTATTTCAAATTATATGGAGGCTGGCGCTACAGCCAGCATAATGAAGCAGACCGAGAATTTGCATCTTGCCTCTCTTACTAACGTTACGCTGGCTGAAGGGCCGATGAATTTGTGCGATATCTTTGCTGTGCCGTACCTTGACGGAGATTATAACAACCCCATATCCCATTATCCGATAAATACATATTATGTGGTTGATGAAACATCCGATTATTATCATGTATGGATCGGGTATGACGGAGAGGAAGAGCTTCTCCATTTTTTGTGCCTGGATCCCTTGGGTCAATATAAATATTTTTGTGATTCTGTGAAGCTTGCGGATATAATGCTGCCAAATGAAGTATATGCAGGCTTTATGGGTTCATTGGGGAATGCCGGAAACGCAAGTGAAATCAGCAGCTGGTACTTCAAAAACGATTTGAGCATTATGGATGAAGCCTTAGCAGATGCTGACGAAGCCGAGTTGACCTTCTTGATGGAAATACTTGAAGCTGACCCAATTTCTTATTACTATCTTCCTCTTACTGGCCAATACGGAAGTACCATCAGCTGGGTCTCCAGCAATACAGATTTGGTGGCTGAGGATGGAACGGTGAATCCACCCTCCCTGGAACAAGGGAACCAGACGGTGATACTGACTGCAACGATAACAAAAGGGTCTGCAGAGCGTACAACAAGATCTTTTACAATTACAGTTAAAGTGCCGGATTTGGATATAGTAACTGCCGATTATGACTGGCTGACCAATTCAATGATACTAAACGAGAATGATGCTTTGGACAATATTGTATCGGATTTACTTCTTCGCACCTCCGGTCAATACGGAAGCACCATCAGTTGGTCTTCCACTAATGCTGTCGTAGCGGATTGGGACGGAACGGTGTCCAGGCCTGTATATTATGATGGCGACAAGGAGGTTACCCTTACTGCGTATATCACTATGAATTCGGTGACACTGGACAAGTCATTCAATATCACCGTAAAAGCATTGGG
>DAOSDD010000101.1:0-8914 GCA_035362115.1 Clostridiales bacterium | reverse complement strand
GGAAGCACCATCAGTTGGGAGTCGGATAAGGATACGATTGTAGATCATACAGGTAATGTAACAAGACCGCCATATACGAGCAGAGACGAGATCGTAACCCTGACAGCGACAATCAGCAATGGCTCGTATATTACAACAAAGGCATTCACAGTAACAGTAATAAAGCTTGAACAAACCAATGCGGAAAAGTTAGCTGCTGATGATTTATGGTTGACTGAAGCACTAATACTGAAAGAAAACAGTGCCTTGGACAATATAACAGGGAATTTATACCTTGCCAGCCTTGGGCCAAACGGGAGCAACATCAGCTGGTCATCTTCCGATCCCTTGGTTGTGGACACCAATGGTACTGTAGAAAGACAGCCTCACGCTTGTGGCGATCAAACAGTAATTCTCACAGCAATCATCAGTAACGGTTCATCCATCACCAGAACCTTCACAGTCACAGTAAAGGCACTTGAGCAAACCGATGCCGAAATTCTCGAGGCAGATAAAGAATGGCTGACCGAACTTCAAATTCTAAATGGCAACACTTCTATAGATAATATCATGGGGAATCTGAGCCTGCCTGTAGAAGGCCCTAATGGAAGCACCATCAGTTGGGAATCTGATAAAAATACAGTTGTGGATACCGAAGGCAAGGTCATAAGGCCGGCATTCACGCATGGAGACGAGAGCGTAACCCTGACTGCAACCATTAGCAAGGGCTCGTTTACCGCAACAAAATCATTCACAGCAATCGTAAAAGCCCTTGAACAAACAGATATGGAAGCAGTGAATGACGCTCTTCCCTGGCTGACAGACTATATGACGTATATCAATGGTCCTTTGGATAATGTTATCTATAATATAAAACTTCCGATCACCGGGCCAGATGGTGTCACCATCAACTGGGCATCCGATAATACTGCTGTTGTAGACAGCACCGGCAAGGTAACAAGGCCGACCTTTACTTCCGGCGATAAGGAGGTTACGCTAACTGCAACCATCAGCAAGGGTGCTTCAGCTACTGCCGAGAAGGCTTTCACGGTTATTGTTAAAAAACTTCCTCAAAATGCCCAGGAAAAAGTGGAAGCAGATGCCGTATGGCTGACCGATGCACAAATCCTTAACGGGAACAGTGCTTTGGATAATATTACAAACGATTTAACGCTTCCGACCCTCGGTGAAAATGGAAGTAACATCACCTGGTATTCCGTATATCCCAATGTGGTATCTGCCGAAGGGAAAGTGACAAGGTCAGGATTCACCGCAGGCAGTAAGACAGTTACCATCACGGCAACCATTACCATGGGTTCCGGTACCTTTGCAAGGAAAACTTTTGTACTTACTGTGAAGCCGCTGGATATAACCGATCGGGAAGCCGTATTTTTAGATGAACAATGGCTTTACAGGTACAATATATTGGCTCTGAATCCTACGGTGAATTCTGTGACACGAAATCTTTCCCATCCTGGCTCTGGTCCAAACAATTCCTTCATCACCTGGGTATCTGATACCCCTACGGTGATTTCCGATGATGGCACAGTTACCCGACCCGAACATGGGGAAGGACATAAATCTGTAAAAGTTATTGCCACTCTGACTAAGGGTGAGTCTCAAACTGAAAGAACTTTCACCTATGTTGTTTTAGAAAAACCTGATACGACTCCTCCTGCAGTAGTGGGTACAACGCCGGAGAATAACAGCACAGGAGTTTCATGGGATATCAATACGATTGCCGTAACTTTCAACGAGAATATTGTCCGGGGATCGGCTGCCGATGGTAGCCTGCAAACCTTCGGCATAGCGCTTCAGGCATCCGGCACTGTACGATTTGATGCTGCAATTGAAGAAAATAAGCTGAAGATAACACCCTATGGTGACTTAAGCCCGGGAGAAAACAGGCTTATCATACCTGCAGGCGCTGTTACCGACGCGGCGAGAAATCCGGCAGAGGCTTATGAATTGAATTTTACTGTTGAACCGAAACCAACCAGAAAAATAGCCGTTGTTTCCACAACACCGCAGGATCTTGAAAAAGAAGTGGATATTAATATCAAAGAAATAGAAATTCGTTTCGATTCAAGCAATTTGGTGCTGGGTGAAGAATATTACATGATGATGCTGAGGGACAAAAGGCATGGATTCATGAGGTCGAACGTGGGTTCACTGACAGGAGATATAGCGACTCTGAAGGTATTCGGACCTCTTGACCCCGGAACGGTATATGAAATTGTCATACCGGCAGGTGTTGTCCGGGATAGGTTTGATAATATAAACGAAGAAAAGGTTATTCAGTTCAGAACAAAATATGCTGCAGGAAATCCGCTGGTTATCAGTACAAATCCTTCCAATGGACAGACTGGTGTGAATGTAAACCAGGCTGAAATAGAAGTGTTTTTTTCACAGGAAGTAAAACCCTTCTATCATCAGTTTACGCTTAACGATGATAAGGGAAATCAATATGTCTTAACAGGGTATACCACACCCGATAAAAATAAACTGAGGTTAGTGCCGAACGCTGCCAAACAGTTCCGGCCCAATACGGTGTATACCTTATCCGGTCAGTATGGTACCATGGAAAATCCATCCCAGATGGAGTTCAATTGCCAATTTACAACCAGTACAAATGAGCTGGTATTGGAAAGCACAACTCCTGTTGCATGGAAGAGAGAAGTTCCTCTTGATGCTGTTGTGGAAGTCATGTTTAGTGCCCCTTGTGAAAAAGGCTCTTCTTTTGCAGATATCACCATAAAAGATTCTGAAGGGGTTTCTGTGGAGTTCACCGGGCAGGAAGCAGGGAAAAAAGTAATTTTAACACCTGCTTCCATGCTTTCACCATCAAAGAGCTATACGGTAACAATCCCCGAGGAAGCCTTTAAAGGTGAGAGGGATACCACGAATGACCCATATCAGTTTACATTTTCTACTGTAAATAAGCTTGATTTAAACCTGCGCAACATACATATACCCGATATGGGGTTTGTAAACAAGCATGCCATGTTTGATGCGTCCGAAGCTGAGAACATTGCCAGAAGAACAGGTTACAAGATTGTATCCTATGAATGGAGCGTTGATGGTGAAGCTGCAGGTACTAAGAGTTATATCTACCATTTATTCCGCTCTGCAGGATCCCATGAGGTGGAATTAACCATTAAGGATAATAAGGGCATTTCCTATGTATTCAAAAAGAACATTGAAATTCAGAATTTGACAGACATAAGGATGACCATAAAAGACAGCGAATTATTTCCCCGTAGCGTAATTGCAGAGGAAATCGGCAGTCAGCCCGGCCTTGTTTACGAGCTGAAACTGCTACAGGAGGGTCAGTTTATATACGGTGAAAGGATTTCGGTAGAGCTGTTCAAGGATGGTGTCCGACAACGAGCATTAAATGTAATCAGCGCTCAATACGGAGAGGATGTCTATAAATTTACATTTAAACCTCAATACGGGGAACATGGTATCTATGAGCTGGAGTTTACCTATAAAGGCATAGGGTATAATCAGGTTATCCGCATACCGGTAAATGTCATATCCGGTAAACCTGCCATAGCCGAGGAGTTCAAATTCAGATTGTATGACGTAGATACGGCAGGCTATTATGAGGCACCGGAATCGCTTAATGTGTTTTTAAATGGTAAAAAGATGCATGCGGTTAAAAAATGGTACCCGGATAAAAATTATTATGCCTATACCATAGTAAATGAGTCTATTTATGCCAATACATATTATGAATTTCAGGTGGAGGCCTGGATAAGCGGGAACATTCATAAAAATGTTTATGTGGGAAAGGATACTTCCGATCCCTTCGTAATATATGGAAGATCCATTAAACCAGAAGGTATAAAAAACGTAAGCATCAATTATTCTGAAAGCACTGTTAAGGATCCTTATTTCAGAGATCTATATTTTGAAGGTGTGTCGGCCAAACTGGTATTAAACGTGGAGGGGGATTGGAAGAACGCTGAAGAGGGATATTATGAAATCAAAACCTGGAAGGATGACAAATTTATCCTGAAAGTAAACTGCAATAACAGAGATGGGATTCAGAAAATCACGCTTGATCCCGGTCTTCAGCTTAAAGCCGGAGATACGTTAATTATTCGTATGGTGACAAAATATGGAGTTGCGTCCATCTGGTATTATTGCCCTTATATTCATGTTATTACTCAGCCGAGCTTTTTGGGAAAAGAACTGCCAATTTCGATTCAGAACGGAGAATATGCAGTAAACTGGCCTACAGTGTTTGGCGGTGCTTTGGGAGGAACCATTGGTATTCTTGATGGCATCCCTGTCGTAGGCGGGGGAAACTTCGGTATTGGCAGCGATATGCCTAAATTTGAGGGATATCTTACTGGGAACGTTGTTAATCCTTATATCGATCTTGAATTTGGAATAAGCGGAGGCTATGGAGAAAAGAGCAAGACAAAAGCAGACACAAAATACAAAAAACTGAAGAAAGTCACTGTGGTGGGCTATGAATTTGAAATATCGGTTGAGGGCGAATTAAACTTTATTTATAATTCAGAAACTAAAGAGTGGAGCATGTATAACTTTTATATTTGGATTATTGGGGATGGTACAAAGGAGTGGTCCAAGGAGTATGAATTCATGGGCATTGGATTTTCAGCAGGAGTAGGCATTGGAGCTGAAGTGTATGGAGGCTTGAAGATTGATAATAGTAAAAGTAAAACCCAGTACAGTGGAATTATAGGGATTGCTCCTCATGCCTATCTCAGGGTATCGGGAGACTTTGTACTGGCCAGGGTGGATGGGTATTTGAACGCACGTCTTCCGGCGGAAATACATTTCCCAACGGGCTATATCGGGGCAGATATCACTGCCAATGCCGAAATATACGCAAAAGCGTTATCGTGGGGGGACTACATATATAAAAAAGATCTCTATAAGGTGCATTGGGACAATGGAAAGGAAAAGGTTATTTTAGGCTCCTTGCAGGAGCAGATGAGAGATTTTGCCTGTAAAGAAAATACGTCTCTCCAGTTGATACCTAGAGACTACAGCAACAGGCAGTCCAGTTGGATAGCTGTGGATAGAGCAATTGTACCGGAAGAGCAGATAGCTGTCCTGGCTTCTCTAGGAGGCTTAGGTCTGGCTGGAACTTGGAAGGCTGCAGCAGAGACTAATCCGGCTGTCAGTGTAATGATGGAAAATATATATCCTCACGCAGAAACACAGTTGGTCAGAAACCAGGATGAGTTATGGCTGGTGTGGTCTGATGACAATCCCGCTAGGGATGCGGTAAACCGGACACAGCTTCGTTATTCTGTCTTAAAGGATGATGGTATGTGGAGTGAACCTGTGTGGATTGGTGATGACGGAACAGCCGATTTTACCCCTGCTGTGGCAGCTGCCGGAAACGGAGCCCTCATGGCGTGGCATAATATCAGAAAATCAGTAACCGAAGAAGAAGGCCTTGCAGGAATGCTTGAAAATTCCGAAATCAGTGTTACTGAAAGTGTTTATACAGCGGATGGCATAAGTCCCAATATTATAACTCTGACAAATGATGATTTCATAGACCACTCACCAAAACTTGCAGCAGACGGTGACAAAGCACTGCTGGTATGGACTAAGTCCGAGTCAATGGGCTTTAGTATTGGTGATGAAGAAGTTTCGGAATCAGAGAAAGGTAACCAATTATACTTTTCCGCATGGAACAGCGGCACATGGAGTGCACCCGAATCCATCGGGGATGCGTCTTCTACAGTGCTTGATTCCAGCCTGGCCATGGGAGGAGACAAAGGCTTGCTGCTTTATACCCTGGATATGGATAACGATCTCTTCACCTTTGAAGACCGGGAGGTCTTTGCAAGGCTTTATGAAGAAGAAGCCTGGAGTGAAGCAATTCAGCTTACCAGTAATACTTTCGATGATTCTGCTCCAAAGGCAGTTTATGCAGATGGACAATGGTTCATTACATGGCTGCAGGAGGGGGACATTCTGTACAAGGTTGGTTTGAACGGGGAGACAAAAGCAGAGGAACGGCTGAAGAACATTCAAGGTGATTATCAGCTTGCCGCTAAATCAGGTACAAGACCGCTGATTTCGCTGGTGTACATGCAGCCAGGTGAAAATAAGGCAGTGGGCATTTCATCTTCCTTCTACGATTTGGACAATGGGCAATGGGGTGCCGATGTTTCACTGGCAGCCGGGAATAAGTACGCCGATGCCATCAGCGTGGTGTTTACCGAAGACGGAAAGCTGAAGGTGGCTTTTTCACAGGCAGAAATCATAACCGAAGCGGTACCGATGACAGTTGATGATGTTGAGCAGTTGGTGGAGCAACCGAATATCAGCAACAAGGTGGATATGAAGCTGCTGACTTACACACCGGTGCATGATGTAGCCCTTTTGAAGGAGGATGGCATTTTCCTGTCGAAAGAATTCCCGTTGCCCGGTACGGTGACAACGGTATATGCAACCCTTCGGAATGAAGGGGATTTTGCGGAGAATGCAAGGATCCGCATCTATGACGGAAACCCCGATGCAGGAGGAGAACTCATCGGTGAGGCACCTTCGCAGCTTATACCCGCACGCTCATCCGAAGAGGTGGAGATAGCGTGGCTGGTTGGCCCGGAAGAAAGGGATACATATGATTTATATGCAGTGGTTCAGCCCAGTGAAGGTGTACAGGAGATAAATACCGATAATAACACCCTCAATTTGGAGTTTTCAACTGCGGATCTTTCCATTACGGGTCTGACCTGTGAAAACATGGCAAAAGATGATTATCTGGTGACGGTAACCATCGCAAACAGTGGAGGCAAGACACTGGAGGGAGCCACGGTGGTGATGGAGAATGTTAACGATGGCCGGATATTGGAGACTACATCACTTAAACCCATAGAACCCGGGCAGCAGACCGTTTTGACAACTATGGTTTCTTCAACGGGGCTGGCAAGGGATGTAAAGGGACAAATCAACCTGCGTATTTGTGTCAACCCGCCGGAAGGGGTAAAGGAAGATTTTACCGAGAACAATATCCGCAGCTTTTCTTTGGAACCGGCAGCGATTACTGTAGACAGGGTAAACCCCGGCCCGGGTGACAAGCACGTTGTTCCATCCAGTGCCTTGAACATCACATTTAACATGAATATTGCACAAGATGCAGGATATGACCGCATAAGGCTGGTGGATGAAGATTTAAATGAAATTGCGGCAAATAAAGTGATTCAGGGAAATACCTTAACCATAACACCTAAGCATGTTCTGGATAATGGGACCGAATATACCCTGACCATACCCGCCGATGCTCTGGGTGATGCCTATGGACATGCAATGAAGAACGACTTTAGTTTGAGTTTTATGACAACTTTAACCAATCCGGAGATCATCTCTGCATATCCTGGAGAGTTCATGGAAAATACGGCATTGGACACCGATATCCGATTGAAATTCAACCAGAATATACTCAAGGGGAACAATTTTTCAGACATTTCCCTGTTTGGGCCTGAAGACAGGATGATCCCTGTTAACGCAGCCATAGAAGGGGAGTTCCTGACTTTGGATTACAACGGAAGCCTTAGTGAAAACACCACTTACTCTCTCGAAGTACCCAGAGGAGCAGTGCAAAATGACAACGGAGAAGTACTGTATGAAGATTATGTACTGGTATTCACCACAGACGACGCAAATGAAGGAGATGATGAGCCTGACGGCGACACAAATGAAGGAGATGATGAGCCTGACGGCGACACAAATGAAGGAGATGATGAACCTGGCGGTGATGCAAATGAAGACGGCGATGAGCCTGGCGGCGACGCAAATGAAGGAGATGATAGGCCTGGTGGTGAAGAAAATGATGACGATAGCCCATTCTCTCCTGATAATACCAGTAATCATGAATATCAGGCAAGGCTCGATATCGGTGGCACAAAAAAGACAATAGAAGTACACACAGAAGCCGGTAAAGCCGTTATAAAACTGGGAACCCTGGCCGCAGAGATATTTAATGGGAACCAAAATGCTATCCTAAATATTCCTGCCGTTCCCGGTACAAATACCTATATGCTGGAAATGCCAGCTGAAACCCTTGCCTCAGGCAATTCTTCCTTAACTGTAAATACTGTTTTGGGCAGCGTCGATATTCCATCCGGCATGATGTCGACGTTGGAGAATATTGGCGGTAAAACCTTTGGTATAACCATTGCGGCCGTTGACAAGTCCACACTGCCCGCAGATGTGAGAGCTGCTATTGGAAACAGGCCGATTCTACAGATTACTCTGACGATCAACGGCGTAGAAACTGCCTGGAGTAATCCGGCTGCCCCTGTAAGGGTATCAATCCCATACACACCAACGACAGCAGAGCTGGAAAGTCCGGAAAGTATAATCATTTGGTATATCGATGCTAATGGTAATATCATAACCATACCAAACGGAATTTACGACCGGCACGCCGGGGAAGTCAGCTTCAGAATCACACATTTCAGTGATTTTGCAGTAGCTTATAACAAGGTAGTCTTTAAGGATGTACCGGACGATGTCTGGTATGACAGGGCTGTAAGCTTTATCGCTGCAAGGGGAATCACCAATGGTACCGGGAAAGGCAATTTCAGCCCTGATAACAGGTTGACCAGAGGAGAGTTCATCACCATGATGATGAGAGCTTACGGCATAGAGCCGGACACCAGTCCGGAGGATAACTTCTCAGATGCCGGAAACACCTGGTATACAGGCTACCTGGCAGCAGCAAAGCGGCTTGGTATATCTAAAGGAGTGGGGAACAACATGTATGCTCCGGATAAAGATATCACCCGTCAGGAAATGTTTACACTGCTGTATAACGCGTTGGGAGTTATAAATCAGTTACCTGAAACAAAAACATCTGATGGAGCCAACCTGGGCAGAACCCTTTCTGACTTCTCGGACACGGGAGAAATAGCTTCCTGGGCAAGAGAGGCAA
>DAOSDD010000100.1:0-14438 GCA_035362115.1 Clostridiales bacterium | reverse complement strand
AATCTGAATAAAAGAATTGTAATTATTTTGTTCAAACACTGATTTTGCTCTTCCTTCGCTCAGATACGGGGAAACTCTTTAGCATAAAAGGAATACCTGTTACTTGAGTGAAAAGTTTCCCCTGCCTGGCTACAGCACTTTCACTTATGCCCCTTACCAATATTTTCTTCAAGTAAATTAAATGCACCCACGATTTAATATGGATACAATCAAGGCAATAACATATGATAACATATGGTACTATTCCTCTTGTTGTAGAAAATATAAGTGGTGGAGATAAGTGATATAATAGAAACAAGAAACGTCATGGAATGTATTGTCGTCTTGAGTGATTGCTTTGGGTAATTGTTTTAGGTGACTGCTTTGAGTAATTGCTTTGTATGATTATTTTTTAAATGCTGAGGAGGTTATAATAGAATGAGGAATAAAGATATTTTCAATAAGATCTTAGCTGTAGCAGGAACAGTCCTTGTATGGCTGCCAATCCTGTTTACCATCCTGACCTCTGTAATCGGAACAATATCTGCGCGCATTCTACTGTTCGACTATCTGATGCCGGCGGAGCTCTTTCCTATTTTGTCCTGATTGGTGCTCTGCTGCTCATATGGGCTGCAAAACGGGCGCATTCACATTGGAAATCCATCACCTGGGGTTTAGTTACTATGGTAGCATTGCTTGTTGGCGGTCAGGCTATTGCCGTAATCAGCGGGCTCACATCAGGAGCAATCGAACCAGCGGGCTGGATTTGGGCACTGGTTATCACCTCAATCGCCCTTTATTCACTGACACTTATTGTGATCGGTATAGCAGGTGTGCTGTTAGTGAGAGAGCTATGAAAAAATGGGAGAAAAGTGAGGGACAGAAAAGTGAAGGGGAGAAAAGTGGGGGACTGTCCCCCACTTTTCTCCCCCACTTTTCTAGTCCCCCACTTTTTCTTTAAAGCTAAACACTACTTCCGGCTCAAGCTGGTTGCCATAATCATCCGTGAATATAATTTCACTATTTCTACTCTCTTCATATTTCCACTCTCTTCATATTTCTACTCTCTTCATAGGTAGGTCTCTCCCATCGTTTTATTGGATCTGCATATAATATTGGATCTGCATATAATGCATATAATAAGTCCGCATCTGAACTCTCATAACCAAGTTTCCAAGGATTACATATATCCGCTTTAAATAATTTTTGTCTTGCTACTAACATAACAGTATCTTCAGGCACGGAATTATAGTCATCCTTCAGTTGTGGCGGTTATCAAGAATACTTTATCTGCAAGATCTGCATATTTCATGGTATGCAGTTTGCTGGAAAGGTCTGCTATAACAGTGCTGCCATTTCCCCTCTCCATAAGCAGCCGATAGCCCTCCATGGGCAGTACAGTTTTAATATAACTCACACACATACCCCTTTCTTCGCAGGCCGTAAAAAAATCCCATCCTATATATACTATATACTATAGAATAGAATAGAATATACTATAGACCATACTATGTACTATAAGACAGAATTTTGAATTGCGCATCGTCCGAATGGCTAATTTGGGGTATAAATAGCACATAGCAACAGTGGGCATATTTTGCTTGAACATTTGGGTTAAAACGATAACATGTAACATGTACGTGTCATAACTACATGTATTTATTCATTATAGTGCATTTTGCACCTGACATGGAGGCTCTAAAATAAGTTGGTGTCTGTCCCGTATGTTTTATAAAAGCTCTGTTAAAAGTTCTTGTGGTATTAAATCCAACAAAATATGCTATTTCAGTGATACTTTTTTCTTCAGATAATAGATGGTCACATGCTGCAGAAATACGAAGGGAATTGATATAGTCACTAAATCCTATGTTGATTTTTTTCTTAAGCAAATGAGAAACATAGTATTTGCTTACGTGCAGTGCATCTGAAATAGATTCTAAAGATAAATCTTTCATATAATTTTCTGAGCAATAATTTAATATGCTTTGAAGCATTGATAAATTTGAAGCTTTTATTGGTGTGAGTTTCATGTTTTTTAAAAGTTCACCAAAAAATGTCAGCAAATATCCCTTTACCTGCAGGCCTCTATATTCGTATTCGGATTCGTATGCTTTTACTACAGAAGATAGAATTGTATATAAATAGGGGCACTTATATGCCTTTTCTATAACTTGCGATTCTGGTATATAGTTTATAAATATATTCTTCATTTCCGGCAGTATATCTGGTGAAAATATAATAATTAAATACTTCTCAGGACCTTTACTAAAATATTGATGAATCTGATTTGGAAAAGAAATAAATACATCACCTTCTTTTAAAATTGCTTTCTTCCCGTCTACATAGGTAATGGTTTCACCTTCTAGCATATAAACAAGTTCAATATGTTTATGTAGATGAGCACGAAAGTCCAGTCTGCTTCCATAGTTAAATGTTAAATCTTTATCTTTATTTTCGTAAAAGGCAACCATGTTATTGCTCCTTACACTTTACTTTTCACTTTATTCTATATTCTATGTTCTTTATTCTTTACTATTAACTTCATGTTCCTTATTTCTTTACTCCTTATTTCTTTACACCTTATCTGTTGTTCATTTACATATTGCACAATATATGTCCTATAATTATACCTTATTGACTTGTATCATAGCATATTGCGTCTTATAATACAATCAGAATATATCTTAAAGGGGGGTATTTCTATGCCATTATCAATCGGTTTACAACTATACACTTTAAGAAACGAAATGGAAAAAGATTTTAAGGGCACATTGGAAAAAGTAAAAGAAATGGGATATGAAGGAGTAGAGTTAGCCGGGCTTTTTGGAAAGAAAGGCAAGGAAATTAAAAAGATGCTGGATGAGCTTTCTTTAAAGGCTGTATCAGCTCATGTTCCTTTAGACGAATTGCTGGAAGAGCCTGATAAAACATTTCAAACATATAAAGATATTGGACTTGAGTACATTGCTATTCCACATTTACCGGAAGAAGATAGACCACAAGCAGGAAATTTTGATACAACATTGAAAAACATAACTTTTATTTGCGAGAAAGCTAAAGAATATGGTATCACAATGCTATATCACAATCACAATTTTGAGTTTGATATTGTAGATGGAGAATATTACTTGGATACAATTTACAAATCTATTTCAAAAGATTTGCTTCAAACACAAATTGACACCTGCTGGGTTAATGTTGCAGGAGTAAATCCTTCAGAATATTTGATGAAGTATCAAGATAGGGCTCCAATTGTGCATTTAAAGGATTTTGTAATGAAAAACAGAGCTAGAAAAGAAAATTTATATGAATTTCTAGGGACTAATTCATCTGTAGAGATAGATGAAGATGTAAAAGAAGATTTTGCTTTTCGTCCCGTAGGTTATGGGGTTCAAGATTTCAAAAGTATTTTAGATGCTTGTAAAAAAGTTAATACAAAATGGGTTATAGTGGAGCAGGATAGACCTGCTAAAGGTCAAACCGAACTTGAATCTGCCAAACTTAGCTGCGAATTTATTAAGAATTTAGGATTATAATTGGATCTTTAATTTGAACTGAAACTAGAATTCGAACTGGAATTCGAACTGGAATTCGAACTGGAATTTGAACTGGAATTTGAACTGGGATTCAAGTTGGATCTTTAATTTCAACTGGAACTAGAATTGTAACTGGAATTTCAACTGAAAGGTTTAACGTGAAAAATAATTTATATTACTATTTTAGCCGCGGATAGTAGTGGCGGAATGGAGGGTATTATGGCCAATAGTGAACTATTGAACAAGTTTAAAGAAAAAATTTCTGATACTAAAAACAGGGATACTTCAAAAAAATTAAAGGTTGGAATAATCGGTACAGGATGGATTGCAGAATATCATTTGATAGCGTATAAAAATATGCCGGATGTAGAAGTTGTTGCAGGTGCTGATTTAATAGAGGGAAAAGCCAAGAAATTTTTTGAAGATCATGATGTTAAAGGAGCAAGAGTCTACCTAAGCCATAAGGAAATGTTGGATAATGAGGAACTGGATGCAGTTAGTGTATGTACTTATAATGCAACTCATGCCGAGTGTACAATATATGCACTAAAAAAAGGTGTGAATGTTTTACTTGAAAAACCTATGTGTGTTACCCTTGATGAAGCAATTGAAATAATGAGAGCAGAAAAAGAAAGCGGCAAAGTCCTTTCCATAGGATTCCAACCCCGTTTTGATGAAAATATGAAAATGATAAAGAAAATAGTTGAATCAGGTGAACTTGGTGAAATATACTATATTCAAACAGGCGGCGGAAGAAGAAGAGGAATACCTACTCCATATGGAACTTCATTTATAGAAAAGGAAACTGCTGGTATTGGCGCACTTGGCGATATAGGTTGTTATTCACTTGATATGGTATTAAATGCAATCGGTTATCCAAAGCCACTCACTGTCACTGGTTATAAATCTGATTTCTTTGGCAAAAGTAAAGAATATTCAAACAAACCAGAGTATGCAGATATATTTGGAGTAGATGATTTTGCTGCAGCTTTTATTAGGCTGGAAGGCGGCATTATATTGGATTTTAGAATTGCATGGGCCATGCATCCTGATACCACAGGAGACACAATTATTTTCGGTAAAAAAGGAGCTCTTCGTATTCCATCAACCGAATGCTGGAATGGGTCTGTTGGCGGGGCTATGACTATATATCACGATGTAGCAGGATTGCAAACTGAGACAAAAGTACCAATACTTAAAACGAAAGAGGATCTTTTTAATTTAAAGGTAAGATCTTTCTTGGATGCTATAATAGACGGAACTAGTGCACCTGTTCCAGCAAGTCAGATATTGTATAACCAGGCAATAATTGATGGAATTTCTAAATCAGCAGAGCTTGGAAGAGAAATTGAAATCGTAATACCGGAGATTTAATTGAAAAAGTGAGGGTAAAAAAGTGGGGGACAGTCCCCCACTTTTTTTGTAACAAATATGAAGGACTGTCCCCTACCTTTCCTGAAGGACTGTCCCCTACATTTCAAGACTTTAACAGAAGTGGAGAAAGTGAAGGACTGTCCCTCACTTTCCTTTTCACTTAGCTTCAAGTCTCTTATTTCTGAAATAAAGGCAAATGTCTGTGGCTACCATAATAACATTTGGAAAATAGAACCAAAATGCAAGATTGTATGTATTGGAAATACATTTTGACGCAATTCCACAAATATATCCAAAAAGAATAAAGCACATAAAAAACAGGCTTTTCCCTTTTGTTGAACGTGAACGGTGTGATTTTATAATGGAGATCGGCCATGAAACTCCGAAACTCACAATCATAAATGTCTCTAAAACACTAGCTAATCCTTGCATAATTATTGTCTCCTTTTCATTGTACGTTATTTTTATATATTATAATATATTTTTTGGCATAATTAAAAATATACTGGCCATTCGATAATGATTTTATAAAAACGCCTTGTATTATTGTTATTAACCTTATATTATTTTTATCATTTAACTTGTCTATGGGTGTATGTCGGTAAAAGTTTTGGTGAAGCACAATTACTTTTTACCCCTGCTGATTCCATCTCTTTTGCATACTTATTTACATGGTCAAGAGTCAGCTTTCCCACTTTAACATTCTTGCACTTCTTAGCAGCATTCTTACCTGCACTTCTGCCAAATACAATAATATCAAGAAGTGAGTTTCCCATGAGCCGGTTTCGGCCATGAATGCCGCCGACTACTTCTCCTGCAGCATAGAGATTATCAATTGCAGTAAGTCCTTCTGCATTAATCTGCAAACCACCGTTCTGATAATGCAGCGTAGGATAAACAAGAATTGGTACTTTTGTAATATCAATTCCATATTTTTTATACATGCGAAGCATACCGGGAAGTCTCTTTTCTATTGTACCTTCACCGTTAATTATTTCAATCATGGGCGTATCAAGCCATACACCTGAGCCTTCGAGAGTTGATACTCCCTTTTCTCTTTTCTTGCACTCTCTGATAATAGATGCAGCGCAAACATCACGGGTTTCAAGGGGATGCATAAATGCTTCTCCATCAGCGTTGACCAGCATGGCACCCAGGGAACGAACCTTTTCGGTCACAAGGGCTCCAAAAATCTGCTCAGGAAATGCAGCACCAGTCGGGTGATACTGAATCGTGTCGGCATAAAGAAGCTTTGCACCTGCACGATAGCCTAATATCAGACCATCAGCTGTAGCACCATAGTGATTGGAAGTGGGGAATCCCTGATAATGCAGCCGTCCTGCACCGCCTGTTGCGATAATAATTGTCTTTGCTCTTGCAACCATATATTCCTTTGTTTCCATGTTCATCAAAATGGCACCGGCAGCCTTGCCTTCATCATCAAGAATAAGTTCTACAGCCGCAGTGAAATCAACAACAGTAATACCACGGTTTATAACTTCATCTCTTAAAACACGCATGATTTCCGAACCGGAATAGTCTTTTGCAGCATGCATCCTCTTGCGAGAAGTTCCTCCGCCATGAGTTGTTATCATTGTGCCATCAGGTGCTTTATCAAACATAACACCAAGGTCATTTAGCCACTTAACTGCCGAAGGACCTTCTGTTACAAGTTTATTAAGAAGTTCGGGCTTGTTTGCGTAATGTCCCCCGCCAAGTGCATCAAGATAGTGAATCATAGGAGAATCGTTTTCCTTGTCGGCAGCCTGTATTCCCCCTTCTGCCATCATAGTGTTTGCATCGCCGATACGGAGCTTGGTAACAATCATTACGTCAGCGCCGCCTTCGTTGGCCTCTATTGCAGCAGATGCTCCAGCACCGCCCCCGCCGATAATTAATACATCAATATCATAGTCAACCTTTGAAAGGTCTATGTCTACATCCTTTATGCGGCTGTTTGCCTGAAGCAAATCAGCTAGCTCATCAGGAACCTTGTCACCCTTGTTTGGACCAATTTTCAAGACAGAAAAGTTCTCCTGCCTATAATCGGGATGATACTTTTTTAGCAGCACTTCTTTCTCATCTGCTGTCATTCTTTCAGGCTCCATGCTGAGTCTTTCTTTTCTTGTGGCTTCAACTTTTCTTATTGATTCAAGCATATCTTGTGTATACATAATTATCCTGTTATCCGTTATCGTCCTGTTTTCAGTCATTGTCCTGTTAGCCGTCATCGTCCTGTTATCAGTTATCGTCCTGTTATCAGTTATCGTCCTGTTTTCAGTCATCGTCCTGTTATCAGTCATCATCCTATCATCCATCTTCTTCCTATCAGCTATCTTCATCCAATCATCCCCCCTTACTCTTCAATTTCTCTATTGTTATACAGTTCTTTTAATTTCTCAATGGGTTTCTGCATAAGTCCTTCCAGCAGTTCCTTAAAATCACCATTTCCAATTTCACAAACCCTGTTTTCAAGGTGCTGGGATTTTGGTGCAAGATATTTTCCTGTCAGTCTTCTTGCAAGAAGTGCCACCTGTGGATGTGATATACCTGCAGGGCAGCGTGATGAGCATACACCACACATTACACAGTCAAATGATGCTTCTGCGCACTTTTTGTATTCTCCTCTTTGTGCATATGCAATATACTGCATGACATCAAGCCCCTGTGTACAACTCTTGGTGCATGCATTGCAGCCAATACAACTGTAAATTTCAGGGTAAAGCTGCATCATAATCTGTTCTGTGGGCTTTATTTCATTTATATTATAAACCTCTTTAACAAGCGGGAAAAACGGCAGTGTTGCAATATACATGTTGTCTTCAACCTTTGTCTGACATGCTAGGCAAACTTTAAGCTCACGTTCGCCTTTGATTCTATATATTATAGCGCAAGCACCGCAAAACCCATTACGGCATCCGCAGCCGCGTACAAGCTGATATCCTGCATACTCCATCGCTCCCATGATTGTAAGGTTTGAAGGAACAGCATATTTTTTACCCATCAAAAATACATTAACCATTTCTTCCATTACTTCCATTACTTCCATTACTTCACGTCCTTTCTTGTTGAGTCTTTTTCTCTAAAGGTATACCAAGGTATCCATCCAAGGTATAGGGACACTCCTCTCTTTTTAGGTATAGGAACACTTTAGGAATAGGGATACACTCCTCTCTCAAGCATCAGGCATTCTTTTTACTTTAAGGAGTGTTCTTTATGTTGTGAAATGTCCCTAATGTGTCTCTAATGTAGAGGAGTGTCCCTAAAGTGTCTCTAATGTAGAGGAGTGTCCCTGAATTTCTCCCTGATTTTCCTTATTTTGATTAATATTCATTTGGTAGTTCGTCCAACTCATCACAACGAAATACCGGACCATCCTTGCAGACATATTTAGAACCAATATTGCAGCGTCCGCACTTGCCAACACCGCATTTCATCTTAAGCTCCATTGTAGTAAATATCTGTGTTTTGTCGAAGCCCAATTCCTGCAAGGCTACCAGCGTAAATTTAATCATGATGGGAGGTCCGCAAACAATTGCTGTTTTATTAGTATTAAAGTTCAATTCCTTTATATAATTAGGTACAAATCCTACATGACCGTCCCAGCCTTCCTGCTCACGGTCAATTGTCAAATAGACATTAATACCATCATCATTACACCACTCATTTATAATTTCATCATAATTGACCAGATCATCTTTACTCCTTGAACCATAAACTATATCAATATGACCGTAGTTTTTTCTGTAATGGCGAGCATAGTTGATAACCGACCTGAGCGGCGCAAGTCCTATTCCACCTGCTATAAAAAGCAAATCCTTGCCTTTTAGTTCAGTTTCCATAGGAAAGGCGTTTCCGTATGGCCCTCTGATTGTAATCTGCTGTCCCATATCTATCTGATGCAGCCATTCGGTGAGATGTCCGCATTTCTTTATGCTAAACTCCATATACTCGGTATTGGTTGGTGAAGATGTGATTGAAAACATAGCCTCACCAACGCCAGGGATTGAGAGCATAGCACACTGACCGGGCATGTGCTTAAAACATACACCACCGTCAAGAGCATTTACCCGGAAGGTTTTCACATCGGGTGTATCGATTTTTATATCAGTAACAACGCCCAGCTTCGGGATTAATACTTCACCCGTACTTCCACCTGTGCCTTTACATGTACATTCACCTGTACTGTGATTACAGTCGCACACTTTCCTTCACCCCCATTGCTTTAATAACTTTCACAATATTCATAGAAACCGGGCATTTAGCAACGCATCTTCCGCAGCCTACGCAGGAATATACTCCATCATTGTTTGCAGGGAAGTAAACCAGCTTATGCATAAATCTCTGCCTGAATCTTTCAAGCTGGCTTGTTCTAGGATTGCCGTGGGCCATCTTCGTAAAATCGGAATACATGCAGGAATCCCAGCAGCGGAATCTCTGGATGCCGTGTCCTGTATCATAATCCCTAATATCGTAGCATTGGCAGGTTGGGCATACAAAAGTGCATGTGCCGCAGCCAATACAGGATTGGGATAATTCCTTCCACTTTGGCGAATTAAACTTATCCTTTAATGCTTCGCCTAATACTTCACTATTGAAGCTATCAAGACTCAAATCATAAAAAGGAAGTTTTTGAATGATTTCTTTAACATTCTCTTTATAACCTTCAAGCTTTTCTTCGTCAGAAGAATCAGCCATTTCAAATATGCTGTTACTGTTGCTGTTACCGTTACCGTTGCTGTTGCTGTTGCTGTTGCTGTTACTGTTGCTATTGCTGTTGCTGTTACTGTTGCTATTGCTGTTGCTGTTACTGTTGCTGTTACTGTTGCTGTTAATCTTACTCTTGCTCTTAACCGTTTCTGTAAGTGCTTCGCCTTTTGGGGTAAGACTCTTCCAGTAAAGCACATCACCTATAATCCATGTGGCAACATCTCCTGCCGGATTAGCTGCATCAATTCCAAAAACACTGCAGAAGCATGTTTCCTCGGGTTCACTGCATGCGAGGGTGATTATAATGCCCTTGTCCCGTCTTGTTTTGTAAAATGTGTCTACAGGCTCTGCAAGGAAAACCCTGTCTAGAATTCCCAAGCTGGCTGCATCGCATGCTCGAACACCGAAAACGACAAATGCTTCACTTTCATCTCTGTTATCTATAATGGAGATATTCTTTCCTTTGGTTTTGAAAGCCACAATATTTTCGCTCTGGGGAAAGAAAAACTCCTTTGGGGATTTTACTGCATTGAGTTTATCAAGGCGAACTTTTTCATTCCTTTGCCACTTGCCAAATTGTACCTGACCATTTTTCTCAATGGGCATGTACAGTGCTCTGTTATCGGAAATTAAGGAAAAAAGCTCTGTCAAACACTGAGTTGATATTTTAAACATTAGTGCTCTCCTCCTTTTTTCGCTACAATGCTTGGTTCCACGTCTTCTTTAGTGAAGTCTGCCAGCGGTGCACGTGATTCCGTATCAGCACCGGCCTGATATTCACCATATAACTCGTTTATATCCTTGATAATCTTGCGATTTAAAAGGTGAAGGGGTATGTGTTGGGGGCAAACTCTAGAACACTCTCCGCAATCAGTACAACGTCCTGCTACATGGAACGCACGGATGATATGGAACATGTTTTCTTCGAAGGTATCAGTGTTTGCCTTGCTTGCAATGCCTGAGTTATCGTTATCAAAAACACATTTTATACAGGAGCATGCAGGGCACACATTTCTGCATGCATTACAGCGGATACACTTTGAAAGCTCGCCCCGCCAAAATGAAAATCGCTCATCGGGAGTCATAGCCTCAAGCTTTTCCACAAGCTCAAAGCGATTCGAATCAAGCTGGGAAGCTTTTTTGCGAGTTGCTTCGGGAGTACCTTTGCGAATATCTTTGCTAGTATCTTCATGGGTTACTTCCGGAGTGACTTCAGGAGTATTCTCGCCAGTCAATACGCGAATATCTGCACGAGTATCCTCGGGGGTATGATCGCCCCTTGACAAAAGCTCATCGTAAGTCACATGCCGTTTGCCTTTGCAGCAAAGGCACTTTTCAAGCAATACTTCCCTCTTCTTACAGGTTTTCTCACCATAAATTGTCTGAATTATAAGTTGATCATATTTCTCATACTCATAGTCCTTCTCTTCGATACTTATGATTCCTTTGATTCCCAAGTCCTTGATTTTGTTAATATCTATCATTCCTCTGCACTCAATGCCGAGAATATAAACATTGTCTTTGTTAATTCTATGTTCTTTAGCGAGCTGGTTAAAGCAGTACGTATCACAAGGCTTAAGCAGTGCTAATATTTTCCCGTCTTTTTTGCTTTCGCTAATAAGGTACTTGCTAAGGTTGCTTGCACAAAAGCCATCATACACAAAGCTTTCCATCTCATCTCCGGTAAGCGTCGTGCCAGGCACGGTACTTATGTTGAAAACAGCCGGAGTGTTATCATAAAAAAGCTCACCTTTTTTCCAGCCGATAACCCTGTTGACGGTCCCGTCAGCAAGCAGTTTTTCGGTTTTATCCTTAATTAATCCAAAAATTCTTTGCATCTCAGATCCCCCAACCTTTTATTTTCACCAAGCTGATGAATTGTCTTTGAAAACTCGTTCATAACCGTAGAGAATTTAACGCCTTCTGCTGCTGAAACCCAGTCAACTCTTGTACGTTCCCGTTCAATTCCCAGATAATCAAGCAGACTGAAAAGCAGTGTCATTCTTCTTCTTGCATAGTAGTTGCCAGTTGAATAGTGGCAGTCTCCCGGATGACAACCGCAGATGATAACACCGTCGGCACCTCTTTGGAATGCACGAAGAATAAACATAGGGTTAATTCGCCCGGAACAAGGCACTCTAATTATTTTTACATCTGCAGGGTATGAAAGCCTGCTGGTTCCTGCAAGGTCTGCGCCTGCATAACTGCACCAGTTGCAACAGAATGCAACAATCAACGGCCTGAACTCATCTTTTATCGGCATATTGCATCCACCTCCGCCATAACCTGTTTGTTTGTAAAACCTTTCAAATCCATAGCGCTTGATGGGCATGCAACAGTACAAGCACCACAGCCCTGACAAACTGCCTCGTTGACCTGAGCGACTCTGCGAACTTCAATCTTTCCTGCAGCTCTAAATTCTTTATCTACATAGGATATAGCACCGTATGGGCAAACCTTTTCACATGAGGAACAGCCATTGCAGAGCATCTCATCTGAACTGGATACACATGGGTTGCATAGAAGTTTATCCTTAGCAAGGAGCCCGATTACCTTTGCAGCCGCTGCTGACGCCTGCGCCACAGTCTCAGGTATATCCTTCGGCCCCTGGCATACACCGGAAAGATAAATACCTGCTGTAGGACTTTCTACAGGCCGAAGTTTAGGATGAGCTTCAGTAAAGAAATTATCAGTATCAATGCTCGCAGTCAGCATAGTAGCAAGATCTTTAGCAGTCTTGTCAGGTTCAATGGCTGTTGCAAGAACAACCATATCTGCTTCAATTACAATCTGTTCATCTGCAAGCAAATCAGAGCCTTGGACCATTAGCCTGCCATTTTTTTCAGCAATTTTGCCGACCATTCCTTTTATATAATTGACGCCGTATTCTTCCACTGCACGGCGATAGAATTCATCAAAATTCTTACCGGGTGTTCTTACATCGATGTAGAATACATGAACATCCACATAGGGGTATTTCTCTCTTACAAGCATAGCGTGCTTTGCTGTATACATGCAGCAAATTTTGGAACAGTATGTCTTTCCGCAACCGGATGTATCGCGGGAACCTACGCACTGTACGAAAACAATTGTACGGGGATGTGTATTATCCGACGGCCGGAGCAGTTTACCCTTTGTAGGACCTGCTGCATTCATAATGCGTTCAAATTCAAGAGAGGTCACAACATCAGGACACCGTGAATATGAAAACTCATCAAAATTTTTAAGGGAAATGGGATTAAAGCCCGTTGCAACTACAATTGCACCATACTGTTTTTCTACGATTTTGTCCTGCTGTGTAAAGTCGATAGCTCCTGCAGAGCAGTTCTTCTCGCAGATTCCGCACTTGCCGGTTTTGAACTTAATGCATTGTTCACGGTCAATAACGGGAACATTGGGAATTGCCTGGGCAAAGGGAATGTAAATTGCTCCTCTGTTGGACAGGCCCATATTGAATTCGCTTTTTGCTTTTCTTGACGGACATTTTTCTGTACATACTCCACAACCGCTGCAAAGGTCAGCCTTAACGCTGCGGGCTTTTATCCCTATTTTAACAGTGAAATTCCCCACAAATCCGGAAACAGCTTCGACCTCACTGTATGTATAGAGGTTTATCTTTTCGTTTGATGCTGCGTCAACCATTTTGGGTGTAAGGATACAAGCCGCACAGTCAAGGGTCGGGAATGTCTTATCAAGCTGTGCCATTTTGCCCCCTATTGTAGGTGACTTTTCTACAATATCTACTTCATATCCGGCTTCTGCAATATCAAGTGCAGACTGGATGCCCGCAATACCCCCGCCGATAACCAGTGCACGCTTTACAACAGCACTTTCTCCTGCTTTCAGCGGCTTATTTAAGTTAAGCTTTGCAACTGCAGTTCTCGCAAGAATAATTGCTTTTTGGGTTGCTTCTTCCTTGTTCTTGTGGATCCACGAACATTGCTCACGGATATTTGCAATTTCAACCATATACGGGTTTAATCCCGCACTAGCAACTGTTTTCCTGAAGGTCGCCTCATGCATTCTTGGAGAGCATGAGCAAACAACAATGCCTGTAAGTCCAAAGTCTTTGATTGCATGTCTGATTTTTGACTGACCGCCTTCGGAGCACATATACTGATAATCGGCCGCATAAACAACACCGGGTTCATTCTTTAAAGCATTAACAACCGCTTCTACATCGACAGTTGCAGCAATGTTGCTTCCGCACCAGCAAACAAACACGCCTATTTTTTGCATTTACTCACTTCCAATCTAATGTGCTGATTATTAACAATCTAATTTACTAATTATTTACAATCTAAATCACCGATTATTTACAATCTAAATCACCGATTATTTACAATCTAATTTGCTCTAATTTGCTGATTATTTACAATCTAATTTGCTCTAATTTGCTGATTATTTACAATCTAATTTGCTGATTACTTATAATCTGATTTGCTGATTACTTATAATCTGATTTGCTGATTACTTATAATCTGATTTGCTAATTACTTATAATGTAATTCGCCAATTATTTACAATATAATACTGCTATGCCAATTTGGAAACATAGTAAAGCAGTACTTATATGCTGATTATTTACTGTATTTTCTGAATGCGCTGACAATTGCCTGTTGTGGAATATTTTCATCCAATAATAACGGAATGTCATCTGCTTTTAAATAATTTTCCCCTTGTTTGCGTATTGCTGCCAGTCTTACAGCTTCAATAAGCTTTGCAGGCTCGACGTTTCTAGGGCAGCGCTCCACACAGGTAAAGCACGAAAGACATATCCAAAGTGATTTTGACTCCATAAGTGCCTCAATGTCGCCTTTTTCCACCATAGAAACGAAT
>DAOSDD010000099.1:0-14658 GCA_035362115.1 Clostridiales bacterium | reverse complement strand
ACATAAAAGATGTTGTTTTGACCGGCAACCTGACCAATGTTCCTCAGACAAGAAACATATTCGACCAGTTGGGAGTCATTTTTGGTGTAAATTTTCATATACCCGAACATGCAGAATATGCTACTGCTGCAGGAGCCGCAATTATTTGTGCTAAGGAAATGACTTTCACTGAAATAAGAGCAAACCAGTAATAGAAGCAACTTGACCTTGAGAATTAATTAAGTCTACACATAAAAAGCAGTAAATTAACCTGTAACAATCTATTATTTCCCTTCATAGTATAACTATAGAAGATATTATGTATTGTATGAGGTTGGTAATAATATGAACTATTTTAATAACAAACAAAACACTACATTTCCGATGCAAGGTATGCCCTTGAATATGCCCCCATGTATGATGATGCAGCAGGGACAGGGACAATATGCCGCAGGCCCCCAGCCCCTTATGATTGATACAGAAGCAATATTGGGCGGAATGTATCCCCAGGATCTTCTAATGGATCATAACAACTGGGCTGCATGGGGAGGCGGTATTCCCATGGATCAGAATTTTATGCCTGTATCAATGCAAATGCCCATCAACAGTATGCCAATGTCCCCTGCAAATCTTAATTTGGGAACAGATATATGTTCACCTGCTTTAGTATCACCAGGTGAATTGCAAACAGCTCTTGAGCTTATTAAGGAAGCTGTTTCAGGGGAAACTGAAGACAGATTGTTTTATGAATACTTAATAAGTGTTGCTCCCAGCGAAGAAGACAAAAACATAATAAAAGGCATAAGAGATGATGAAATCAAGCACTTTGGCATGTTCAGAGAGATTTACAGGGAATTTACAGGTGAAAACCTTCCCATTGTCACAGATGGAAAGTTTCAGAAACCGAAATCCTACTGTGAGGGTTTACGGGATGCGCTTTTAGGCGAACAAAGAGCTGTTGAGAAATACAGGAAGATTCTTTTTGCTCTTAGAGACAGACGTCAAATAAATAAACTGGTTGAAATTATAACTGATGAATTAAGACACGGGTCACTGTATAATTACCTTTATTCAAAAAATAAATGTGGTAAGTGAGTGAAAGCATATGGGATGCATTTATCAAATATGAAGAAATATTTATCAGGGGCTGTCATTACGGTGCTTAGAACATCTCCACTTATGCCCCTTACCAATATTTTCTTCATATAAATTAAATGCACCCGCTCCTCTTCACTTGCTTATTTCATCAAACTTTTCCTATACTTTTCACTTTCCCAATTCCTGATATAGTCAATTTCCTCCAGGGTCATAGATTTGACTTTTAATCCGCATTTCTCAATGTTTTTTATAATATAGATATATGCAAGTAATGTTTCCTCAATAGTAAGAGCTTCATTATAGTTTGTTCTATATATTAACTCACCTGTTAATGTATTTATATTAAGCCTATTTTCATCTTTGTCTAAAGAGGCACTGTCATTTAGATATACAAGCTGATCGGGATAAAGAACATACTTTTCAAAAAAGTTCCTGCATAAATTGCTTCCTTTAAAAAAGTCTTTCAAATATCCGGTCATGCTTATATATGCATCTCTGTTCCCGCATACATCCTCACTTTCAGTTATATGATAACCTCCTGATATATTATAATTCTTGGATATTTCTTTATCCAATCTTATAATTTTGATTTCAGGATAAGGTTTATCTATTTTAAAATATTTCTTAATTTGGTCATTTACTTTATTATGGAGAGTTATACAGTTTTCCATATCATCTGATGTAACTATCAGTCCGTGGTTCTCCATAAAGATTACCTCGGGAAATTTTCCCTTCTTCTCACATTTTTCAATGCCATCTTTTATTTTTACCGTTAGAAAAAAGCCGGGGTTAACATATGGTATCCATAATGTATTCCATTGTTCTTCCGGGAATATCTCTCGTACCAGTTCTTCTCCATTAGTAGAGCAGCATACAATATTGGCATAAACAGGGTGGGTATGTATTACATATTTTTTAAGAATCGAATGAAACCCGGCTTCCACAGAAGGTCGCAATTCCTTTAGCCCTTCGATTTTTACAATATTATCTTTAGTAAACTTAACGCTATCTTTTTCATAATCAATGTCCTGCTCAAAATCAACTTTCTCATAATACTCTTTTATATTTTTATAGTTAACAACTACGAACCCGTCTTCTGTGGTAATTTGCTTTAACTTATACCCCGACGCTTTTACAGCCATCAACTTGTTAAATTCAACTTTAGTTTCAAGATTTAGATTCTGCTCCAGGCCCTGCCTCTGCTCGAGCTTGACTGAAGTATTGCCTCCGCCCCCCTGAACATATTCAGCTTTATTACCAACTACATGCGAAATTCTTTCTAATTCTCTGAAGCCTTTGCAATCCATTCCATCTCCTCCTCCTTCTTTTATTTATGATTTTGCGTTATTCCCTTCTAAGCAAAACCTTTTCTTCATATTCTTCTATATCATTAAGCCAGGCCGGGCCAACAGGTATATTATTTTCAAAGCAGTATTTATCCCAAACAGCAGCAAAGGGCAGGGTCTTTAATTCTTCCATTAAGGCAAGACGATTTCCCAGGTTTCCATTGATTTCTTCTTTCATTAATAAATCAGTAGGTTCAAGCAGGGAAATCATTATGGCTTTGAGAACTGATCTTGCTCCCACTACCCATGCTATAATTCTGTTAATACTTGCGTCAAAAAAGTCAAGGGCAAAGTGCACACTATCGAAAGCATTGCTTCTCTTTACTTCCTGAGCAATTGCAAGGACATCATCAGTTAATAGAGCTACATGATCGCTGTCCCATCTTACACCCCTGCTTATATGCAGCAGCAATTCATCTGAAAAAGCAAGAATTGATGAAATTTTATCCGCTATACCTTCTGTAGGATGGAAATGCCCTGCGTCAAGGCAAAGCATAATATTTCTATTCAAAGCATACCCCATATAAAATTCATGTGATCCAACTACATAGCTTTCGGAGCCTATACCAAAGAGCTTGCTTTCAACTGCATCCAGCAGGTGCTTTTTGTCATAATTCTGTTGAAAGATCTCATCAAGAGAGTCCCTTAATATAAGCCGATGTTCTAAACGGCTTACCGTGAGGTCCTTTGAACCATCAGGAATCCATACATTATTTATACATGTCTTACCAAGTTCTTTCCCTATTTCAGCGGCAATTTTACGTGATACTTTTCCATGCTTTATCCAGTATGACCGTATGTCTTTATCTTTGCTGGACAATGTAAAACCACTTTTGGCATTTTTATGAGAAAAAAACGTAGGGTTAAAATCAATTCCTATTCCCCTTGTTTTGGCCCAATCTATCCATTTTGAAAAATGTATAACCTCAAGTTCATCTCTATCAACAAATTTACCTCCGGTTTCAGCATAGATTGCATGCAGGTTTACACGGTGCTTACCTGGTATCAATCCCATTGCTTTTTCCATGTCCTGCCTTAGCTCATCTCCATTGCAAGCCTTACCACAATAATTGCCAGTTGCCATAATTCCACCACCGGAAAGTCCTTCCGCACTTGTCTCAAACCCTGTTACATCATCACCCTGCCAGCAGTGAAGGGAGATTTGCATGCTTTGCATTGTTTTCAATATATCTTCAGTATCCACACCTAATGACCTGTAAACACTGCTTGCATATTCATAAGCCTTTTCAATTCTATCTGCACAATTATTTTTATTAAAGCCGGAATTACCCATCTTCATGCCCCCTGTTCTTGGAATATAAATATAAAACACTTATAATTATATCATATTACCGGTTGCATAAGATAAGTTGCTCACAATTCACAGCTAAATTAATAACGGTATTATACAAATTACCATATAAAAGTCAAACCCTATCTGAATTTCCCGGAGTATATTTCTTTAAAAATTTTAAATGTGCCCCTGAATTTAAGGGTGCATTGTAAGAGGCTTGATTGCTTTTTTTTCTCTATTAATATACGCAAGTTAGCTATTGGTGCTTATCATTGCATTTACTATCTCTATTATCACCCATTTTATCCTTATATTGTATAAATATTTCAAAGATATCAGGGTTATCCTCAAAGAAGCTATTTAAAATGGAAATATTATTTAACGTGTTTAAGCTTACATTATGCTCTATCAATTCTGTTTCAACCAGCAGTTTTTCACTAACCCCTATAGTTTTTAAAAATTTCTCTATGATATTATGTCTTTTAAGAAGAAACTCGCCAATTTCTTTGCCTTTTTTAGTTAAGGAGATAATGCCGTATTTCTCGTAATTCAAAAGTCCCATGGAAGCTAGCTTCTGGACCATTTTTGTAGCTGATGAAGACCTTACATTCAATAGCTCAGCAATCATATTTATCCTAATATAACCTTCCCCTTGATCATTTCTGTATATCATTTCAAGGTAATCTTCCAGTGCAGAAGTTAAAAGAGTTTTATTCTGTCCGAGAAGCTGATAGCCACGAACCGTATGAAATTCACGTTCCTTTTTCATATAGTATCACTCCATTTCATAAATATGAATCTACATAACTTATTTAATGTATATTCGTAACACTTGCATTTTATTTTTCATATATTAGTCTTGAGAAAGATATTTTCTCGCGGCTTATTTAGGGGAAATAATATATGAACATAAAGAGCCGGGCAAAGTTTTGTAATTCATGTATGAAAACGTAGCCTTTGTAATGCAAATATGAAATAAAGCTTTTATAATACAAGTATAAAATGGGGGTTTGTAGAACTATGGAAATTATTATACCACTAAATAATTTGCCACTTGGAAAAAAGGCTAAAGTATGTGAACTTAAATCCAGTGGAATCATGCGAAGAAGAATGCTGGATCTTGGTTTGATTTTAGATACGGAAGTTGAGGCTCTGCAGAAAAGCCCTTCAGGTGACCCTACTGCCTATAACATAAGAGGTGCTGTCATTGCACTGCGTTCGGAGGAAGCAGGGAACATTCTTGTACGGGCAAATTAATACTGCATAAAATAATCAGGGGGAATTGGAATATGGGACTGACAAATCAATCTACAGGAGCAGGTGTTCTTGAATCTGAACTAAAAATAGAGCGTATATCACCTAATGATAAGGTGATTGCACTGGCAGGCAACCCGAATGTAGGTAAAAGCACGGTTTTTAACAGTTTAACAGGTTTAAATCAGCATACGGGCAACTGGCCAGGCAAGACTGTCACAAATGCTCAGGGAAGTTACATCCATAAAGATAGAAATTTCATACTGGTAGATATACCAGGAACCTACTCATTGATGGCAAATTCTGTAGAAGAAGAGGTAGCAAGGGATTTTGTATGTTTTGGCAATCCTGACGCCACTATAATAGTTACAGATGCTACATGTCTTGAAAGGAACCTGAATCTTGTGCTTCAAACTCTGGAAATAACAAAGAATTTGATTGTGTGCGTAAACCTTTTAGATGAAGCAAAAAGAAAAAAAATACACATTAACTTGAAGGAACTCTCAAACCGCCTTGGTGTACCTGTGGTAGGTACAAATGCAAGAAGCAGCAAAGGCTTAAAAGAATTAATGGATGCAGTATATGATATAACAAGCAATAAAATTCAAATAAATCCCATGAGATTCAACTATGATGATTTAATAGAAGAGGCTATTAAGATTGTTGAGCCCAATTTAGTAAAAATATTAACGGAGGTACACAGAAACACCCTTTTGAATGAAGCTTCTATAGACCTTTTCTCCAAAAATGTTATTATAGATACGCAGAGAATTCGTTGGATTTCACTAAAATTAATTGATGGCGACAAAACACTGCTTAAAGCCATGGAGAAATATCTTGGTTTTGATTTAATGGAAAACCAGAATTTACTAATCTATATAGAAAATGCAAGAAGGTTTTTAAGTAAAAATGGAGTTGATCATGATCAACTGAGAGATAGGATCGTTTCCTGTATAGTAAAGCTTGCAGAAGAAATCAGCAGGGATACGGTCACATTTCATAATGAAAAATATAATAGTATGGATAGAAAAATTGATAGCGTCCTGACTTCAAAAATATTTGGCATACCTATAATGATTGGACTTTTAGGTGTCATATTCTGGTTAACTATAACCGGAGCCAATTACCCCTCAGAAATAATTGCAACTTTGCTTTTTGGGATTGAAAGACATCTGACAGATTTCTTTATATGGGCAGAGACTCCTCAATGGGTCTGCGATCTGCTGGTGATGGGTATATATAGGACACTTGTGTGGGTAGTATCTGTTATGCTCCCCCCCATGGCAATTTTCTTTCCACTGTTTACGTTTCTGGAGGATCTGGGATATTTACCAAGGGTGGCTTTTAACCTTGACAGCTTTTTTAAAAGGGCATGTGCACATGGAAAGCAGGCTTTAACCATGTGTATGGGCTTTGGATGCAATGCTGCAGGGATTGTAGGATGCAGAATTATTGATTCTCCCAGAGAGCGTCTTATTGCTATAATTACTAATAATTTTGTACCATGCAATGGGCGGTTCCCTACACTAATAGCAATAATAACAATATTTTTCGCAGGAATGGTACCAGGAACATTAAAGTCTATTGTATCAACTTTAGCACTATTAATTGTTATAATTCTTGGTGTAGTAATGACATTTTTAATATCAAATATATTATCAAAAACAATTTTAAAAGGGCTCCCATCATCATTTACCCTGGAACTACCACCATACCGTAAGCCGCAAATCGGCAGGATAATTATTCGTTCCATATTCGACAGAACTTTATTCGTCCTTGGAAGGGCTATTGCAGTTGCCGCTCCTGCAGGTCTTATTATTTGGATTATGGCTAATGTCCATGTTGGAGCATTAAGCCTGCTGGACCACTGTGCAGTTTTTCTGCAACCCTTTGCTCATCTAGCAGGTCTGGATGGATACATTCTCATGGCCTTCATACTCAGTTTCCCTGCTAATGAAATTGTAATACCTATAATTATTATGAGTTATATGGCAACAGGCAATATTTTAGAACTTGACAGTCTTAATGAGCTGCGGGATTTACTTTTGTCACATGGATGGACCTGGCTTACTGCCGTATGTGTCATGCTATTCTCTCTAATGCACTTCCCATGTGGTACTACCTGTTGGACAATAAAAAAGGAAACTCAGAGTTTAAAATGGACTATAATATCCTTCCTTATACCTACCATTACAGGAATTGTAATATGTTTTATTACAGCAAGCGTTGTGCGCCTGCTGGGATTGGTTTAATTTAGGTGTGGACGCAATGTCGTACTAAACCATTTACCACGCGAATTCTATTCAATTCCAATAAGACAATTTTAAAAACATGTTTATAATTTTAGCTTGTTCTAGAAACTCTTCCCGGGATAAAACTCCATTATTCTTACCAAATATATTTCTTGATTCCAGGCTCCACAAAAAGGATTTAAAATTCGGATATTCTTTAATATTTTTATTTGCTAAATATATAAAATCTTGTAATTTCAAGTAATCTGTACTGTTTTTGTTTTTCTCTTCTTTGTACGCAGATAAGTCAAAAATCAATCTAAAAGGCTGCATAATCTTATAACGATAATCAGATGCGCTGTTTGGCAAAAAATCATTTATATAATTCTCATAACTTTCACGTACTATTCTATACATTATATCTCTCCCTAAATAAAGAAAGCTGCTTTATAAATTGCTTTTTCTTCGATTCATATAAATCATTTCTAGTTAAAACTTCATCAATAATTTTATTTATAAGCTCTTTATCTGCAACTTTAATAAGTTCATAAATGTCTTGCAAGTCCTTTTGTTCCAGTCTGATTATTTTGCTAACAATAATGTCCTCTACAGATAGCAAATAAATATTTAGATATTTAAATTCATTTAGTTTTATAGCCCGCTCTTTATATTTAGGTGATATAATAGTACTTTCATATTCCAACATGTCAAAATCTCTTAATTGTACAAAAACCTTCCCTAGTCTTGAAGGATAATTTAAATCTATAAAATCAAAATCTCTCGTGGCCCTATCTGTATAACCACCTAATATACAGGCAGAACCGCCCAAAAAGTATATGTCAAAAGGCTCAATTTCAAAAATTCTTGCTACCTTCTCCATATCGGAAATTTTTTCTTCCAATTGTTTCTTTACATCCATATATTTCACCATATCACGTTACATAAAACCATTATATTTATCAAATTTAACATATTTTGAATTTATTATAACACGTACATTATATCATGAATTTTAACAAATTCATGATATAATTGTGCATGTGCGTTTTTTGCGAAGCAAAAATATTCGCATGCACATAAATTCCGCCGGAGGCATATAATATCCTCATTTATGAGGATGAGGATATTATATCATAGTTTTTCTTTCAACAGCGAATCATATTCAGCCCTCCTTCCAGGACATCTTTCCCTTGGACATAACATACAATTTTCATACTTATACTCTGTTAGGAACTTGATACCTGACATGGATTTAACAGGAATCATAAGAAAACTTTCAGTCAACTCAATACCTGCGGTTTTGATATTATCGTCACCTATTAACGAAAACAACGGTTTTTGTTCACTTATAGGCCAGTCCTCCAGTGATCCCGGATTCATAGTTGCAGTTTTGCCCGGATTGAACTTTTTAATAAAATCCTCGCTCATCGTTTTAAACGCTTTGCGCAGGAAAATTTCACATATAGTGTCCGCCCAATATCGCTCTAGAGGGCCATTAATAGACATAGCCCATTCGTATAGCTCCCTCCCGCATGTAACAACATAAGGAAACACTCTATGTGCATCTTTCAGATTTACACTCAATATCCTGCTTGTAAACCTGATACCATTGATAACTACCCAGTTTCTCCCGCGGTCTTCTATATAAGCAGCCCCATATACTGCCTTAGGTCTGGCTGTTTTCCATGCTTCTTCAAACAATCCAAGCACTTCCGGTGCAATATCGTCCTCCATATCTATTTTTAGTGATTTAAATAATTCCTCATTGCTGATTTCAACTTTTATATTATCCAGAAGCATAAAATCCATTTCTACTCCCCCATTTAAAAAGTGTCTTATCCACCGTTCACTTAAAAAATATCTTGTTCATTATTTAATTATATCATATCTGTTCATTATGCAAACCTGTGCAGAAATCCATTATCATTACAAATAAATATATACAACTTAAATTTTATGGCTTATTACATCTTTTTCTATTAGAAATTATGGATTTTTTGTAGTTTATTTTGCAGTTTAGAAATGTTACCTTTTTCAATTGAATTTAATGTTCGGATGCTATATGCTATATATAATTCGTTAATTGCAAAATGTAAATGTTGAATATATCACTGAATAAGCATTGGAGGTGCAGCATATGCAAGCTATTACCGGTATTGAACGTATGAGTAATATACTAAAGCGTAAACCTGTTGACCATATAGGACTTTACGAACATTTCTGGAGTGATACCTATAAAAAATGGACTTCGGACGGATATATCAAAGAAAGCGAAGGCTTCGCCGATCATTTTGATTTTGACCTGGATGAATGTTGGGCATTTAATATGACTGCCAATTTGGATTTTAAACCGGAAACTATAGAAGAAACTGAAGAGACTATACTTGTAAGAGATGGTAATGGTGCCCTCCTGCGCAGACACAAGCTTCATGATACTACTCCCGAGCATGTGGATTTTCTTGTAAAGGAGCGAGTAGATTGGGAAGAACATATAAAGCCGCTATTGAAGCCTGAACGCAGGCGTATAAATTTCGAAACATACAGAAAAGCGAAGAAATATGCTGCAGAGAAAAATCGTTTTTTTGTATGGTCGGGTGTAAATGTATTTGAATTAATGCATCCTGTTTGCGGTCATGAGTATATGTTAATAGGAATGGCTCTTGACCCGGATTGGATTATAGATATGGTAGATACATACAGCCGTCTGACTATGGACCTTCAGGAAATTCTATTTGCTGAAGAAGGATACCCTGATGGAATCTGGTACTATGAAGATATGGGTTTTAAAGGCAAACCATTCTTCTCACCTGCCATGTATAAGGAAATTATACAACCGGGTCATAAAAGAACTTTTGATTTCGCTCATGCACATGATCTGCCTGTAATTGTTCATTCATGCGGTATGGTAGAATCTCTTGTTCCGGGGTTAATTGAAGCAGGTATGGATTGCCTTCAGGTTATAGAAGTAAAAGCCGGTATGGATCTCCTTAAATTATATAGGGAATATGGGGATATTTTGTCTTTTATGGGTGGTATTGATGTAAGAGTTCTATACACAAATGATAAAGAACTAATAAAAAAAGAATTAGAATCTAAAATACCTGTAGCTATGGGGAATTATGGGTACGCCCTTCATAGCGACCATTCAATTCCAAATACCGTTGATTATGATACATATAAGTATTTTATTGAGAAAGGCCTGGAATTAGGGTCTTATAAGTCAAACTGCTGATTTCCCGGGTCATAGAATCAGTGTATGATTCATAGATTCTGTGACTCGAATGTTTTTAACCATAAATTATATTGTCCTTTCCTTACATGGTCCCATATTCATCTTCATTGCATATAATACTATATGAATATATCTGCAAAGGTGATATAACTTATGCTTCCATTACAATTAGCCGGACTTGCACTTGCGGGGAGGGCATTATTAACAAAATATAACAATTATAAACCAGATACCCAAAGAGAACCGGGATCAGGCACACAAAATCAAGCATCTAAAAATATGGTTATACCCATGGCTATTGCAAACTCTCTGGAATCATTAAGCAAAACTCTAACATCGTCCTTTTCACAGTTGAAAGAAAGCGCTTCCAAGCTAAACCGGAAAACAGAGAGTTATTATACAATCGCGAAAAAATTTGTTCCTGAGAACACGAAACTTTTACTACCTGAAAGTCCTTCATACACCAGGGAAATTCACCTGTCGGACATTGATGGTGATTTATCTGAAGAGTTGATTACTTCATTCAAACTTAATGACGAAATAAGAACTGTTATTCTTAAAAAACAAAATGATAGCTGGTATACGGCTGCAGAAATAACGAATAATGAATATGAAATATTAGATCATAGAAGTGTTGCTGATCTTACAGGGGCAGGTAAAAAGCAGCTCATATTAGGTTTATCATCAAGAGGAAAACCTTCACAGGTATATGGATATTCACTGGAAAATGGTAAAACAAATGAACTCTTTTCACGGAACTATGATAGGCTTGACGTACTCCGTGAATCAAAAAACAG
This sequence comes from Clostridiales bacterium, assembly GCA_035362115.1. Classification (GTDB taxonomy): domain Bacteria; phylum Bacillota; class Clostridia; order Acetivibrionales; family DUMC01; genus DUMC01. The sequence goes on along the minus strand of DAOSDD010000099.1, from coordinate 3,427 downwards.
GGCTGCACAATCAAAAGCAGAACTTGGGGTTTGGACCAGGCAAAATGACGGTACTTACAATATTGAAGTGCTGGGATGGAATGGTCTAAGGCTGGAACCTGTTGAAAATATTACCACTTACTATAATGAAAAAGCAATCCCCTATTTTGTTCAAAGAATCAGAAAGGAACCATATACAGTTTGCAACTGGTGTAATCTTGCCGATGCCCTGGTAAAAGCAGGGACAAAAAGAGATGCATTAACTGCTATTGATACAGGAATGGCTCTTGATAGAAATTCCAAGTTTAAAAATAAATTTACGGAGTTAAAAAATAAAATTAAATGAGAAATAAATGAGGGACAGTTCTCCACTATTATGATGGGGACAGTTCTTTTTATGGGACTGTCCTTCCTTATTTTGAAAAACTTATACATTATTATTTGATAATATGTTAAAATTAATAATACATTAATGCTACCATGCCAATTGGCAGCATAACAAAGTAGTAATAATATAAAGCATAATACATAGTTAAGCGAAAAAGGATATGGTATGCCGGAAATACTTATTAGAAAATATAATGATACCGACTTGGAACAGGTATTAAATATATGCCATAAAACAGGCTATATGGGAAAAGATTTGGAAGGTACCGGAGAGTTCGGCGACAGAAAACTTTTCGGCTATTTCTTTTGTGCTTATTATCTTCTTTATGAAAAAGAGCATTGCTTTGTTGCAGTAGATAGTGAACATGATAATATGGTTGTTGGGTATATTATAGGTACTATGAATACTAAAAGGCAAATAATAATGTTCATGATGAAAATGTCCTGGAGAATCGGGTTAAGATTATTATATACTTTTTGCATGTATCCTTCTATATTAAAAAGTATAAGAAATATGCTTAAAAATAAAACATATAAATATATGCCAAAAAACTTATATAATGAATATCCTGCTCATTTACATATAAATATGTTGCCTGAATACCAGGGCAGGTCTATAGGTACATCACTGCTGGCCACTTTTGAAAATCATATAAAAAACAACCCCGGCATACAGGAAAAAGGAATTCATCTTAAAACTTCCAATAAAAACTGCAGTGCTATCAAGTTCTATATAAAAAATGGATATACTAAACTGCTTGAATTTTCCGATACGCTATGGGGAAATGTAGAAGATTACAAAACAATAATATTTGTTAAAAAACTGTAATATTTTTATAACTGTAATATCTTCTAAGAAAACTGTAATATTTATTAAAAATATAGACTAAATCTAAATACTAAAATAAAAAGATATGAGGTTGATAAAATTAAAGTGGATAAAAGGCAATCTATCAATAAGAAAAAAATTGCTAATAAGTTAAAATATATCTTTCTCGGTTTAGCTATCATAATATTGGTAACAGGAGTATTTGGTAGAGACTTTATTGTTAATTTATTTACAAAGCTTCAAATGGATGAGCTTGTGTCACCAGTTGAAGGAACAAGGCTGCTTGTGGTTGCTCCTCATTGCGATGATGAAACACTTGGATGTGGAAACTTGATTTCAAAAACTATAGAATCAGGGGGTACGGTAAAAGTTGTCCTTTTGACAAATGGAGATGGACATACAAGTGCTGTAGCATTAAATTACCTGACTGTCAAGCCGAACGCAAAAAATTATATAAGTTCCGCATATTTGCGGCAGGACGAAACAGAGAGAGCCATGAAAAGAGCAGGTGTTGATAGAGAAAACATTATTTACCTGGGATATCCTGATGGTGGCCTATACCATATGTGGGGTGAAAACTGGGATGAAAACAACCTATATGTAAGCCGGTTTACCAAGTGCAGCCATTCACCCTATAGCAACTCATACAAAAGCGATGCTCCATATTGTGGAAAAAGCATAGCTGATGACCTGGAAAGTATTGTAATGACATATAATCCTTCCATTATTGCCTTTCCCCACCCTAATGACCGTCATCCGGACCACTTTGCTGCATATTGCCTGGTGAGGTATGTATTGGCAAAAAACAATATGACGCCTGATCAATATCTATATTTGGTTCATAGGGGTAAATGGCCATCCCCTTTTGGACAGTTTAGTAAATTATTTTTAGTACCGCCAAAGAAACTGGTTGATATTGGTACAAAGTGGGTATCCTCACCTATGTCTGATATTGAGCAAAAACAAAAAGCAGATATGCTTTCTGAATACAAGTCTCAAATGAATGTAAACAGCCCGTTTTTAAAAGCGTTTATAAGACAAAATGAGCTTTTTGGCATATATCCTGATTTGGAGTATGATTTTAGTATGAGGGACGGTCCGAAAATATTGTTATTAGAGGATCCTGTCAGCGATAAAATAAAACAAAATGCAAGCAAATCAGCAGATATAAAGAATGTATATTTAAGTACTGATAGTTCTAATATGCATTTATTTTTGGATACAGTTGAAAGTGCCCGCAGGAATATTAATTACTATATCGATATGTATTTCTTCTCCAGTGATGGAAAGACATTCAGAATAAATATGACGGTTAATTATCTTAAGACTATTGATCTGCAGACAGATACTTCAGAAAATATAGCATCAATTGATGGCCTGAGGCTAATGCCTGATAGCGAAATGCTGCATATCAAAATACCTTACAGTGGTATTCCTGATTTTGATTCCATATTAATTGGTGCAAGTACTTCATCAGCCTCCAATGGTATAGATCGTACGGCATGGAGGCTGGTGAAATGGGACAGAGGTTCTACATCTCTATATTCTTCCCAAGGGCCTTTATTACTACCAATGCAATTACTCCCCCTGCCAAAGCTGTTACCAGCTGCGGCCAGCTGAAAAGTGAATTCAGTACTTTTGATGGCCCTTCAGGAACTTTCATAACTTTTAAGAAAACACTGATTGATGCATACAGGAATGAAAACTTTAGAACTGATCCTGTTATTATGCCTGCAATCTTGTTCTTTTTCATAAACAGGTAAAAGAATAGTACCAATATAAAATTACCAATAGCTATAAAAGGAGTAAATGGTAAAAGTATCGGAGCAATCGGAGCTTTATTTGTTAAAGCTGAAACAAAAGGTGCTATAACTGATATTGTTGTCGCCCCCCACAGCCCGGTTGCAGCAGTTGCAATAAGTAAGGCAGCATTAACAAGAGGGCCCACAATAAAATTGTTATTAGGTCCCAGGAAACGCCCCATCATTTGGAACATAATAGTTAATGCCAGCAAAATTGCTGTTCTTGTTATAAATTGTACTTTAGGTCTTCTCATAGTATCACCTCTAAATTTCCATCAATAATTTAACTTTATATTATATATCACACATTATACATCATTAAACAGAAATTTAACAATCTTTATAAGGTGCAAGGTGCATTTGGGTGCATTTTTCATATTTGAAGAAAAATATGGCAAGAAACGATTTCCATGTATAATATTCACTTCAG
>DAOSDD010000098.1:0-14743 GCA_035362115.1 Clostridiales bacterium | reverse complement strand
TTGTATCAAGGGTTTGATTAATGATTTGTTAAATTTTTACTGCAGAATTAGGGAGTTTCATTAATTTGTTCTGATAATTTGGGAGCATTTTTTATATTTTGCATCAAAAGAAGAAAATATGCCCCGTTGACTTTGCCAATTAATTATATTATTATAGATATATAAAATAGAACTTCGTTATCTGGGGAGCTGAATTAAATCGGCTGAGAGGGGGCTGTGTTGTCCCGACCCAATTTAACCTGAACTGGATAATGCCAGCGGAGGGAGAATATTTGTATTTTTGTATACAGACATAAACCCTTTATTCTGTTCAGGATGGAGGGCTTATTTTATTTAAAGGCAAAAATTTAAAATACTTTAAGGAGGTGCTCATATGGCAATTTGCAATGTAAGCTTACAAGTTATTCCTAAAATAAGAAGTGACAAAACATATGAAGTAGTGGATAAGGTGATAGCTTATATAGCATCGTGTAATATAAGGTATGAGGTTGGACCTATGGAAACAACAATGGAGGGAGAACTGGACGAACTTTTGGATATAGTTAAAAAGGCTCAATATATTTGTATTGACGAAGGAGCTGACAGAGTCCTTTCGGTTGTTAAAATAGATTTTAAACCTGAAGGTGTGACCATTGATGAAAAAGTTGCAAAATATAGGAAATAGAATTATTCCAGTGGCTTTTACAGCTGTAATAGTATTAATATGGCAGTTGGTTAGTGACAATGCTGGTATACCCAAGTTTGTACTTCCATCCCCTGCAGATATTGGGTCAGCTATATTCAAAATACTTCCTGAGCTGAAAATGCATACAATGACAACCATTTGGGAAGCTCTTTCGGGACTGGCGATATCCATAGGGTTATCTATAGTGTTGGCAGTTGTTATGGATAGTATATTAGTTGTTAAAAAAGCACTATATCCTGTTTTAATAATTTCGCAAACTATACCTATAATAGCTCTTGCACCGTTATTTATAATTTGGTTTGGATTTGGTATGCTGCCTAAAATTCTTGTAGTTGTCCTGGTGTGCTTTTTCCCTATTGTAATAAGCCTTACTGATGGTTTGGCTTCTGTTGATACAGATATGTTAAACCTTATGAAATCTATGGGCGCAGGTAAAATACAAATATTCAGGCATTTGAAACTTCCTGCTGCTTGTATGAGCTTTTTTTCAGGACTAAGAATAGCAGTTACTTACAGCATTATGGGAGCAGTAATCGGTGAATGGCTTGGTGGGGAAAAGGGTTTGGGTGTATACATGATAAGAGTGAAACACTCATACTCACTTGATAAATTTTTCGCTGTCATAGTTGTAATTGTTATTCTGAGCATAATACTATTTAAGATAACAGCACTTATTGAATATGCATTAATGCCATGGAATAGAGCTCAAAAATAATGGATATGCATTACGCAGAAAGCTAAATATACACTTTAGCACTACTATGCAATTTGGAAAGCGATGTCTTCCTGGATAATTTTTACAACATCGGGAAGGTGATGTGAGGGGAAATGCGCTTCACATTGTCAATATAACAAAGTAGTATTAGCATATGTAAGCAAATATAGAATGAACATGGAGGAAATAATATGCAAAAAGCAAAATCAAATTTAAATTTTAAGAAAATAATGTCAAGTATTATTAGTGTTTTAATTATAATGGCTAGTATATCATTATTAGTGACCGGATGTAACAAAGAAAACGTAGAGAAAAAAGGAAAAGATGAAACAAAAGACATAAAAGACATGAAAGAAGTAAAGGTTCTTCTTGACTGGGTTCCCAATACCAATCATACTGGTTTGTATGTTGCTGTTGAAAAAGGATTTTACAAAGAAGAAGGTTTAAACGTAACCATAATACAACCTCCTGAAGGTGGAGGCCCGGAACTCATAGCTGCTGAACAGGGACAATTTGGGATAAGCTACCAGGAACAAATAACATACGCAAGAACCACAAAAAACCCATTGCCGGTCAAAGCTATTGCAGCTATCATACAGCATAACACTTCAGGCTTCGCTTCTCCTTTGGAAAAGAATATTAAGACACCAAAGGACTTTGAAGGCAAAAAATATGGTGGTTGGGGTTCGCCAATGGAAGAAGCTATGTTAAAAGGTATTATGGAGAAAAACGGAGCTGATTTCAGTAAACTTCAAATAGTTAATATAGGTACTGCAGACTTCTTTACAAGTGTGCAGAGGGATGTAGATTTCTCCTGGATATATTATGGCTGGGATGGTGTAGCGGCTAAAATAAAAGATTTTTCTATCAATTTTATTAAACTACAGGACGTAGATCCTATACTTGATTTTTACACTCCTGTTATTATAACAAACGAAAACATACTTAAAAATGACCCTGATATGGTTGAAAAATTTATGAAAGCAACCTCAAGAGGTTACGAATATGCTATAGAGAACCCGGAAGATGCTGTGAAGCTCCTATTGAAACATGCACCTGAAATTGATGAAAAACTTGCTATCGAAAGTCAGAAGTATCTTGCAGGTGAGTATAAATCTGATGCAAAGAGATGGGGAGAGATGAAACTGGAAATATGGGAGAGATATGGCAACTGGATGTATGAAAAAGGGTTGATTGAGAGCAAATTAAGTGCAGAAGAGGCGTTTACCAATGAATTCCTTCCAAAGTAGCCAGAAAAATATTATTAGTGGTTGCAATAACAATAATAGGAATGATACCAACAATGGTAATTTAGAGAGCACTAATAGATGCAATCCAGGAGCTATTAAATTAGAGGTTAAAAATGTAAAAAAGTCCTTTGACAAACTGCCGGTCATAGATGAGGTATCACTTTATATGAGGGAAAAGGAATTTGTGTCTATTTTAGGATTGAGTGGCAGCGGCAAAAGTACAATATTTAACATAATTTCAGGCTTGCTTATTCCTGATGAAGGTGAAATAATAATAGATGGGAAAAATTATACTGGAAAAATAGGCAGAGTCAGCTACATGTATCAAAAAGATCTGCTTCTGCAATGGAAGAAGATAATAGATAATGTAGCTTTACCCCTTGTTATAAAAGGAGAAGGAAAAAAGACCGCCAGAGAAAAGGTTAGAGATTATTTTAAGGAATTTGGGCTGGAAGGGTTTGAGTATATGTATCCATCACAGCTTTCAGGGGGGATGCGGCAGAGGACAGCCTTTTTAAGGACATATATGTTTTCCCGGGATATTATGCTTCTTGATGAGCCTTTTGGCGGCCTGGATGCTATAACCAGGTCAAAAATACATTATTGGATTATGGATGTGCTTGATAAGCTTGATACAGCTGTTATGTTTATTACTCATGACATAGAGGAAGCAGTTTTTTTATCAGATAGAATATATATTCTATCTGATAAACCTGCAAAGGTAATGGAAGAGGTGATAATAGACCTCCCCAGGCCAAGAAACAAGGAAATAATAACAACAGGCAGGTTTAATGATTTTAAAAGACATATTTTGAAGATAATGGATTCAATAAGCAGAAATTAATTTAGCAACCCTGGAGGAGATAAATTGATTGAGGAAATTAATACACTGGCCGGAGAAACACATAATATAAGTATAAAAGAAGTAACTACCATAGCTGTAAAAGCTGGTGAAATACTTTTAACAAGTGGCGCAGAGATATACAGGGTAGAAGATACAATAAACAGAATTTGTAAGACCTACAAGGTGGAGTGTGAGAGTTTTGTACTGCCCACAGGTATATTTCTTACAGCCTATGGGATTGATGGAGAAAACACAACTCTTGTAAAACGAATAAGGGATCGGACAATAGACCTTGAAAGAATTGAATTGGTTAATTCTTTTTCCAGAAATCTTAGTAATAATATAATGGATTATGACAGTGCAATGAATCTCCTGAAAAAAATAGAAGAAACCAAAGGGTATCCTTTTGTTTTAAAACTGATGGCTGCATCTTTAACTGCTTTTGTATTTGTATTCATATTTCAGGGAAATGTATTTGAAGGTATTGCTGCAGCAATTATCGGCTCAATTATATATTTCTTCAAGGAAAAAGTTTTACAGGTTGGATTATTTCCGTTTTTGGGTTTTTTTATCTCAGGCATTATTGGTGGCGGTATGAGTGTGGCATCCGCAACACTTTTCAAAGGATTGAATGTTTATAAAATTATTATTGGAGCTATTATAATCCTATTGCCGGGAATGGCTATAACAAATGGTATTAAGGATGCTCTTTACGGAGATATCACATCCAGCCTGAACAGGTTGAGCGAGGGTATATTTATTGTAACTGCAGTAGGTGCAGGAGTTGCACTTATTTTATTTTTGCTTCTGAGGTGATAGTAATGAAAGAAATAATACTTCCTTTTTTAGGAAGCCTGGCTCCTGCAATACTTTTCAACACAAGCAGGAAAAAACTTATATGGTGTGGATTTTCGGGCGTAGCCGGGTGGGTTGCATACAAGCTGTTATTAAGAATTACAGGTGATGTTGTATTATCAATTTTTGCAGGTTCAATTGCAATAGGGCTGTACAGTGAAACTATGGCCAGGATTTTAAAAACACCTGCTACAGTTTATACATTGCCGGGTATATACCCTATTGTGCCGGGAGTGCCTGCATATTATACCATTGAATTTCTTGTAAAACATGACCTGATCAATGCTGCCAGTACAGGCCTTGAAACAATAGCAAGTGCCGGCGCTATCGCATTTGGAATCATGCTTATGTCTGCGGTTTTCAGGTTATTTTCAAAGGCTACACATGGGGACAGTTCCCCTGAATAGGTATAAGGGGACTGTCCCTCTATGCTGTCCTCCTGTATCACCCTTAATTCAGCAATTCTCTTAAGTGTTCAATATCTGTTACCGGCTCCTGGCAGGTAAAGTTTTCACAAATATAGGCGGTGGGTTTACCATCAATAGATTTATGACCAATAATAAAAGGTACAACAGATTTCAGACTTTTGTATTCGTTTGCATAGAGCATAGAAACAATAAACGGTCTGAACCCCTGGTGGATAATATTAAGCATTTCATCAGTTGCAGTATCGTGGAAATCTGATACGATTACCACTTCTTTTGTAGATGATTGTGCAAACATTGCAGCTACAAGGGAAAATGCATAGCTGATCGGATGATTTTTTATATCACTGCTAAATGCTTTAAGCAACTGCTCTGTCTTATCCTCAAGTTCATACTGCCCGGTTAATTTTGACAGCCTTAGAAAATTTAATGCTGATACTGAATTACCGGAAGGTGTTGCTCCATCGTATATTTCCTTCGGCCTAATAATCAACTGTTCGCTATCGCTGCCATAAATAAATAATCCTCCATTTCTTTCATCCCAAAAGTATTCTATAAGTTCATTATTAAGATATAAAGCCTTTTGCAGATAATCAGGTTTGAATGTTGTTTCATATAGTTCAATCAAACCCCAGATCAAAAAGGCATAATCATCTGCATATGCCGGAAATGAAGCATCACCATCACGGAAACGAGCCAGTAATCTGCCGTCTTCTCGTATGAGCTTCGTAAATATAAAATCAACAGCCTTTTCTGCAGCAGAAGTATATTGTTTTTCTTTAAGAACTCTTCCTCCAATGGACATTGCGGCAATCATCAAACCATTCCAGGATGTTAATATTTTATCATCTTTATAAGGATGAATTCTATTTTTCCTATGTTTAAACAACTTTTCACGGCAGGCTTTAATAAACTTGTTATTAATAAATTCAGCATTTATTGATTCAGTATTAATAAGCTCAGTATTAGTTAACTCGGTATTATTTGGCTCAGTATTTATTGACTTAGTATTTTTAGCCACAGTATTGACAATTCCGATGCCAGTGACTTCGGTATCAATAGTATTTATGCCAGAAGACTTTGTAATCAGGTTGGGAATGTTTTTGCCTTCAAAATTACCCTGTGCTGTTATATTATAATAAGCGCAGAATTTCTCTCCATCTTCTTCGCCGAGCACTTTTTTGATTTCATCATCAGACCATACATAGAATTTCCCTTCTTCTCCTTCAGAGTCAGCATCTTCAGCAGAATAAAAACCACCTTCAGGAGAGGTCATATCCCGCAAAATATAAGTAAATATTTCCTTTGCAATATCTGCATACTTTTTATTATAAGTGGCCTGGTAAGTTTCCAAATATGCTATTGCCAAAAGGGCATTGTCATAAAGCATCTTCTCGAAATGGGGCACAAGCCATTTTCTATCGGTGGAATAGCGGCTGAAACCAAATCCAATATGGTCATATATACCACCCCGGTACATTGAATCCAATGTTTTTTCAACCATTTCAAGAGCGGTGGGTTCTTGCGTTTTATACCAGTATCTGAGCAGAAATAATAAGTTATGAGGTGTGGGAAACTTAGGGGTCCTTCCGAATCCTCCATATTGACTATCAAAAGAGCGTTTATATAGAGAAAAGGCTTCATGTATAGCATCACTATATAAACCTTTCATTAATCCTGATGACTTGTTATATGCAGTATAAACACCATTTGCGTTATTTGCAACGTTTACAGCATTTGCAGTATTTACATAATTTACATCATTTTCGGCATTGGTGGCCTTATTAACTGCATTCAGGATTTCTTCACTGGAATGCAAAAGAGCATCCCTGTTATTTTTCCATGCCTCATTTACCCGCTGAAGAATATTTATTAACCCCGGTATACCTACTCGATCATTTTTGGGGAAGTAGGTACCCGCATAAAAAGGTTTGGCATCAGGAGTCATAAAGATTGTAAGGGGCCAGCCTCCACTGCCTGTAAGAGTTTGACATACTGACATATAAATATGGTCGATGTCGGGCCGCTCTTCACGGTCTACCTTAATTGCTATAAAGTGATTATTGAGGATATGAGCGACTTCTATATCCTCAAAGGATTCTTTTTCCATTACGTGACACCAATGACAAGTTGGTTTCTATAACCAACGCTATGAGTACCCAATAGAAAGAAATATCGGCTTATCTTCAGCTTTTGCTTTATCAAACGCCTCTTGGCCCCAAGGGAACCAATCAACTGGATTGTGAGCATGCTGTAATAGATATGGCGATTTTTCATTTATCAATCTATTGGGTACAACATTATTGTTAGTCATTTTATCACCTTCCTTCATAAAGTATTTCATTTTAGTATTACCCAAAAATTTAAGGATACTACTAAAAAAGCAATATCCTTAATAACTTATTTATATATTATCTGAATCTGTATATCATCATCTGTTCTTGTGTAGTCTATATGGTCGATTATAGTCTTATACAACTGGTTTTGGTCTTCCCAAGTTAAATTAGGATTTTTTATTATTTCAATGAATTCTTTGAGTATATTTACCCTGTCTGTGCTGCTTTGCTCCTGCATATATTTATATTCTATTTCAAGAAGTCTAATATCCTCAGAAAGCGCTTTCTTTTCGTCGTTTAACCTTGATAAAAGCTTAGTATAAAAGTCAATTGTATAAGCACCAGCACCAAATGCTTCAACATGTCTATCTATCTCTTCCTCTTTACTTTTGACTTTCTTTTTATTTATTTGTATTTTTTCAGCAATAGAATTTAATTTATCCATATCTATTTGTTCTATTTCTTCTTCAATACCCTTTATATGCCCTTGAATAGCTATATTTATCTTTTCTATTACTGAGTTCATTGAACCACTTCTATTATTGCATTTCTTACCATAAGGATCTGTATACCAGCACTTTTTTACTGACAATAAGCCGTTTCTGTCCTTTCTCTCTGTAAATCCAAGAAAATGACCACAGATACTACACTTTAACAACTCGGTTAACGGGTATATCTGCTTTGCTGTTGTTTTTCTTGGTGCTTTCGTTTTTCTACCCAAAAACAGCTCAATTTGCTCGTGTTCTGCTTTGGTCTTTAATGATTCGTGCAACCCTTTATATTTTTTCCACTCACTTTCATCTATTTTCTCGCAGTTAGGTGCTTTCGCTGGCTTCTTCTTATGACCATTACCTTTTGTCTTGTTCATTACTATATGACCTTTTCCTTTGCCATCTTCATACTCAAGATGTGTTAAATCTAAGAGCGTGTCTCTTACTGTTTTACTTGACCATAATTGCTTTCCTCTTTTTCCATTTGTTTTCAAACCTTTTCTATTTAACTCATAAGCAATTTGGTTTGTAGGCTTTTTATATTTAACAACAGAATCTATAATCTCTCTATATGTAACAAGCTTCTCTTCATCCACTTCTAATATCTTCTTTTCTTTGTTATATACATAGGGAAGTGGGGGTGGTCCATTTGTCCATAAACCTTTTTTTGCACCCTGTATCTTGCCTCTTCTTAATCTTTTCGTTATTAACTTGTATTCCTGTCTTGCAATAAAGCTTTTAATATCATAGACAAACTCGTCTTGTTCAGTGGACAAATCAAATACTTTGCTACTCTCTATTAGATATGTTTTGCTATTTACTAAAGTTTCTTTAATAAATTCAGCATCAGCGGTACCACCTCTTGAAAGTCTATCTTGATCTATAACCATAACAGCATCATACAAGTCATCTTCCACATCTTCAAGCAACGCCTGTATTATAGGTCGCATTTCAATGGTATCACCTGATACTAATTCTTTATATATCTCGTATTTCCAGCCCTTATCACTGCATATCTCTATAAGTGCATCACTATGCTTATCAAGGTCTTTTTCTGTTTCACCCCTTGATTTTCTTAAGTATATAGCTACATCTTCAATTATTATTTCATCATGCACTTACTTTCACCTCACCTTGTAGCTTTTTTTTGATTTCAATTAATTTTACACTGAAATTTTTCAGCGCTTGTGAACTGGGCGTATTTACTTCTGTAACCTCAATTTTTCCTACAGATGTTACCGTCCCGTTCTTGTTCTTGTCAACGTTTTCTTTATTTTTTATCAATGCAAACCCCCCTAAATTTCGTTTGCATTGATTACTTTCATCTGTTATAAAAACAGTTCGCATTTATGGTTCAACTGCTATCAACTTTTTCATTTATGTCCTTTTCATAAATAAAAAAGCACCCATTTCGTAATGAGATAAACTCATAATACAAAGGGATGCTCTCTGGATCTTCTATTCTTATAAACAGAACAGCTTATATTGCTTAAACACCTTGTTCATGTAATTTGAAGTAATAAGTGTTATCTCAAAGAATAATATTTCATGCCTCTTTTCTTTTGGTTCTTACAAGTGTGCTTTTAGAAATTCCAGTCATTTCTTCAACCTGCTTATAGGTATGGTTTTTCAGTAAACTCAAAGCAAGAGTCAGCTGCTTTTCAGTAAATTTCTTCGGTCTACCCTCACGGAAATTTTTATCTTGCCTTGCTATTTCTTTTCCGCGAGTGGTTCTTTCGACTATCATATTTCTTTCAAACTCTGCAAAAGCCAATAGAACTGTGACAATTAGCTTTCCCATTGGACTATCATCAATCATGCCCATGTTCAATATATGGATAGATACTTTCCTTTTTAACAAAAGGTTGATTACATCCAATCCTTCTATAGTATTTCTGCAAAATCTATCAAGCTTACTAACCACCAAAATACTATTTGGTTCAAGTTTCTCAATTAGAGAATTAAATATTTGTCTGTCTTCAGTAGCTTTAGTTGCTGTGAAAACTTCTTTATATATCTTTGCATCAGGATATTTGCTTTTTATCACTTTCTCTTGTTCTTCAAATGAATTGTTGTCAGCCTGTCCTCTGGAGCTAACTCTTATGTATCCAGCTATCATATTTACCACCTTCTCTTTTGCTCATTAGTTATGACACCATTCAACACTATATTTTATGCGGTTTGTTTTTTACAATCAAAACTTATAAGTTTTGGCTATTTAATCTAATATCATTCTTTTTTCTTACTATCCTTAAGGGCTCTGTAAAGTGTAGAGGATGGAACTCCAGTCAGGTCCTCAATCTCTCGCAAACTGAATTTAAGGTTGTAAAGCTTAATTGCTTTATCAATGTTGGGATTAGGGGGCCTGCCGACCTTACCCTGTTCTTTTGCTAACGTATACGCATTTAGACGTTTTTTTTCACGGTATACCCAATGAATTTCCAGAAAGCCTTTCATGGCTGTATAGTAATCTGTTCCGTTTAGAAATACCTCTGATACACTACATAGCTGAATTTCTCTATCCTGCAAGTCAGATAAAATATCAAGAAGCCCCTTAGCGGTTTCAGATAGGTCCACAACAGAACGGATTATCAGTCTATCTCCAGCATCTAATGCATTAAGAAGCTTTTCCAGTTCCTGTTTATCAGTGCCGCTGTCGGTATAAACTTCATTATCATCAATATTTAAATCTTGGATTAAGTTAAAAACCCCTGAGTTATCATTAAAATCTCCTGTGGTATTTTCAATAAAATATACAAAATCCATAATTTTTTCTGCTCCTCTCCTGTAATACCTTGAGATTTTGGCAATCCCAAAAATTCTAATATTTTAATTCATCATGATTTTATCCCAAAATTCATTCCCAATATTATTACTATTTTCCTGAAGTTCAAGTACTGACTTTCGGAACGGATTTCTGTTAAAAGAAATATACCGAATAATATTGGGAATGGAATTGAGATATTCCCAATATGTTTGCTTTGGGCATCCATAAAGCTCTAAAGATTTTGAGATACTCAAAATCTGCACTTATTTTACTTAGGACAACCCTGTTGGACAAAATATGGAACAGGGTAGAGGATTGAGCTGTTAAAATCTAAGTTCATCATCATCCCAATCCTCATCGTCCCAGTCCTCTAAATCATCTTCTTCATTGTAATTATCCAATGTGTCATCATCTCCCAGGGATAAATAATCGTTTAGGATTTGGATGATAATTTCTTTAAGGTCTGCATAATCTATGGTTTTCTCACTTACTGCATACATCTGTGTTAGACTATTGAAATGTTGGCTTGCCTCATTCGAAAGGAAACAAGATATAACAAGCTGCGAACCAGTTTTATCTGTTTTATCAATCTTGAGCTCTATTGACCCCAATTTGGACTGAAACATTGTCCGCAGAAGCTCTGTCACCACATTATCTACTGGAATTGATATAGTGGTAGTCGGGAATAGTCTGATCGGCTGATTGTTTTTCATTTTAAATGACCTCCAATTATTGAATTTTTCTGTATTCAAAAAATAGTAATATTTACTGCAGTGTCTGAATAAAACTATGTCCAAAAGTCTTCTTGTTTGCCCATCGAATAATTGCATTAGATAAAAAATGTTTTCATGACCAAGACAATGCATAAAAGTTTACGACAAAAAATCCCGCATGAACTATACGGGATTTGTAAGATAATATTCTATTGACATTGCAGGTAGCTATAAGTCTTTTTTTGAATTTTATGTAATTCTATCTTTCACACAGATAAAGGAATCAATTTTTAGTTTAGCTCTATTAATATATTTGAAAGTAACTTTTTAAATTCCGTATTGTGTAAATCGTTTAACATCTTGCTTGGCACATGTTCTTTGTAATCAATACTATTTATATAACTCAAATTATCATACTTGCCAAGCTCTTCTGTTTTTAGTGTTGTTGTGAAGATTTTTTGATTCTTTAATTCTTTATATAAATCCAATACTATTTTCTCTTTTGGTGTTGATAAATCTTCAGCTCTGAATGAGTCAACAACTAACGGAAAGTTGTGATCTGTATTTTTCTGGATGGAATACAACTTTGCAAGATGAAAAACAGTTGCTTCACTTCCAGAGAATAATTCATCTCTCTTGGTAAATATTCCATCAATAATTGAATTGCTATTAGAATCAATAGTTGTATATGCTGCTATCATAAGAGAAACAATAGCATCTATCAACTTATCCTGTTGTTCTTTTTCTTTCTTTGTGCTAATTTCATTTGAATGGAGAGAATTATTTAATATTTCTAACTGTGAGTCAATTTCCTTTATTTTAAGTTCAGCATCTGATGAACCAAAGATTTGATTCTTATATGCAACTATTGATTCAAGCGAAATATTATCATCGGACATCAATTCTTGTAAGTATTCCTGTTCTTTGTTGATTAAAGAAGCTACTTTTTCAATTTCTTCATTATAAGAAGCTATTTTTTCATTTATTGAACCAATAATTTCATTTCTCATATCAACATTAGATACATCAAAAGCATATGAGGATTTTTTTGCTCTACTGAAAGAAATATTGGTTGAATCACATTCCATACAACGTAATTCGCCACAATCAATAGTTCTATTTAAAGACCTAAGCTCCTTAAGTGTCGTTTCCCATCTTGCTTTTCGAGTTGCTGCAATATTTCTTTCTTTTCGCAGATCAGCTATTTTATCATTAATTTTATTTAACTGTTTTATCTTTTCGTCAAAAGATGTTTTGTCACTAATCGCACTTAAATAATTAACGGCAGTTTTAGATGATTTTAATATTTTGTGTTGCTTTAATAAGTTATCCCGTTCCTCTTTTAATTGAGAAATTTGTTTTTTTGTAATCAAAACATCTTCTGAACTTAAATGCGGGAAGCCCAAACCGCAAAAATTAAACAGCATATTTATGAAATCAATCTTATTGTAATAGCCAGCATTAGAAATATTGTTAGTAGTTTTTTTATCTTGCCCTATAAAGAACAATTGCAAAAAAAGAACAGGATCCACTATTCTTAACATTTCGTTTTTATATATTTCTGGTAAAACAAAGATGTTTTTTGTCCAATACCGTTTTAACTCAGAAACATTATCAAACATCATAAGAGCAGATGGAGTTTTTAGCACAAAACCATCATTTCTTCTACAGATGTAATATGTAATTTCATCTACTTCAAATTCAACATAATGAAAATATTTTTTATAAGAGAAGGACTTTGGGAATGCTGGTTCGTTTCCTAAAGCGTACATTAACGACTGTATGATTATGGTTTTACCTTTATTATTATCATCACTTGAAATTATATTAAATCCTTCAGACAGTGAATCTTCTACAAAAGATTCTTCTGCATTTCCAACAGCTATTTTTTTAATTATCATGTTTGAATCCCATCCTTTACAACTGAAATAAAGTATTTTACCGATAATGTATCAAAATCAGGACAATTGTAAATTAATGTTGAATCTACCTTTCTATACAAATGCTGGACATCATCAGTGGGATTATTTAGTACCAAAAAATATATTTGCTCAAATATTGACCAAAAACTCTGCGCTGTATTTTTATTAAATAATGCTCTACATAATGAACCTTTACATTCATCAATCATATCTTTTTGTCTTTCGGGTGGGCACTGATTTAATATCGGCATGAATGATAAAGGCAGCCCCTGGGCAACTGGGTCACGATTAATAATCCTTTGCAAAGTCATCAACCTTATTTCATTATTAGTCAAATGCCGATAATAGTTCAAAGCCTCATCGCTTGTAGAAATGACAAGACCTTCTATAACGTGACTATTCTTTTTGCCTGATTGTTCATCTCTAATTTCATTAAAGATTGCATTAAGAACTTTTTCTTCAGGTATAATGCAAGGATGATCTTTTATAATAGCTTTAACATATTCACAGGGTGATTTATCATCAATAACAAAAATTACATCTTTTAAAAAATTATTAATAGATGTGGTTGTTATTTTACTTGAATCTATGTATGTTTTAGTATCACTTTCTTCTTTCAAACCTTCAATTACTTTAATTAATGCTTGTGGTCTTATGTTTTCTATTCCAAAAACATTTTTAGAGTTATCAATTCTTACTGTATTGGAAACCCCTCCTAAAAAAAGAATAAGATAACTAAAAGTAAAATCGCTTAGGTAGTTTTTATAAAGTGTTACCAATTCTCTTCCTATAGAATTGGGAGATGAATTAGAAGCACCCTTAGACTGCATATCCCAAAGTTTTGATGATGCTCTATCCATACCTGTTAAATCATTAAAAAAATCAACAACAAAGTAGTGAATTTTATCGCTATCTTCACGAAAATTCATCAAATATAATAGTGCTTTAGTTTCCATTTCAGCACCAGGTTTTCGTAACCTTTCTGTAGATTTAACTATGTATGACAATTACATCACCTCATCATTTTTGTTTATAGTCACAATGATCTTGCCAACAAATGGCTGTTTAATTATGGGATATAATAAGCATTTATTTCATCATTCATACTTACTCACCCCCAGACCTCAGAAATTTTGTCCTTTATCTTCTGCTCAAATATTCCGATTAACCGTTTGTTTTGGTCAACAATGGCCATTTCTTCGTTGATTTTTACTACAATTTGTTGTTGAGTAGCAAGAATGGGAAGCGGAATAGAAAAGCTTTCTAAATCAATTTTGCTAATATTCCCTTGCCTTACTCCACTTGCATTTTTAAATACTTGTTTCCTAAAAATATCCATTTGTAAAATATAATATAGATATTCTCTACATATATTCGAGTTATTAACTTCAAATTTTCCTACTCGTTGATTTAGAAATAATTTATTATGAGCATCTACCATACATACATTTCCAAAGTCTTCTTTACCTTGAGTGCCAGTCATTGAAATAAGAATATCACCATACTTTAGTAAATATTTTTCAAATTCTTCTTCTAAATCTTTAGGATAATAAGAAATATTTTTATCAAGCTCTAATTTCCCTCTTTGAACATTACCCATTTTTACAATCTGAATACCCTCATCAACATACATACTACTTCTAAATGCATATCCATTTAAGATTGTACACACATCACCTAATTTCACCATTTCCCAGCTTGGGTCTATTTTGATAGTCGGCTTATAATTCTCAACAACCT
>DAOSDD010000097.1:0-14782 GCA_035362115.1 Clostridiales bacterium | reverse complement strand
TATGGTATGTGTTTGCTTTTATATCAATATTTCCATCTACTCCCACATCTTCAGGCCCTAAGTTTACATTTTGCCACGCTTCATAAGAAAAACCGCTCCCTCCCGAATACCAACTGCCATCCCCAATTTTAAATTCCAATTCGATAAAGTAATTTCCACCTGCTTCATTATATTCATACTCTTTACCCGCTAAAGCTTTAAGAGATGAAGGGGTGTCGAAGGTTATTTTGAAATAGGGTGTTCCATCACTATAATTTAAAATCTCTGCAGTCAGGTTTTCCGGTGCAGGAATATTCTGATGTTCAGCCATAGTAAACAAGGTGTTTGTTAGAAACAATGCCAGGCAAATTATAGCTGGTACTACTTTTTTGAACAAATTAATCCTCTCCTCTATATATAGTTTAGGTATAATAAAAAATAAACTAGTAGATTGGGTTTTCAAAAAAGTTGATTTAATGCCTTATTAACTTAACTGGAAATACTGGATAATGAATCTTTTGAAAACACCTTAACGGCTAAATTTTAACACATAATGGAGGAGAATATTTCTATAATACTACCTATTTATCTTCAAAAAACAACCTTTATTTAAAGGTAAACTTTATTGAAACTCATTTAACGGAAAGTGCACATTAAGGAAATTTATACTTTCCGATAAGTTATAAATAAACTTAGCGCTGCTGATTTTTCATATCATGGATATGAATATATTGGAATTGCTTTCTATATTCGGATGGAGACAATCCTTCACTTTTCTTAAAAGCTGTAGATAAATGCGCCGAATTCGCAAAGCCGCACAGCCTTGATGCCTCCTCAATAGAGAAGTCACCCTCTGAAAGAAGTTCTTTGGCTTTCGCCAATCGTAACTCTAATAGAAATTTATATGGTGTCATACCGGTTTTATTTTTAAACTTCCTGCTAAAATAACTGGGGCTAAGATATATTGCTCGACATATCCCGTCAATTGTAATATTGCAACTGTAATATTTTTTCATATAATCTATTGCCTTAGCTACATAATCATCATCGTTCGTAATGCTCATTTCACTATATCTCTGTGACCCTGCAAATGTATCTCTTAGTAATAGAAAAGCTATCTGGGTTGCAATACTCTGAAGCATTATCGGGTATTTATCCCCAAAGTTAGTTAGTTCAAACTCAAAGTTGTTGATGGACTCGAGAAGCTGCTTGCTATATGTATTCTCAAGCTTGTCAAATTTTATTTTATCTCTGCCAAAAGCTTCAAATGCAATCCTCTCCACAAAATTCTTTTTTGCACTAATTGACATATATTGACACTGTTGATTTTTCTCATGGGGATACACAGTAATTTCAGTTCCTGGCTCCAGAGAAACAAGACTTCCCTTTTTAAACTGAAATTCCCTGTCTCCAATCTTAGCCATGGGAGGAGTTGAATGAAATATTATAAAATGATAATCATTCATTCGTATCTTTGATTCAATAACATATTTTTCTGGTTTGAAGACAGCAATATCTCCGCTTATTAAAGTTTTAGTACGAGCATGAATATTGGCTGGAATTCTATTAATTAAATCATTAAAACTCAATTTCAGATAACCCCCTAAATAAATATCACCTCGCACAAGCTCACTTAACTCACTTAACTCACTTAACTCACTTACACGATATCACATAACAAATGCTTATTCAATATATTTATTCAACCGCCACAAGTTTATTGTTTTTTGTATTTCTGTTCTATGTTCACCTGGTTTTCCCCTTGGTCTTTAGACCTGTAAAGTGCAATATCCGCCCGCTTAACCGCTCCATTATAATCAGTATCTCATTC
Source organism: Clostridiales bacterium (assembly GCA_035362115.1). Lineage (GTDB taxonomy): Bacteria > Bacillota > Clostridia > Acetivibrionales > DUMC01 > DUMC01. Next base: position 12,972 of record DAOSDD010000097.1, on the reverse strand, counting down.
AGTAATACGGGAAATTCCTATGGAAACGTTGGTTACAGTCTCGCAGATTTTATACTAAGTATTTAGCATCCTTGACTGTAATAGTTTTTGAGTCGAAATCGATTAGTCTGTCTTTCCGCATTTTATTCAATTCCCTGCTGAGGGAAGTTCTCTGTATACCTAATCTTTCGGCTAAATCCTTCTTGGATATATTTAGTTTAATAACGTTGCTTTTCTGAATATGATATTCATATTTCAAAAAATCATTGATCCGTTGTCGAATAGTTTTAAGAGATATTGCATCGATTTTATCTGTTAGCACAAGTGTTTTATTAGATATTATTGTCAATAGGTTAGATGTAAAAGTAACGTTATTTTGGCTTAGCTCCAGAATTAATTCCTTATAAATATGAAGTATAGCTGTTTTTGATTCGGAAACAATTGTCATAGGATATGAGTTGCTGTTTGAAAACAAAAGGTTTGCTCCTAATATGTCCCCATCTGAAAAAACAGCCACTTTTAATACATTCCCTTCCTCGTCTATTTTTTGAACAGATAGTTTACCTTCTAATATCATGTCCATCGATTCACATAGTTCATTTTGTATATGAAGAACCTGTCCTTTGTCGTATTTTCCCACCCTATAATTAGATGAATTAAACAATTGAATTAAATCATCTTTTGAAAAGCCGCTAAAAAGATTCGTACTTAATATGGCATCAATATAATTTTCGATTTTTATATTTACCACCCCAATTAGTTACCATGGTAACTCTTTTTATGCCTGTTTTAAAGTATACTATAGAAAATTACATATTAAAAGGGGGTTTGGAGGTTTTTATGTTAGAGAAAGTTATAGTTTTTCAATAACAGATGCAGAAACATTTGAAAAGCTAATTGATTATGAAGCAGTATTAGCAGTCATGTAGTAAAATCACCTAATACTAAGAATTATGGAGGTAATTAATAATATGGATGTTTTCACTTTAGCCTTTTGGATTATTACACTAATTTGGTTTATCGGTTCAATTATTAAAGATAAGAAAAAAACCATTGATTCCGTTAAAATGTCAAGTGGAATGATGAAGCATATAGCAGGAGAAATAGTAGCTATTCTATTTTTAATAGGTCTGATTCTAACCTTTCTTCCTCCTGAAACAATAAAGCAGTATGCAGGACAATCAAATTCCATAGTTACAACAATTGTTTTTGCACTTGTAGGCTGCATCACCTTAATACCAGCTTTTGTTGCTTTTCCTCTTGCCGGCTCCCTGGTAAATGCCGGGGCAAGCATTGTTCCTGTGGTAGCATTCTTAACCACATTAACGATGGTTGGGATAGTTACGTTTCCCCTTGAGAAAAAAGAATTTGGTACGAAATTCACTTTAATTAGAAACTCTTTAAGCTTTATATTTGCTATATCAATTGCTTTGATTATGGGGGTGATATTATGAGCAAAGTCATACAATTTTCCAGAAGAAACAAGCTTTTGATCCTCGTTGCTCTTTCGTATATTTTATTATCGATCTTCATGCCTGATAAGGCAGTGCAATCACTTAAGAACAGCTTATATTATATTAAAGAGATGCTTATGATTATGCCGGTAATATTACTGCTGACCGCACTTATAACAGCCTGGGTTCCAAAAAAAGCAATCGAGAAAAATTTGGGTAAGGATTCTGGCATAAAAGGTTCTATTTTTTCCTTTTTACTTGGCAGTTTTTCAGCAGGCCCGATATATGCAGCATTTCCCGTGTGTAAAGCGCTTCTTTCAAAAGGAGCAAGTATCTCTAATATTGTAATCCTACTCAGTACATGGGCGGTTATAAAAGTGCCTATGCTTCTAAACGAAGCTAAATTCCTGGGTCCTAAATTTATGATTGTACGATGGATACTTACTACAATCGCCATTTTTATAATGGGTTATGTTACATCTAAGTTGGTAAAAAAAGAAGATCTCCCATTGGATGACATAAAAGAAAATTCTAGTGTAGATACACTCAACATTTCCTCAGAATATTGTATTGGTTGTGGCCTTTGTGCAAAAATAGCGCCGGAGTATTTTAAAGTAGAAAACAAAAAAGCAAAGGTTATTAAGCAATGTATAAAACAAGATATAAAGCAGGATATAAAGCAGGGGGAAATGAAAATAGTGAATGAAGCAATAGAAAAATGTCCATCAAAAGCCATAAACCAAAATAAGCAAGTTAACTTTTGATAAATTAAACAGCAAATTTATTTTGGAGTGACCTAAACAAGCAAATTTGCTTTGGAGTAACTAAATAAACATAATTATCTTCAGATAACCCCAATAATCTTGAGAGGTACAGAAAAATCTCAAAAAATAACCGCTATAAGCAGCCTTGCTGTTCCAAAGCATAGCATTGCTTGCTAAAATGCAAGGCTGCTGTATACAGTTACTATAGCGGTGAGCATATCCGGGATGCTTGGGCTGGTCGCAAGCTATGCTTGTGGCCAGTCTCCCGCCCCGCAACACATTTCAAATTTACTCCAAATTCAGACGTCTTGAAAGAATCAAATTTGTAATAGTATAATAAGCAGCTGCAAAGACCAAATTCAAAAGCATTATACCTGCAAATAAGAAATGAGGTATTGTAGTATTGTTTTGCATTATATTCTCAATAGAAGTCCAATGTCGTGATCCGGCAGAATATCCGATTACTAAAATAATTGAAATAATAAACTGCGAAATCAAATAAAATCCCATATATGCGCCAAACGAACCCAGCAGCTTGTGTTTGCTTATCATTTGCCCCACTGATATAGAAGCATAAATCATAAGTATATTTGTTGCTAAAACCATTAATATAAAAACTGCAAATTCAACTATATATGCATATCCGTTGACACCAAATACACGGTTAATCTCTGTAAGTATTTGACTTATTGCTTCTTGAAAAGATGCAAAAAACTTTTCATTATATGCAATAAGCATAACAGAAAATAAAGTCATAATAACACTGGTGATTACCCACATCATGGAGGCCAACAATTTCGCTGCAATGTGTTCTCCTGTTCTTACTGGCAGAGTAAACATCAAATAACCCTCGTCACCAAGCAAATTTTTATAGAACCGCTGAATCATTACAAATAATGTGAATACAAAAATAGAAATTATTAAAAATACATAAGCAAATGTACTAATTCCTTGCATGATGTTCATAAACAACTGGTTGTTGTTACTGCTATTATTAATTCTTATAAAAATGTTATTAATAATGGCAAATAGGATTAAAGAAGCATATAATGGCAAAAATATCCTTGCAGATGCCTTTATTTCATACTTAAATAATTTTCCTAGCATTTGAAAACCTCCCTAAATAACCCATCTATTGATTTCCCCTGTTCTTCCCTGATTTTATCAACCGGTTCTGCAAGAGCTATTGTTCCATTGGCAAGAAAAACTACATCATCAAGTACCGCCTCTATATCCGCAATCAAATGCGTAGATATGATTACCGCAGCATTTTCGTTATAATTACTGATTATGGTATTTAGAATATAATCCCTTGCTGCAGGGTCAACACCGCCAATAGGCTCATCCAGAAGGTAAATGTCTGCTTCACGGCTCATAACCAAAATGAGCTGCACTTTTTCCTTTGTACCCTTTGACAATGTTTTCAACTTATCATCAGGATTAATGGCAAGCCGCTTTAACATTTCATAGGTTTTCTCCGGATTAAAATTGCTGTAAAAGTCCTTAAAAAAGTCTATAACTTCCCTGACACACATCCAATTGTTTAAGTAAGTACGTTCAGGAAGATATGACACAATTTTTTTTGTTTCAATACCCGGATGCTTTCCATCAATAAGAATTTCTCCCCCGGTTGGCGTCAAAAGCCCGTTTGCAAGCTTGATAAGGGTAGTCTTACCACTTCCGTTGGGTCCTAAAAGCCCTATAATTCTTCCTCTTTCGATTGTTAAATTTACATCTGAAAGTGCTTGTGTATTTCCATATTTTTTTGTAAGAGCTCTACATTCTAAGATTGGATTCATTGTGGTATCATCTCCTTTATTATTCTTTCTACTAAAGAGATTGTTTCCTGGGAATTGAATCCCAGCTTGCTCATTTTTTGCAAAAAATCTTTTATTTCTTCTAGTGCAATTGTATCTTTCACTTTTCGTATCATATTTTCATCCTCCGTAACATACCTGCCGCTAGTTCGCTGAGAGTAAAGAAGTCCATTCTGCTCCAGCTCTGCAAGAGCTTTTTGCATTGTATTTGGGTTTACTGATGCCTCAGCCGCCAAATCTCGTACAGACGGAAGTTTGCTGCCCGGACTATACTCCCCTGAAACAATCCTAAGCTCTATTTGCTCTACTAACTGAGTGTAAATTGGCCTATCAGCCTTGAATTGCCATACCAAATTTTAAACCTCCTTATCAAAATAAATGTATTTGTTTATACTTAAAAATAGATTTTACTTTATAAACAAATATTACCTATTTTGTTTATTTATATATTTGGGTTGTTGTATTATTGTGTTACTGTATTAAGTTCTTAGTACAGTAACACAATAATACACCTATAAATTTGATTTGTCAATAATGAAATTTAAAATATATTATTTCCAGATATGTGATTTGAAATATTTGCTTATAAAGCTTTGTGTGTTCTTACAGCTTACCTGTTGAAATATGCACAAAAATCAGGTTTTTTTATATTGCCTTTTTTCTTCTTATTTCTTTTTAACAGGTAACTTTATAAAGTTCGGCACCATTTTGGCACCCATGTTACCATGAAAAAAATTAATAATTCAGGAGGTTTTACAATGTATAGTATTAAATTTTCAAATGTTCAAAGCCTTTTATATGATAAAGGTATTTTACTTCTATCCAGGGAAATATGCAAGAATAAAATCAACCTGATATCCGGTGTATATCCGGTGCAATTACTGCCCCATTTGTTGAAGCTATATGGACATTTACTGAGAATGATATTGAAGCTATGGAAAGGATTACTTCTATTTAGTTTGCTTTTTATAAGATCATAGATATTGAAAATTCTATAGTTCAGCAATATCAAGTCTTGTGTAGCTTGCATCAAATTCTGAACCTTTCCATGGTAAGGATGAGGTCATCAGTTCGATCCCGAGTGAAGGTTCCACATTACAAGGCACTGAAATAAAAAAGTGCAACAATAGTGCAACAACCAAGAAAAGAAAAAAAGCTTGATTCAAACATTGTAAATCAGTCGGTTCTTTTTCCGTTCTTCCGGGATCAGCTCTTTCCATTTTCGTTCTAACCGGAAGAGTTTATCACAATAGGCACGGCAAATGGCTCCTCCTGAGCCGGGAATCTTTTTTACCCGAATCCAGTGAGATGGCCATCCACAATTTTGTGGCCATCTGCTTTTGTGATTAATGATAAATAAGGGGTTTTCTCATAGCATTAAGTTACTTGCTGTACAAAACGATTGATTTTACATTTTCCTCAAGATTCTTCACACTACGGTATTTAAAATACTGCTTTTCGTTTTCTGCTTTCACTTCATAAACAACCCTTTTAATACTGATATCGCAGTCAGTAAAAGAAGAAATATCGCCATTTAGCAATGCATATTCTGCTTCTTGAAACTCTCCGTCCTTACCTGTCCAATGAGAATCAGAAATGTTTAAGCAGTAAAAATCGCCTGTCATACTTCCGTCGCCGTTATCCCAGATATCCTTTACAATTACATACATGCTGCTGTTATAGCTCCAGCCTGTAGCCCTGATTTTATCTGTGCCCGGTATTATTTCGGTTGAACCATTGTTGAAATTTTTAATATCCCGGCCGAAGTATTTTTGAGTAATGGCATTATATTCTTCTTTTGTATTGCCGTTTTCATAGCTGTAATGATGAGCCATTTTTAAAATCGCATAGGTTGCCATCTGGTCATCGGTAAAGTCGCCCGATGTGCTGCCGAGCACCTTAAATGCAGTGTCATTTCTGAACATCTGATAATACCATTTCATTTCAGGACGATCGGTCATTATGTGTGCGATAAATACCGGTTCACCGTTATCATTAAGATAATATGTAAATGTTTCCCTCTGCAATGAAACCAGAGAAGAATAATCGCCGTTCATTATTTCCGCTTTGATCTTTACCCTATCTTCGTCACTTGCTAAGCTTCCGTCGGCTAAATTGCAATTATTCATCGCAGCTTCATAAACAGTTTTTCCGTCTTTTGTGCTTACTCTAAGATCTGTAAGAACATAAACAGGTTTATCTTTAATACCCATCGGAACAGCGGTGTAGTTTATACCATCAAAATTCCACGCCCTCCTCAGGGCTTCATGAACTATGGTTTTTACTTCAAAGTGTGCCTTAATAACATTTTCAACATGTGTCTTTGACATTATGCCCTTGTCGGCACCCCAATTGTCCAAATTGATTACAAAAGCATAATAAAGATACTCACTGCTGCTTTGCGGTACATTGTTTTCGGTAAAAAACGGTACATAATCAAAACGATATTTGTCTGCAAAATCAAACATACTTGCAAGCTGCGTACTATTGACTGAGGATGAGGTCAATAGCATCTGATTATAATTCTGGATTATCCATTCCGGCGGTATCAGGCTATAATCTACGGTTGACGCCAGTAAGTTTTTATCAAGCTTTATGCCACCCCATTTGCTGCCGTCAAAAACAAAGACTGTATCGGGAACGTTGTAGACATCCATTGCAAGGTAGCCCCATTCAGCTTCAATGACCGTTTTGCCGTTATAATCTATCGCACCGTATTTACCGCCTTCTATCACGGCAATGATAGGCCATGCCTCTTCGTATGTATTGATCTGAATGTCCTCAAAGGTTTGGGTTTGCAGATTTGTGAGGGTTTTCCCCTTTGCACTGATAAGCCCCCAGTATTTGCCGACCCGGCCTTTCATGATTGTTGTGGAAAGCCTTCCGTCAGGGTACTTTTCACAAAAAATTTCGTCGTAAGAAATGTTTGACACTTTTGCATGGGTTCCTTTGTCCAGCAGATCATATTGGCCATTTGTTTTTACCGCATAGATATAGGGCAAGGGGATAATATCCTCGCCAGAAATGATTTCTTTGCTGTCTTCAGTAAACAATGTCACCGAATCGTCTGTGGTCTTCTTAATATAATTCTCTGTATAGACTCCGCTCTCATCGGAGTATTCGAGGGTGATATTTTCTGTTGTTGTATCAGAAAATTCATCAGAAATATCCTTTGTATCCTGCACAGCATTGGGGAGTAATAAAACCGCCGCCACAATAACTGCAGTAATTGCCATAATACTCACCCAAACGGCGGGCTTTTTATAGTTCAGCACATTTTTGATTCTGTCTTTCACTCCGGTTTCACCAAAAGCAAGCGGAGAAACCAGGGCGATTTGCTTTACCGAAAGGGACAGCAGCGAGTTGGAATAATCACGACGAATGTCACTGCCGTAATGCTTCAGAACACTTTCATCACAGGAAAGCTCCATATCACGCATGGCAAGATAATATGAGAACCATATGACGGGATTAAACCAATGGACACAAACTGCAAGAAAGGCAAGCGGTTTTATAAGATAATCGCGCCGTCTGATATGCGTTTGCTCGTGCTTTAGGATATAGTCAATCTCCTGTGCGGAAAGACCAACAGGAATATAAACTTTCGGACCCACAAAACCCAGAACAAAGGCTGTTTTTATCCGGTCGGTTTCATAAATGTTTTCCTGTATGAAAATTGCTACACGCAAACGATATTTCAAACGAAAATAGGAAACAAGAGAATACAAAAGCAGCACCGCGATGCCAGCAAGCCATATGCAGGAAAGCACAAACAATATAACCTGCATTGGGTTTACGCTTGCGGCAGGGTTTGCAGGAGGAACCGTATTCGTAATCACCTGATTTATGGAATGATCCACAAACGGAATGCCGCTGTCGATGGACGGAGTTTGAGAATATATGATATTCTGCGGTACAGGCTCGGCTTTCATAGGGATAAGAGACAACGCCGTTTCAATAGTGAAAGGAAAAAGCAATTTGAAAAGAACGATTGCCCAAAGCGCATAAGAAAATACCTTTGGCGCCTTTTTGAGCAGAATACGAATTAAAATAACGCCCAGCGCAACAAAGGAGGCGATAAGGCTCATGTTAAGAACGGTAATAAATACATTGGTCATTTTGTCGCCTCCTCAATCATTTTTTTGAGCTTTTCAGCTTCGCTTTTAGAGAGTTTTTTATCCCGCAAAAAAGTTGTCAGAAACACCGGTAGCGAGTTGTCAAAGGTTTTTTCAAGCAAAACTTCGCTCTCGTATTTTTGCACATCTTCTTTTTTCACCAAAGCCATCACAATGGCATTTTCGTTTTTCAGAACACCGCGCTCACCGAGTCTTTTGATCATAGAATATGTGGTGGATTTCTTCCACTCGAAACGGTCAAAACAAAGCCTTACAAGCTCGGTAGAGTTCACCGGTTCATGCTCCCATAAAACGCACATAAAACGGTATTCGGCATCAAATAATTTTAAATTGTCCATATTTAGCCCCCTCAATAAGGTCTAATGCATCAGACCTTATTGTTAGTCTAACGCATCCGACCTCGTTTGTCAATAGAAATCTCTGTTTTGGGGTGCATTTAAAATCTATGAAGAAATATATTCCAGAAGCTATCGTTACAATACATAAAGCTTCCACTAATGCATCTGTCTATAAATTCTTCATAAATAAAATTTGCACTCGGTGTATGCCATGAGACTACAGGTTTCTGAATCCAAGAATGCCGCTCCCTTCTGGCGTGTCTTCTAATTTTGTTGTAACATATTTATAAGTATTTTTCATATTTTGTTGTCGTGTTCGGTGTGGTATCATAAAAGCAAAAACGGAGGTAATACATAATGAACAAATCAATATGCGGATTGGATTGCAACGGGTGTGAGTTAAAAGACACATGCGGTGGTTGTGTTGCAACAAACGGACGCCCGTTTGGCGGCGAATGTGTCATCGCCGTATGTTCTCAGAGCAAAGGGCAGGAGCATTGCAGCAAATGCTCTGACAGCCTTTGCAATCTAAAAAAACAGTTGATTGCCGAATTTAATGCGCTCGGTATTGAAGATATGGCAGAAGTTACAGATCTTAATGCTCTTAAAGGTTCTTTCATCAACCTTGAATATATGCTTCCAAGCGGACAAGCGATTAAATTCTGGGATGATGACAGAATTTATTTGGGCAACCAAATCTGTAAAAAAGACAGCGACAGGTGCTATGGCTTGACTGCTGACGAGAACTATCTTTTAGTTTGCGAATATGGCAACAGCGGTTCTGACGCGGAAATTATCATTTACAAAAAGAAGAGGTAATACATAATGGTTGATTCAAGATGTGGACTTCACTGCACAGGCTGCGAATACAAAGTAACTTGCGGATGTGGCGGCTGTTTCGAAACGAATGGTAATCCGTATCTTAAAATTTTCATAGGAGAATAGAATGAAAAGATCAATGATGCAGGTATTTGTAAAAGGAAGTAAAGAGGCGCTGGAGCTTTACCGAAAAGGTTTTGACACAGAAGTATTGTGTACATATCCGGATGATAACGGCGGTTATATGCACACCGAGCTTAACGCCTACGGGCAAGAGATTGCAATATCAGAAATCAATCAAAATGTAATACCCGGTAACACAATGATGTTTTGCTTTCACTTCGGCGAGGGCGGCGAAAGCAAGGTAAAAAAGGCATATGCGATGCTGAAAGATGGCGCAGCTGTAAACAATCCACCGGAAGCTTGCGATTACAGCCCGTGCCAATGTGTCCTGACTGATAAATTCGGCGTTACATGGTGCCTGTTTGAAAATGTATGAATCTATCAGAGAACCGATATTGAAGGATATTACGGCGAAAGATTTTAAAATAGTAGGGTTTACTTCATTAATATTTGCTTAGTATTAGTAAGGTGCTTCAAAAATACTTATTCGCAAAAATTCATTAATGGTATAACAAGAGGAGTTATATTTGCCTCACCTGTATGTGAATTGGAAGCTGCATGAAAAGGTAGGGGATATCTATCTCCAAAGCTTCAAATAGGTAAAGTAAAGAATAGAATAGAATATTCCCATATATTGATTTTGAGGAGTGAAAATTTCTAATATAGGTCATTACTTACTGTAAATCCATTTCTACTTTCTGGACACAGTCGACTAAGTTAGATGGATATACCCCTGTCATTACGCTAAGCAAAGCTACGCATATTTTCTTGATTGAAAATCATTTTTGCGTTATATATCGCATATTTTGACTCCCGTTTCTGTGCTTTTTTTCATACAATAACAGTGATATAGCAACTCCTAACAGAATAATTATTAACACAAAACCAATTGAAAAACCTGCCTTAAAGTCACTTTTTTCTGCAACAAGCCCTATTAGCCATGGCAAAGACATTGCTCCCAGTGACATTGCTGTTGATAAAAGTCCGGTTATTGTTCCTGATATTGATGGAAAGAGCTTATTTGCATATGCAAGACCTGTAGGATGAAGTCCTGAAAAAAACAAGCCGCTGAAAAATACACCTGCAGCAATTAAAGTAGAGTTTGTTGCGTATATTATTAAAGGGTAAAATACAAAACAACCTATTGCACAGGCTAGAATAGTTTTTGAGTACCCAACTTTTTCCGATAGAAATCTGCAGATAAATCTCCCAATGGTTAAACCCAGATAAAATATTGATACCATACCTGCCCCTAAAAGGATAGAAAACTCCATTCCTTCAAGATATGTATTTATCCACCCGATCAGACCCGTAGCTGAGCTGTTGTATATAAAGCTAACGATGAAAAGCATTATAAATGCCGGACTGAATAAAATAGTCCTAATTGAAAAATCATTTATATCACTATTTTTTAGACTTATCCTTTTTGAATATGTCTTTTTTGAATTCCAGGCGGCAAGACCTTTAGCAGGACTATGCACAGAGTTGTTGACATCATTATTAACAGTACTTGCAGCAGGATAGGTTATAGGGATAATTGCAATCATATATAACATCCATAAAGCTGCCGCACAATAATATACAACCCTCCATTCATAATCAAGAGATAACATCAACCCTGCAAGTGCCGGACCGATAAGACAACCTGCACCATAAATTCCATGAAGAGTATTGAATGCTGCTCCTCTTCTATGAGTATTTATATCTGCGATTAAAGCGTTAAAACAAGTATTAAGGAAACCCCTGCCCATACCTGTTATGAAAAAGAAACCCAGAACCAAAGCCCAGCTTCCTGTTATTGCTGTGAATGTAAATCCTATAATCTGCAAAAGGCATCCCAGAACTACTAGAGGTTTCTTACCTATTAAATCTGAGAAAAACCCTCCTGCAAGTACACCTACAAAATTTCCTGCTGCGTTTGCAGTAAAAATTGCCCCCGCAACTCCTTTTGTAATATTGAAATCTTTTATAATAACGGGCAATGTAGGTGAAATTATAAAAGACACTATCCCTATAATAAAATAGCCTGTATATGTAACGAACGAAAGAAGTCGTCTATTCAAAACTAGCCCTCCTCAAACACATATCTTTAGGTTAAGTTTTTTGAAAAATACTGCTCTACTGTTTTCCTATTCTTGTAAACTTATGCTGTAACCAACAGCACACATTTATTTGTTTACAGCTATTCTCTGCGATATGTTATATTTATAAATTCGAACCTTGATACATCGAAAAGCCCTCTATCCGTAACCCTTATTTCCGGTATCACAGGCAATGCTAAAAAGGACATAGTGATAAATGGATCAACTCCTTCCCTCACCCCAAGTTCTCTGACACTCTGCATCATACTTGCCAGTTTCTTCTCAACCCAATCGCTGTCATGGTCACTCATTAGTCCGGCTATGGGCAGCGGCAATGTACCCAGTACCTTTCCGTCACTTACTACGGTCATTCCACCATTGACTCGTTTTAGTTCATCTATGGCAGCCAGCATATCTTCATCATTATCACCTACCACAATAAGATTATGGGAATCATGAGCTACAGTAGAGGCTAAAGCACCGCCCCTGATACCAAAGCCTTTTACAATTCCCAACCCTATGCAGCCTGTGGCTTTGTGCCTTTCTATAACAGCAACTTTATTTAATCTGCTATTAGGGTTTAGATTGTTATTAACATTTAACTTACTATCATTATCCAATATAATATTATCATGATCTAATATGCTATCAAGAATTAGAAATCCCTCTTTATCTGTTTGTACTTTTACCATTTCCTTTTTTGTAATCAGCTGATTTGGAATTACAGTAATAACCCCAATTTCACAAGGTTCATTAATTCCTGCCCTAAGGGACTTAGCAATTTCAGATTTACAGGATTCATTAACTTCGGCTTTATGAGGCTCACAACCTTTTATCTTTATCTTCAAATCTTCAGCAGTAACAGGTTGTATGCGGACTGTATTAAAAACATTTCTGTCCTGCACCGAAACATCGATATAAGGTTTACTTCCTCTTTCTGATATCACCTTGCCCCGAAATAAAACTTTCTCTACTGTAAAGTTCTCAAGATCCGATAATAATAGCATATCAGCCGAATATCCCGGAGCAATTGCTCCAAGACGTTTGAGCTTATAGCATTGGGCAGGATTCAGGGTTGCCATACGAATGGCTTCAATTGAGTCTAAGCCGCACTGTATAGCTTTTCGTATATTATAACTTATATGCCCTTCCTGTCTTATGTCTTCCAGATGCTTGTCATCAGTACAGAAAAGGCAATGGTCAAAAGATTGCCCCCTTTCCAGCATGCCTTTAACGATGCTCTCAAGATTTCTTGCTCCTGAACCCTCTCTTATCTGGACATACATTCCAAGACGCAGATGCTCCAATACTTCTTCTATACTAGTGCATTCATGGTTTGTCATAACTCCTACCGAGCGATAGGCGCAAAGTTCCTTTGCTGAAATACCTGTGGAGTGTCCATCTATTATAGCATTATCAAATAAATCTATTTTTTCAAGCATCTCTTTATTTCCTGAAAGC
>DAOSDD010000096.1:0-14849 GCA_035362115.1 Clostridiales bacterium | reverse complement strand
ACCATTTCCCAGCTTGGGTCTATTTTGATAGTCGGCTTATAATTCTCAACAACCTGCCTTGCACCGTCAATAATCTTTTGATACCCCTCAATTTCCTTTACAATTTCCTCTTGTATGTGTAAAGGTGGAAGAGGGATTTTAAATGGTTTAATATCTCTTGCATACACATGAGGTTGGCCCATTCCACTTTGTAATTCATAGAATCTATCTTGCTGAGCCTTAATTGTATGATATACATATGTTAAATTTACATTTGAATTGTTTGACTGAATAGTTGAGCAATCGGATGCAAAAATAGGTTCTTCAAAATAGTTTATAAACCCCGCATATGCACCTGAACCACTTACTGTAATAACTTTACCAGTTCTATTGGAAATATTATGAAAATAAGCTGGTTGTTGTCCTCCTGCAATAACAGGAATATCTCCATCTATTAATTCTTTACTTGTAATGGAAGTTCCTCGCTCAACCAAACATATCTCGCCTAATTCTACTAATGGATAATCACTATTAACAACAACAGCTTCCTTATATCTCTCACCAACCAAAATATAATCCTGCACTGCAATATCCTTTTTACTTGCTATTGTTACAAGCGTATTATCTGATATATCGATTCCATTCTGATAATCCTTAATAATATTGATTACCTCTGGAATATCACTACCTTTTACTTCTCTTCTTTGTGCTCCAAGGTCAAACCCATCATTATTTATCTTTACAAATAAGATTTCATTCTTTTGCTTTGCAAGGGTCCTATCCATCAGTAAAATGCTTGTTTTTACACCACTATAAGGATTAAATACCCCAGCAGGAAGAGATACAACTGCATAAAGTAAATCATCTTCAACTAAATATTTTCTAAGCGATTTATAAGCATTAGCTGATTGGAATACAATTCCCTCTGGTACAATAATACCTGCTTTTCCTGTTGGGTTAAGATGCTCTGCTATATAGTCAACAAACAATACCTCTGCACGCTTTGCTGGAATTCTATATCTGTTGTGAGGGATAATACCGCCCTTTGGTGTCATAAACGGTGGATTAGCTAAAATTACATCATAGGTTTCATCCCATTTATCAAGGCTGGAAAGAGTATCGTATTCACTGATCTGCGGTTTTGCGAACTTGTGCAGGTACATATTCACCCTTGATAATCTAACCATATCAGGTGAAATATCATATCCTGCAAAGTTTTCAGTCATTCTCTTTCTCTCATCAGCTGACAGTGTGCTGTTTCCGTCATTATCTTTGTTTTTCTCTAAAATATGCTTATAGGAACTAATTAAAAATCCTGATGTACCACAGGCTGGGTCAAGTATGCTATCCGTCTTTTGCGGATCAACTATCTCAACCATCATATCAATGATATGTCTTGGTGTTCTAAATTGTCCTGCATCGCCTTGACTACCCATTATAGAAAGCAGATATTCAAAAGCATTGCCCAATTCCTCACTATGGTCATAACTAAAATCATTAATTTCTTTCAGGAACATATTTAATGTTTCTGCATCACGATAGGGAACATAAGCTCCTCTGAATATATCTCTGAATAACTGTGGCAAATGAGGATTCATGCTCATTTTATCTATGCCCTCTGCATACAAATTAGCCCTTTGCTGGCCGCTGTTTTCTGGCTGCATTATATTTGTCCAGGCATATTTTTCATAATCTTCCTTAAAAAATTCCCTGCTGCCACCAAATTCCATTCCCTCTATATCCATATCATCCATGAACTTATAGATTAAAGCTATTGTAATCTGTTCTACCTGTGCCTTTGGGTCTGGTACCTTACCTACTAATATATCTCTTAAAGTATTTATCTTTCTTTTAACATCAAAGTTTAACATTCTGATCCTCCTATGCAACAAATCTTGTAACATTTACATTGTCATTAATATAGTCAACAACCTGTCTCATATTATCTACCCCTAATCGCTTTAAGTCTGACATGGTATAGGTGCTGACCTCTGTACCAAGAAGTTGATACTTTTCATCTTCTATAATTCTTCTAACATCCTTATCCATGATATAGGTTTCAAAGAATCTTTTTATTTCCGTATATTTATCGGCTTGTATTGGTCTGGTTAGTAAGTAACTTTCAAATTCATCCTCTATTAATTCTCTCTTTGACTTAAAGGCTGGAATTGCTCCAAATATTTTATCAAGAATTTCTTTTACTGTTACCCGCCTATCAATACCAATGGACCGTTTTAACTTATCCCAAGTATAGTATTCTGAAGGCTTGTTCATAATCTGTTCTTCAATATAATGTTGAACTGCAGCATAGTTGCCTTGTTCATATTGCTCTTTCGCTGTTTCATCTTCTTTGACGGTGCTTTCAAATTTATCAAAGAACATCCTATCAATTTTCATACCCTCATAGCCAATAGGTGTTTCTTTGATAAATTTTAAAGGGTCTGGGTCAAAGTTTTCATACATTGTGCCATCTACTGGTGGTGTTTTAGTATCTGCTCCTTTACTCTGTGGCTTTGGCAGATTTATTACTTCATCATAATTAAACTTTTCCTCAAAATACTCGCAGTTTCCAAAGAAGTCAAACAACTTAAATGTATCCTTTTCGAATTTGTGTTCTTGTATTTCTCCGGCGATTTTGTCCTTATAGTTAAATTCAAACTTTCTTGTGCCTCTGCCCTTAATCTGGATAAAATCAGTAGGAGAGAAGATAGGTCTTAATAATCCGATATTCAGTAAATCCTCACAATCGTACCCCGTTGTCATCATACCCACAGTAACACATACTCTTGTTTTTGAGGATTTATAATTCTCTAAAAACTTTGTAGTTCCACTTAAATTATTGTTCTGGAAGTTAATTGTATAAGTTTGAGCATTCATTACGTCAGAAGTTATCTGCATGGCAAAATCCGAGTAATATTTATCAGGGAACAATTTATCAGCAAATTCATTTAGTATCTGTGTGATTTTAGCTGCATGCTTACGGCTTACACAAAAAATAATACTCTTTCCGATTTCACCTGATAAAGGGTCCCTCTTTGCATTTTCCATAAATGTCTTTACAAATATTTTATTGGTTTCCTCTGAGAAGAATTTCCTCTCAAAATCCTTTGCATAGTAAACTTCTTCTTCATCGTCATTATCTTCTGTTTGGTTTATAACGGCATACCCCTCATCTGCAAGAAGCTGTGTGGTAATGTCTGTTCTTGCATCCACTACTGTTGGATTTATAAGATACCCATCCTTTACACCATCTAATAGAGAATATCTGAATGTAGGATCACCGCTTTCGTAACCGAAAGTCTTATATGAATCCAACAATTGTCTTTTTTCCCATGCTCTTGGGTCGGTTGATTTCAACTTATCTATATCAACATTTTTAATATAATCTTTGGGTGTTGCTGTAAGGCCCAGCTTATACCCCAGAAAATATTCAAATACCGCTCTGCTATTTCCATTGATTGATCTGTGACTTTCGTCAACAATGAGCAGTGAGAAGTCAGTTGGTTTAAAATACTTCTTATATTTATTATTGAACATTAAGGTCTGTACTGTAGATACAACAACCTCAGCTTTTCGCCAGTCTTCAGTACTTTCCTTAAATACAACGGTGTGATAATCAGGGGATAGATAATTCTGAAAGTTTTTCTTTGCCTGATTTTCCAACTCAATTCTATCTACTAAAAATAATATCCTATGAGCATTTCCGCTTCTTAAAAACAATCTAATTACTGCTGCAGACGTTAAAGTTTTACCTGTTCCTGTTGCCATTTCAAACAAAAATCTCTGGTTACCTTTTTTTACTGATTTCTGCAAGGCTTTAACTGCATTGAGCTGATAAGGTCTTAAAAATCTTAATCCACTGTCCTTTAGAAACTTTTTTCTTGTTTCAGGATTTTGATATTCTGGTGCTTCCGCATATCTCGGATTTTTGACTACCGCAATATAATCTTCTTTTACATCCTCATTATATAATCTTGATGGATCCGCATTAAAAGCTTTATTTTCTCTGATGCTTTCACAGTTCGGAAAGCTGGTGATGATCTGTGGATTACCCTTGTAAATATTCCAGAAATAATGCTGGTTCCCATTTGAAAGGATAACATACTTTATGAATAGTGATTTTGCATATTCTCTTGCTTGCTCTTTACCCACCAACGGATCTTTATCCTCTGATTTGGCTTCAAGCACAATAAATGGATGCCCTTTGTCGTCAAGCAACAAAAAATCAATAAACCCATTCTTGACCTTATCAAAATTTTCACCCATATCATCTACTTGTTTTTTAGAGATTTTTACATTAGGTTCTACTTGGATATTTGCTGGTTTTCCATCCTCATCAAAGAATCTCCAGCCAGCTTCTTCAAGTAATTTGTTTATCTTAATTCTCGCCTTGGCTTCTTTTGCACTCATTTACTATCACCACCTGCCTCGTCTATATAATCAACAATATCACCAATATTACATTGCAATTCCTTACAAATCTTGCCCAGCACATTCATTTGAACTGGCTGCCCCTTAGAAAGTCGTGCCATTGTATTTGGGCCAATAGCAGCCTTATTCCCAAGATCTACTTTTTTCATTTTCTTATCTATTAGAAGCTTCCAGAGCTTGTCATAACTAAATCCCATATAAGCGTACCTCCCATAAATTGCTATATATAATATCACATAGGTCTTGCTTTTTCAATACTTTTGCTATCGATTGAGATATTTTTGATATTAAAAAAGATAGTGCTATGAAACACTATCCCAAAAATCCACTTTATATTCTGTTTTTAATACTACTTGACCCTACTCACAGCTGATATATCGCTATTTACATCGATCCATCCTATTAGCATTTCTACTTTTCGCCTTGTATTGAACCTCCGAGAATTTTTGTTCAACTTTGAACCTCCGAAAAATTTTTCTCCATTTTTCTCTCTTATTCATTACTTCTATTAATCTTTATTTATGTCTATTACTTTTTTATAACTGTAGTATTCATTTTTTACAATACCCAGTTTTATATTGATTATATTGAACTATTCTATAACCAATCAGGTATTATTTTTTAATTTATATTTCCTAATTTCTTTTTTAGTTCCAAAATCAAGCGTTCAGTTGTCGTTTGTGCATTTCGTTGATTTAGTATTGCTAAAAGTGAGGGGATCGATCTATTTTAACCTTTATTTTTTACTCTTTGTAAACTACCCTAACATTCAATCTTGTAAACTCGTTCTAACTTACTTTCTTTTTATAGAAGGGTAGGGGATATTGTGCTTTTTAAGGACCTTATACACATACTGCCTGCTTACATTTGAATTTTTAGCAATCTCTTTAATGTTTTTATTAACTCTACTATACATTATTATGGCTTCTTCTATTTCTGTTTTTTCTGGGTTTTTGATTGGTACAGTATTTTTCTTTCTGTAGCTGCATACCACATTATAGATATAGGCAGGGGAGGCTTCTGTGAGCAGAGCAATCTCATCATAGCCCTTACCCTGTGAGTAGTACAATTCAATCTGGCTCTTTTTGCTGGAAAGATTCATATTGTTATTTGCTTTTAGTTCTTCCGCCTTTTCATACTTATAGAATTCAAGGCGCCGCTTTAAAAGTTTTTCATGCAGTGCCTTTTCTCTATCTATTTGCTGTTGCAGCTTATTTAGTCTGAACTTGGATTTTCCCAGTTCAATAATAACTTGTTCCTTACTGAGCTCGTTAATATCAGGATCAGCGAATCTGATTTCATCATTATTAGCTTTGTATGTAATTAACATATGAATTACCCCTTTGTTTCTTTCTTGCCCTGGCTTTCATAATCAAAATCAAAGTAATATCTAATGCCGTTCTTACCTGATCCAATGCTATCATTTTATTATGACTTGACCCATCACCAAGATAGAATATTGCTTGAACTATATCTGATAAGACGTTGTATTCCTGCCATAGTTGAAGCTCAATGAATCTTGCAAAGGCAAAAATATCCTCATCCTCAAAAATTTTACCATTGATAACCTCTGTTTTTCAAATGTTCTTGCCCTTAGTTTCCATATTTGAGTTTCATTAATCTCTAAACCAGAATCCAATTTATTAACTATATACTCCTTCAGCCCTTTCGGCGCTATTGTGATAACTTTGCTTTCTACCAACTTTCCCCTTACATTTGAATACATGTTATACCTCCCAAAAGTATTTTTTTGGACCGTTATCAAGCTCGTACGCAGTTTGTATACACCAATTCATATCAATCTTATCACCTAGATTCACAATATCATCAGCCGCAATTAGAATTATATTAAATGCAAAATTGTAATCATGTAGCATTTTCAAATCGGTTGCCGATTGCTTAGGTGTTTGTCCTACTGCACCTGCTAGTAGTGCAGGTATTAAATTTTTATTAACAACTCTCCTGCTCATTCAATATCTCCTCAATTTCTTCTGGATCAGTAATTTCATACATAATAATCTCGCTGGTTTTTGTTTTAATTGTTTCGCTATTGCCATCTTTGTATCGCTCTATATATAACGTAGAATACCAATCGATACTTGATGAGTGTTCAGCAATTATCTCCTCATTATTTTCTTTTGAAAGTGCTTTTAGAAGATTATGTAATACAAACCCTCTGGTTATCGCATATACACCATCTTTTTCTACTGATATATGCTGAAACTCTTTCTTTATAGCTTCAAGTGAACTGGTGCTTATAGGTAGTCTAATCTTTGTTTTCATTGTATTTGCCATATAATATATACCCCTAAATCTTTAATTTTGGTGAGTTGTATCAATAAGAGATACAACTCATTTCTTAATTCCTTTTACCAACTACTGAAATGGGAAGCCACCTGCTTCTCCAATCATTTTGACATGACGTTCAAAATATTCTTCTGGTGTCTCATGTTTTTTTAAGCAATCCCAACCCCACACAATAACCGTTGGCTTATCAAAATATTCACTGCCGTAAATACATTCATAGCGTTTTAATTCATCTAATCTCCCATCTTTTATATACAATTCTCTTTGGGTAGGTCCAGTTACGTACACTTTACTTAAATCATCGGCTCTTTCTAAGGTCCATACTGATTCTGCAAGTTTTCGTGCTTTATACGAGAGCCTTGACAAATCCACTTGTAGATTAACTCTCACCAAATCAGCGTTTCCGCTATATCCCATATCCCTTGCTGTTGCTTCCGTTACTATAAATGTAATATTTTTCATATTTACCTCCTGAATTTCATTTCTTTTTTATCTGCCTAATTCTTTATTTTTATTAACCTTATATCCAAAGGGAACAGCACCGTTAATAAACCCAGTCATGCCAAATACGTTGTTTACTGCCTTGCTTTGTTTCCCCTCATTTTTCATAGCTCCCATTTCGTTTACCCCTTTCTGTTTTAAATTTTCTACTGTATTACCTTATTAATCTGTTTACCGATTCCGTCATGCTTTTTACCACCTTTAACTTTGTAATTATATAATTACTTAATACTAATACTGTCATTATTTAATTACCGACCTAAGTATCGCATATATGAATTCCGCCGTCAATCACTTCAAAAGAACTTACATGAAATAATTACAATTATTTGAAATACCCATATTGTTTAACATTTTGTCATTTATTCATGACAACTTAAGTTTTTAATCCTTGATAAATTACCAATATTATGAGATAATCGTCTAAAACACTTTATACAAGGAGATATTTAACATGGGCAAATATAACAAAACCGCTATTTCTCGTAAACTTGAAGGAATAACTGAAGGTGAATTTGAACATTTAGGTATTCCCGAATTAACCCAGTCTGAAATTGAAAGCATTACTGGTGTGCCTAAGCAACAGATAAACTCATATATTAACGGTACAATACCAAGAATGGATACTGTTGTTAAGCTGTCCGAGGGATTAGGTGTGAGTGTAGATTTTTTAGTTAAAGATGAGGTCGTTGAACCTAAGGCAGATACACAAGCTATCTTCCAAGAAACAGGGTTAAGCTCTGATGCCTTTAAGATATTAAAAACCTTTAAACTGAAAAAAGAAATCAATTTACCATTAGTAATAAATGCTCTGGAGCTTTTAATTAAAAATGCTGGAAACTGGTACAATGATCCCCTCACAGCCATTGGTAAATTTCTACAGCTCAGCGCTGATGACACTATATATCTGCTTAATGAAAAAAGATTTGATGATTTCGAAGATATCTTGAATTCTTCAAATTCTGTTGAAGATATAAGAAATGAATATGAAAAGCTTATTCATGGTAGCCCAGAGACCCTTGACTCTAACGGACAACCTCCTGCGATACAAACAATTAGCAGAAACCAGCTTTTACTACAGAATATTCAAAATGAATTATCTTCATTAAAGCGAACTTTATGGAGCGATATAGAAGAGGTTACTGCTAATAATTTAGACAACGATGATGTTATACCCGTTGATTGGTCAAGTAGTGCTATTCTATAAAACAAAAGACACTACCCCTCATGTAGTGTCTTTCGCTTAGATATATATAGTTCTGAAGCTAAAATCACTTAATTAAAAAGGATCTTCGCATTCATCCTCGTTCTTAGTTACCCAAACCAAACCTTTTCGATTATCCTTTAACTGATTAGAATTATATAAAACACCCTGCACTTTGAATGGCATATTTTCACCCTGGACTACATTATAGGCTTGAATTTCTTCTGCCCCTTGCTCCACGAGCTCAATCAACTTTCTTTGTAGTTGCAGCTTACTATTTATAAGTTCCTTTTCTTCTTTATTATTTAATACATATGTAGCAATATATACAGCGTCACAGCCTATCCATTGTACTTCATAACCCCAAGTTTCTGTACCCATTAAATTATATTCTGTATGGGTACCATCAATAAAAACAGCAGGTTGATCTTGCCTTGAATACGTTAGATAGTTCTCAAGTTCTTCAAATGTCTCGTGGGAACGCAACCTCCAAGTTTTACTCTTATTATTATTCATAATGTCAAAAGCACTCGGTCGTGTAAGTTCAAAGGTTATAAAACGTGGCAGGGCAAAACCCCGATCCTTGTTATATTCTCCGACACCAAAATAGTTTCCCTCCGCCAAACAAATTTTTTCTGCGGAAAGATTCAAACTACTATTGTCAAGTATAAAGTCTGCCAATTCATGTAATTCTGTTCTTGTTAACCCATCTTGTTTTAGTATTATACTGACTGCGGAATATACAATTTGACGCAATGTTGTTTCTCTCAATTTTCCATCAGCACCTTCCCAATGTTTTTTTGCCAATCCTAATTTAGTTGATTACAATTGGTCACATCATCATAACGCAAATAAACAGAGGAACCCAGTAATATTTCGGGAAACATGAATATAGGGAAAATAGCAATGGTCTATGTTTCCTAATTTGCTACTACAGTTATTATAATTTAGATCACTAATATTCTCGAAAAATAGACATGTTTAATAAACTCAAAAAGCTGCATTATTTCAGGATATTTTTTATAGTGTGAGGGAGTTTAAAGAATCCTTACTGTTTACCATTTAAGCTCATAGAATTTTTACAATCATAATTTTTCGGTTTTTTTATCCGTTTTAAATAACTTGCTCTAAAATCTACTCATAGTCTATGTTTGCCCACACATAAAAATATTCTGCTATTATACTTGCTAAAGTCCTTGCAACATAAAGAATTGCCCAATTTACAAAAATCAGTTTTTCGGGCTAATTAGGTATTAAGGAGTAAGGAATCATATCTTCTTTACAGGAAGATTCTTAATCAATAATTAAAATGATTTTTAAGTAATGGTAGTAATATTGTATTTGATAAAATGTGTTGGAAATGATATAATCTTTATATAGCTATTTCACAATTGTAGAATTATATGAAATTAAAATCACTATATTTAAAGGAGGGGATGAAGATGATTATAATTGGGATTATCGTGACTATTGTTATTGGCGTGATAGGCACCAGTATTGGTTACGGAATGAATGCTGCTGAATTAGGTCCAATATTATCGATTGCAACAATGGGTGGATTTATTATGGCTTATATAAAGAAAAATAACATTAAATAAACATTTAGATGCGTACAATCCTTATATTATGGAACAAGGAGGCACACTGACCTCTTGTTATTATGTAATAAAATCAACACTGTTCTTTAATATAGCCAAAATTAAAAAGATCATAAGCATTGATATATAAGGTTTCTAAATGGTTATAGTAATCGGAATGACACCAGTGACAGGTGGAGTAGCCGATGGAAAGGAAGATAGGTTTATCTTCTAACTTGGCTTTATGAAAAGCTTCATCACTCCAAGGAAACCAGTTTACAGGGTTGTGAGCGTGTTGAAGTAAGTAGGGAGACTTTTCATGGATCAGTCTATTGGCTTGTTTATTAGTTGACATGTGGGCATCACTTCCTTTATCTTATACGATTTACTAATGCGTAATTTGTTCTAATAGTATAAAGAGGCAGTTAGTACATCTGCTTCTTTATGTATAATACCCATTATTCGGGGATAAATTCGATTGTGATTTGAATTTGGGATATATATTACGAATAATCTTATCTTTGTAGTTTTATATACCGATAAATGGTATAATACCCTTAG
Source organism: Clostridiales bacterium (assembly GCA_035362115.1). Taxonomy (GTDB): domain Bacteria; phylum Bacillota; class Clostridia; order Acetivibrionales; family DUMC01; genus DUMC01. The sequence goes on along the minus strand of DAOSDD010000096.1, from coordinate 4,289 downwards.
ACCATGTTTCAAAAGAGGTGAGTAAAATGGTGAAGGCTCCGGTAAACCCAGATGTTATGAGGTGGGCAAGGGAATCAGCCAACCTAACAGTAGATGAAGTAATGGTAAAACTTAAGAAGAGTTTTGAAGTAATTGAAGCATGGGAAAAGGGATTAGCTTCACCATCATATGCTCAGCTTGAGAAGCTGGCTTATGAAGTCTATAAAAGACCAATAGCTGTGTTCTTCTTTCCTCATCCACCAAAGGAAGATGATATTAAGAAATCATTTAGAACAATTACGGAAGCAGAGTTCAATAGATTACCTTCTACTTTAATCAGACAGATAAGGAAGGCAAGGGTTAAACAGGAGAATCTTTATGAACTATGTAATGGAGTAAACCCTTCAAGCAAACAACTGCCAAATGACTTGAAGGATATAGTTGGCCATGATCTTAAAGAGATAGCAACTTATATAAGAGAATACCTGGATATATCTTTAAGTAAACAAAAGAGTTGGGACACTATTGAAACTGCATTAGAAACCTGGAGAGAGGCCTTTGAAGATTCGGGTGTGTTTGTTTTTAAGGAAGCATTTAGGAATGATGATTTCTCTGGTTTCTGCTTATATGATAAAGTATTCCCTCTAATTATTATTAACAACTCAATGGCTAAAACAAGACAGATATTTACATTGTTTCATGAGTTAGGGCACCTTTTGCTTGAAATAAGTGGTATAGACAAACTGAATGATGATTTTGTTAACATATTATCTGAACAGGATAGAGATATTGAAATACTATGCAATAGACTTGCTGCCGAGATTCTTGTTCCATCCGATGATTTTGACTTATCTGTGAGAGGAATGAGAGTTGACGAGGCTTCTATTGCTAAGTTGGCTGTCATATACAAGGTAAGCAGAGAGGTTATCTTGAGGAAGTTCCTTGATAGAGGTGCTGTAAGTGAATCGACTTACAAGGAACTGACTACCAAATGGATTGAGGAAGCAAAGAAGAAGAAACTTGGGAGTAAGGGCGGAGGAGATTACTACAATACTCAAATCGCCTATCTTGGAGACAAATACCTTGAAATTGCCTTCAATGCTTATTATAGGAAAACAATAAATGATATGCAGTTAGCTGACTACCTGAATATGAAGATAGATAACCTGAATTCATTAGAGCTATCACTTCATAGGAGGTGGTCAAGATGAATATCTACGTATTTGATTCAAGTGCATTGATGCACTTGTTTGATTATTATTATGAATCACGATTTCCTACTCTTTGGAGGAGGTTCTATCAATCCGTTGAAAGCGGACAAGTTGTATCGGTTCGAGAAGTAAGGAATGAGATTAATGGACATCATAACAAGGAGAGAAGAATCAACCAATGGGCGAAGCAGAACACCGAATTATTCACAATACCGACCTTGGAGGAAATGCAATTTGTTCAAGAAATATTTAAGGTTGAACACTTCCAGGTTATCATATCTCGAAAGAATCTACTAAGTGGTAAACCTGTTGCTGACCCCTTCGTTATAGCAAAGGCAAAGATAATTGACGGAACTGTAGTAACTAATGAAGCTAACAAGCCACACGGAGCTAAAATTCCAAATATTTGTGAACACTTCAATGTGAAATGTATGGATCTTGAGAAGTTCATGGAAGTTGAAGATTGGAGATTCTAACGTACATATCTAATTCAATCTGATGCATATTTATCAAACACAATATAGAAAATATTGAATGGTGAGAAAGGCATTCAAATGCAGGCGTGAGAAGGCTCTTTATTGCTGTTAATAACGGGCACGACACCAGTGACATGTAGAATAGCCGATGCTGAGGAATATTGGTTTGTCCTCTATGATTGCTTTTGTAAAGGCTTTTTCAGACCAAGAAAACCAATCAACAGAATTATGGGCGTGTTAGAGCAAGTAGGGAGACTTTTCCTGGGAAAGGCGGTTTGTATATTTATGTTCATTCATTTATTTTCAACTCCTAAAAAAATGTTTTGTTTATTATTACCCTAATTAGATAAAAACAATAAATTTATTGATTTGCTATAAAAAAAACAAACGAGAAACAGCCTCATGTGGTATACTATATGCTTGACGTTGCACGGTTCGTAATGTTATAATGTATGTAACGTATGGAGGTGTTTCCTTATGAAAAAGATTAAACTTACAACCAGGGAAGAGCTAAATATCTATATGAGTCCTGTACGGCAGCAGCTGTTACGCGAATTAAGCATTTCAAAAGATCCAATGACTCCAAAGGCGCTTTCTGATAAACTCAAGATATCTGCTTCAAGTGTACAGCACCATATAAAGAAGCTCATGTCCCTCGGACTTATAGAGTTAGATCATATTGCATTAATAAACGGTATAAGAGCCAGTTTTTATAGACGGGCTCAAGTACTGGTACAGATAGGCCTGGATAGATCAGATGATCTGTCTTTGCAGAGATTTGCACTGATGCAGGATTCAATTGCACAGGTGTATGATGGTTTTTGCAAACAGATGAAAAAGCGGACGAGCCTGCAGGGGAATAACGACTTAAAAAGTATGTGGAAATGGGGAGATATTCTGACCGGTGTTGCTCATTTAAACGAGCAGGAATCTGATGTATTAATGAAACTTATTGTATCATTTCTAGAGCAGCATTCCAGGCCAATAACCGGCAGCACTCCATGGGAATATGCAATTATTGCATATAAAGCGGGGGATATATGTGATGGGTAAGCTGCAACAAGTGATTATTGCTGTTAACAATTTTTCTTTGGGTATATTGTTACCTGTTCTTAATCTGGTTTTAATGGAGAGAGGTGCAACCCTGCAGACTCTCCCTTTGCTTGTTGGAATATATTCAGTGACTGTTCTGTGCCTGGAGTTACCAAGCGGTGTATGTGCGGATATATATGGACGCAAAATGATATTCCTGATGTCTACTGTGTTCATGTTAATGTCCTTTTCGCTGTTAATTATGGCAAACAGTATGGGTTGGCTGATATTTGCAATGATATTTTTCGGCATGGGTCGGGCTTTTTCTTCAGGAAGTTTGGATGCATTATTTATAGAACAGGCCATTGACCTGCATGGAGAATGCTGCCTTGCCGGAGTAACCGCCCGTATATCCATCCTGGAAAGTGTCGGCCTGGCGGTCGGCGCTATTGCTGGAGGAATTATAGCTAATGCTACCGGCACTTATTTAACAAATATAGTTGTGCGCTTAGTACTTACTGCAATACTTTTTATCTTGTGCCTGTTTTTTGTAAAAGAGCAACCATTACATGGTAAAAGCCATCACACCACATTAATGGAGCATGTAAAGCAGGGCAAACAGGTTTTAACTTCCGTACACGAGTTAGGTTTTGTATTTATTGGGGTTTTCTTTTTAGGTTTTTTGTTTTTCACCGTAGAGACCTATTGGCAGCCTGCTTTTATGCAAATGTCAAATACTCAGGAAAGCACATGGATGCTGGGCTTTATAACCTTTATAGGCTTTTTTTCAGTAGCCTTTGGAAATACTATTGTTAAAAAAATATTAGATAAGTACATTAACAAATGGTGGAATGTCTATAACATTTGCCGTATTGTATTTGCCGGCTGTATTGTTATTTTTGCAATTCAAAAAAACTCAATAAGCTTTGTTGTCTGTTATGCCTTTATATATATGGCCTTAGGAGCCAGCAATTTGGCTGAAAGTGCTTTAATTAACAAATTTACACAAAATCACATGCGCGCAAGCATGCTTTCACTGAATTCTCTGGTGGTGCAAATCGGATCACTATGCGCTTCCTTATTTAGTAGCATCATGATATTAAAGTTACAATTTGCAGGATTATGGATTGTTGCAGGTGTGCTTCTAGGCGGGTACGCTGTTATTTCAATTGCTGTCATAAATAAATACAATCAGAAGAACAGGAATAATACTACCGTCATCCCGTAACCCATAATATTTGGTTCTAGTAACCGGTTTGCCATCAGTGACAAGTGCGAAATTAACAGCAAATTCAGCTATACCCAATAGATAAAAAAACAGGTTTATCTTCTGCTTTCGCTTTCTGAAACGCCTCGTCACTCCAAGGGAACCAATCAACAGGGTTGTGAGCATGCTGAAGTAAGTACGGAGACTTCTCATTGGCTAATCTATTGGGTATTCTTTATAAGATATATCATACCCAGTATTACAGGTTTAAATACTATTATTTTTATGATCATTACACATATTCAATGTCCAGAGTAATAGTGCCTCCGTTATCCTAGGGCCTCTCGGTACTATATTAAGTTTCAACTGACGTAAGAAATTTTG
>DAOSDD010000095.1:0-15060 GCA_035362115.1 Clostridiales bacterium | reverse complement strand
GAAGGCAGGAGAAAACGGGAAACTTTTTGGATCTATTACATCAATGGATATTGCAGATAGATTGAATAAAAGCTTTAAACTTGATATTGATAAAAAGAAAATCCATCTTGCTGATGCTATAAAAAGTCTTGGAACAACCGATGTGGAGATAAGGCTTTACCCCGGGGTTTCCACTACTGTAAAAGTTAATGTTGTGCAGGAATGATAACATTGATGACATAATAGCCATTCTGCGGGAGTGATGGCATTGATATTTCGCAGAAATATTAAATTGAGGATTATAAGAAATGACAGAATTGAATTTACTTGGAAGAATACCACCACAAAATATTGAAGCAGAGCAGTCTGTCCTTGGTTCGATGCTTTTGGACAAGGAGGTTATACCTGTTGTTATTGAAATTCTGAAAAAGGAAGATTTCTACAGGGATGACAATGCAGAAATATTTGATGCAATTATGGACCTTTTTGATAAAGGTGAACCTGTTGATATTATAACAACAGCAGAGCAGCTTAAGTTAAGGGGTACATTGGAAAAAACGGGCGGACTGGAGTACCTTACCAATATAGCAACAGGCGTACATACAACTGCAAATGCAAAATATTATGCAAATATTATTGAAGAAAAATCAATATTGAGAAAACTTATAAGAGCTTCTTCTGAAATTACAGGTATGAGCTATGAAGCTGCAGAAGAAGTTTCTATTATTCTTGATACAGCTGAAAAGAATATTTTTGATATCCTTCAAAAACGCAGTTCAAAAGGTTTTTATCATGTTAAGGAAATACTTGTTGATACCTTTAATCGCCTTGAAGAACTCTACAATAATAAAGACTATATAACTGGTGTGCCATCGGGGTTTGTGGACCTGGATTATAAAACATCAGGCTTTCAGAATTCTGATTTAATATTGATTGCTGCCAGACCTGCTATGGGTAAAACTGCTTTTGCTCTTAACATTGCTCAATATGCTTCAGTTTACAAAAAGATACCTGTAGCCATTTTCAATCTTGAAATGTCCAAGGAGCAGCTTGTAAACAGACTGTTATGCAGCGAAGCTTTGATCGATAGCCAAAAAATGAGGACGGGGAGTCTGGAAGATGAAGACTGGGACAAAATTGCTCGTACTTTAGGTCCGCTATCAGAAGCCCCGATTTATATTGATGATACTCCGGGAAGTTCTGTAATGGAGATTAGAGCTAAATGCAGGCGCCTGAAACTTGAGAAAAATCTTGGACTGGTGGTAATTGACTATTTGCAGTTGATGCAGGGACGAGGAAGAACTGAAAACAGGCAGCAGGAAATATCGGAAATATCCCGTTCACTAAAAATATTGGCAAAAGAAATAAATGTTCCTGTAATAACTCTATCACAGCTAAGCAGAGCACCGGAAGCCAGGACCGACCACAGGCCTATTCTCAGTGATTTAAGAGAATCAGGAGCTATTGAACAGGATGCGGATATGGTTATGTTTTTATATAGAGATGATTACTATAATCCCGAGACTGAGAAAAAGAATATTGCCGAGGTAATAATAGCAAAACACAGAAACGGTTCAACAGGTACCGTAGAATTAATCTGGCTTGGGCAATATACAAAATTCGGGAATTTAAAAAAGGAGTAAAGACCATTAAAAAGGAGTAAATACCAGAATAAAATGCTAAATAAAGGCCAGAATAAATTACCGGACAAATTACTAGGCAAAGTACCGGTCAAAGTACCTGACAAAATACCGGGTAAAGTACCGGATAAAGTACCGGATAGAGTGCTTGATACAATAAGAGAACATGACCTTATAGAACCTGGGGATAATATCCTTGTCGGGGTTTCCGGAGGGCCGGATTCTGTATGTCTGCTGCACATACTATATTCTTTTTCTCATGAAATGAGGATAAAACTATATGCTGTTCATGTTAATCATATGCTTCGTGGTGAGGAATCGGATATGGATGAAAGATATGTAAAGGAGTTGTGTGAGAGCCTGGGGATTCAGCTTTTTACCGTATCCCTGAACGTAGGGGACATTGCAGAAAAACAAAATATATCAATAGAGGAAGCTGCAAGAGAAGCAAGATATGGACAGTTTAATACTCTGGCAGATAAAATCGGCAACTGCAAGGTTGCTGTAGCTCATAACAGAAATGATCAGGCTGAGACTATTATTATGAACATAATAAGGGGTACCGGACTTGACGGGCTGAGAGGAATGGACTATAAAAGAAACAGAATAATCAGACCTTTGTTAGATATTGAAAGAAAAGAAATTGAGGAGTATTGCAGGGAGCACAACCTGAAAACCCGGACTGACAGTACGAACCTTCAAAGTATTTATACAAGAAACAAAGTCAGGTTAGAGCTTATACCGTTTATATCTCATAACTTTTATATTAATATTGTAGAAAGCATTAACAGGATGGCTGACCTAATAAGAGATGACTACAGTTATATGGATTTAACTGCAGATGAGGAATATAAAAGGTGCCTGCTGTATGATAAGAACGGTGATGAAGGTAATTACATTAAGAATGTTAAGAATATGGTGAATTTGGATATCAGGCGCATAAGAAGTTTACATAATGCAATTAGGAGAAGAGTAATAAGAAAAGCGGTATATAGTGTCAGAGGAAATTTAAAGTGTATTGAAAGTATACATATAGACAAAATACTTGAACTGTGCCTGGATGGGCGAACAGGAGCGGAAATACACCTTCCCTTTGGTATTAGAGCTGCAAAGTCCTATGATATTTTAAAAATATATGTAAATAACAATTATAAGAATGAGTTAAACAACCCCGATATTAAGACAATAGAAAATCCAGACGATCTGGAGCCGGGAAGTTTCAGATACAAAGCCATATTGCCTGGAGTTGCCTATATGGCATCTCTTAATGCAAGTCTGGAAGCAACGATATTAAATAGAGAAACATTTGATGAAATATTTAATATTGAGAAATTCAGAAATATGGGATATAATTCACTGGTACAATTTTTTGATTACGAAAAACTGAAAGAAGGTGCTGAAGTAACTGTAAGAAGCCGTGAAAAAGGTGATGTGATAAAACCTCTTAAATCAACCGGCACTAAAAAGCTTAAGGAATATATGATAGACAGAAAAATTCCTGCAGAAAAGAGGGACTTAATACCATTATTGGCGAAAGATAATGAAATAATCTGGGTTGTCGGATACAGAATCAGTGATAAATTTAAAGTAACTGAAAATACTAAAAGTATATTAAAAGTTAAATACAAATTACTAAAATGATAAATTGAATTTGATATGGTGTTAATTTAATATTTTCTGCAATAAATGATGGGGTGAAAACATGGGTACAAATAAAAGTACTAATAATGCTGCTAATGTTGCTGTTAATAATGTTACTAATAGAAGTGAAATAAAGGAAGTATTGGTTTCGAGAGAGAAAATAGCTGAAAAGGTAAGAGAACTCGGACAGATAATTTCTAAAGATTATGAAGGTAAGGAATTGGTCCTGATTGGAGTATTAAAAGGAGCGTTTATTTTTCTTGCAGATTTGATCAGGGAAATTACTATTCCTGTTGATATGGATTTTATAGCTGTTTCCAGCTATGCTGATGGTACAAAATCATCTGGTGTAGTTCGGCTTATTAAGGATATGGATGTAAGTATTTCCGACAAGCATGTTCTTATTGTTGAGGATATTGTGGATACAGGGCTTACATTAAACCATTTAAAGAACCTTTTCAGCACAAGAGGTCCTAAAAGTGTTAAAATCTGTTCCATATTTGATAAACCTTCAAGGAGATTGGTGGATATCAATGTTGATTATAAGGGAATAGAAATCCCTAATGAGTTTGTTATCGGTTATGGACTTGACTTTGCTGAGAGATATAGAAATTTACCGGATTTATGCATACTCGATCCGAATGTTTACAGACATGATTAAGGCATTATTAAAATGTATTAAAAAAAAGGGTTCCTTTTTTATGATATATTTTATTGTATTTTAAATTTATATATGCTAAGATAAAATAACGGGAAAAATGCTGCATTAATGGTAAATAAAGAACATTGAATTCTGCCAAACCCAATGATTGGACTGCAGGCAGGGAGGGAGATATTTGAAATATTTAAAGGGATTGAGCTTCTATATAGTACTATTTGTAATAATATTATTTATATTGGCTTTATCACAGGGAACTGATAATCCTGTAGATATGGATTACTCAGATCTCATAAGGGAAATCCAAAATAATAATGTAAGTGAAATTCTTCTTGACAATCAAAAAGCAACTGTTGTTTTGAAAAAGCCATATATTACTGACAGAGTTAATCGGTATGTCATATATATACCGGATTTATCTTCATTTATGAATGAAGTTTCCAGTCCTATTAAGGCCCAGCAAATAAGATTTAAAACCGCTTTTCCGCAGACGGCTCCATGGTGGATAGCGATATTGCCCACTGTAGGGCTTATTGTTATCTTTGTACTGTTTTGGGTATTTTTCCTACAGCAGTCGCAGGGCGGTGGTGGAAACCGGGTTATGTCATTCGGTAAAAGCAGGGCAAAAATGAGTACTGATGAGAAAAGGAAAGTAACTTTCAATGATGTGGCTGGTGCTGATGAAGAAAAAGAGGAGTTGGAGGAAATAGTTGAGTTCCTCAAGCAACCAAGAAAGTTTATTGAGCTTGGTGCCAGAATACCTAAAGGAGTGCTCCTTGTTGGTCCTCCGGGTACAGGCAAAACTCTTCTTGCAAGGGCTGTATCAGGAGAAGCCGGAGTGCCGTTTTTCAGCATCAGTGGTTCAGATTTCGTGGAGATGTTTGTTGGTGTAGGTGCATCCAGAGTAAGAGATCTTTTTGATCAAGCCAAAAAAAACGCCCCATGTATAGTATTTATTGATGAAATTGACGCAGTGGGAAGACACAGAGGAGCCGGCTTGGGTGGCGGACATGATGAAAGGGAGCAAACTCTGAATCAGCTGCTGGTTGAGATGGATGGCTTTGGAGAAAATGAGGGTGTTATCGTATTAGCAGCAACAAACAGGCCTGATATTCTTGACCCTGCCTTATTGAGACCGGGAAGATTTGACAGACGAATATTTGTAGGATTACCTGATATTAAGGGAAGAGAAGAAATATTGAAAGTTCATTCAAGAGGCAAACCTCTTTCTCAGGATGTAAAGCTTGATGAACTTGCAAAGAGCACACCCGGGTTTACGGGTGCCGACCTGGAAAATCTTTTAAATGAGGCGGCTCTACTTGCAGCAAGAAAAAATAAAAGAAAAGTGGAAATGGAAGAAATTAAAGAAGCCACTTTCAAAGTTATTATGGGGCCTGAAAAGAAAAGCAGGGTAATGAGTGAGAAAGAAAAGAAACTCACTGCATACCATGAAGCTGGTCATGCTATTGCTGTCAAAGTAATATCATCTACCGACAAGGTCGACAGGATTTCCATAATACCTTCAGGAAGAGCAGGCGGATATACAGCTTTTAAACCTGATGAAGATAGGACCTATCTTACCAGGGGTCAGTTGCTGGAACAGATTTCAATTGCTCTTGGTGGAAGAGCTGCAGAGGAAATCGTTCTTGGGGAAGTAAGCACAGGTGCTTATAATGACCTTAAGCAAGCAAATGGTGTTGCCAGAAACATGATAACCAAATACGGAATGAGTGAAAACCTTGGAAACCTTATATTTGGCAACGAAACAGATGAAGTATTTCTGGGAAGGGATTTTGCTCACACCAGAAACTATAGTGAGCAAGTAGCTGCCAAAATAGACAATGAAGTTAAAAAGATTATAGATACTGCTTACGTTAAGATAATTGATATTTTAAAAGAAAATATCAGCAAGCTCCATTCCATAGCAAACAGTCTTATGGAGAAGGAGAAGCTCGAAGGACAGGAATTTGAGGAGTTATTTGCCAATACGTAAGGCTGTTGACAATTGGTAAGCGACAATAGCTAATTGGTAATCGGTAATAAGTGGCAGACAGTAAATATAGTATTGCAGTAAATATAGTAAATGTAGTGAATAAGTAGGCAAGTGAATAAAATCAGCAAGTTACTTTGAAGTGAGTCATTGAGGACGGTTCCTCAATACTCACTTCAACTGCTTTTTCACCTCTTGCTGCCTGTATTCACCAGGGGTGTACCCTGTAGACTCCTTAAACTTCCTTGAAAAATAGGTAGCATGGCTATAGCCTACACAAACTGAGATTTCATCCAAACTCATGTTTGTTGTTGAGAGAAGGTTCTTTGCCTTATCTATTTTTTTGTCAGTTACATAATCAATAAAATTAATACCCTTTTCTTCTTTAAAAATTTTGCTTAAATGCTGAGGACTAATACGTAATGAATCAGCAACCAGATTAAGGGAAAGGTTTCCGTTAATATTATTCAAAACATACAGTTCCACGGATTCAATTAATTCTGAGGTTTTGCTGGTCCGTTTCTCTTTCATGTAGTCAATAAACTTATTTGAAATAACTTTACAAGCATCAAAGAATTCAAAGACATCTCCAGGATAGAAAAATATGTCTTTAATTTCAGAGTTACTGTCGATCTTTACACTCATTTCTTCAAAACACTCAATATAAAGTTTTCTTAACTGAGATATTTCCTTCTTTATATATTGATAGTTAAAATTGTTGCTGCTGATTGTTGATATACGGGTATCAAGTATATTGTTAACTTCGGTTATGTTGCAAAGCTTTAGCGACTTAAAGAGTTTTTCCATGTAATCCTGATTTAGAACCTCAGGATTTGCAGGTTTGCGGCTGATCTCCTCATAGTAAAATTCATTTTGGCCCGGGTGAAGGAACTTATAAAGTATTGCAATTTTTGCATCAATATTTGATTGGCGTACGGAAAGAAGATTGTCAAAATATTTTCCAACTCCCACAGTCAGGTAAAAACCAAAGTTATTATAGCAGTGAAACTGTGTATGAGTGATAAAATTACGAACAAGCGCCAGATCATTAATATTTGAGTTAACAATAACAGAAATAGTCCGGCTGTCAGTATCTATTGGATAATAGCGGCAGATTGGTTTTGTATTTGTATCTGTGCCTTTATCCATATCTATATATGAATTATCTGTGTTGGTAGAATCAACCATTTTTATATATTCGAATATCTTATATTTGCAAAGTTGAATATCAGTCTGTTTATGCAAATCGACTACTGCTTTTGATATGTTAAATATTATTACAGTAAAATACTTCTCAGAAAACGCTACACCCAAGGAGTTAAGAGTTGTTCCAATGTTAGGATTATCAATAGAGGGTTTATTAAGGAGATCAATCAAATAGTTATGCACTATCATATCTACATTCTTGCAAAGTGTATCCTCCAGATTATCTATCTTTAAAGACATATCTGTAAACGCATTTTCCAGCATAAGATATTCATCCAATTTACCCTTTTTTTCGCTATTTATTGTAGATGCAAATTTATCAAGTAATTTCTTTAAAGGTTTATACATTTTGTAGGTGAAAACATTTGAAACCAGAAGTACAATAAAGAAAATTGTAATTGATGCAGCAAAAATTTTTCTTTTTATGTGATAATCTTTCTGATAAAGGAGTTCAGTAGGAACCATAGCTACATAATACCAGTTGTTATATGCTGATTGTTTGAATGATATGATATAGTCAGTATTTTCAAATTTGGATTGAAAGCTTTTAGGTTTCTCTGACAACATGATTTCCTTCACAAAACGTTCCTTTGATATATCATTATATAGTTTTGACTTATCACTGTGTGATATAATTGAACCATTTTTATCGACGATCAGCAAATGCCCAAGCTTCGTTGAGTTATATTTCACAAGGTGGTTATTTAAGGCTTCTTCCCTAATGTTAACAGCTACATATCCTTTTGCATCTTGCGGACGAGATGAAACAGGATAAGTACAGATAAGGGTAATTATATTTCCATTATCTGCAGATTGTGAACCGTATATCTTAGCAATTCGAGTATTTAGCCATATAACACTTGAATTTGACATGGAAGCCTGATTTATCCATGAAAATTCATCCAGATTTCTGGCTTCCTTTTCATCAATATATTTCATTACCTTTTGAGATAATGCCAATTTCTTATCTTTTGAGTAAAGATAGATAGAATCAACAATATCCCTGTTCTGAAAAATGAGGCTATCAAGCTTATTACGGGTAGTAAGAATAACTTTCCAGTAATCCTCATCAGAATCTGAAAAAAATTGTGAAATAAAAGTTTCATGTGGGTATGGCATAGAAATACCTGCAGCTAGCTCATTCATATTTTTTAATATAAAAGCATCTGAGAAATCAGAAACTTGGCTAAGTATTCTATTATTCAGACTTAAAACTTCATCTTTAAATAAGGATGAAAAGTAATTATACAAAAAGTAGCTTATTGTAGTTAATGTTAGAAGAATTACCATTAAAAAGTAGAGAAAGAACCTTATTAAAACTGTATTCCGAGCACGTACAGGTAATTTAATTCCTGAATACATAGGCATACTCCTTATATCTTAACAATAAATTTCTGCGTTATTCACCTTGTTAGATTTTACAGGTTGTTATATATTTGTATGACACCATTACAACATAAATGCAACCAGCCAATCGGATTGCATCACACCGTTTCAATAAATACAAAAATATAAAACTGCTATATAGAACAGGTTTAAAACATTTAAACCTGCTTCTGTTACCTTGATGTAACTTACGATTTGCAAATTCTTCATTAGCTCTTTCAAATCGTAAATTATATAGGTTTTATTTCCTTAATTGTTTTTATTATAACATGCCTGGAATGATTATTCAAAATATTCGCTTATTAATCAATATACATAGTAAAAGTGCTGTAATATGCTATTTAAGCCAATTTAACTGTATTGGTAAATATAACCATATTAAAATATTATAAGAATATTAAAACATTATAAATACATTTCTTAAGAATATGAAATCTATATAATTGTGTTTTATATTAACTCAAGTTAGAATAGCAATTGCAAGAACAACCAAACACAAACAAGACAACTTAAAGAAGTTTTTGTTTTGAAGACTTTAGGGAGGCATCATATTATATGGAAACGAAAACGTTGAATCTAAATAAAACCAAGGAACATGGAGTTTTAAAGCAAAACTCCGGAATTGTGATTTTAAATAAAGTTATCAATGGTTTAAAAAAGTACAAAGATAATAAATATTTGTTCATATTGCTTTTACCTACCCTTTTATATTTTGGTATATTTCATTATGCACCAATGTATGGTATTCAAATTGCTTTTAAAGATTATAAATTTTCCAGGGGAATATGGGGTAGTGAATGGATTGGATTTGAGCATTTTAAGCTCATATTTCAAGGTAATAACTTTTTAAGAGTATTTAAAAATACACTAATAATAAGCGGATTAAAGTTTCTATTTGGATTTCCTGCACCAATTATTCTTGCAATACTTTTAAATGAAATAAGGGTAAGCTGGTTTAAAAGGTCAGTACAAACTATAAGCTATCTTCCACATTTTTTATCTTGGGTAATACTGTCAGGTATAGTAAAGCAGTTTTTATCACCTTCAATTGGACCCGTAGGCTATGTAATGAATGCTTTGAATATTAAGCCAATATATTTTGTTGTAGATCCCAACTGGTTTAGATTTGTGCTCGTGATAACTTCTATATGGAAGGAAGTGGGTTGGGGGACTATAATATACCTCGCTGGTATGGCAAACGTAAATCCTGAGATATACGAAGCTGCAACAGTAGATGGAGCAAGCAGATTCCAGAAAGCGGTGAAGATTACACTTCCATCCCTTGTGCCAATTATAACCTTTGTTTTTATACTTAGTATAGGTAATATTATACACGATGATTTTGATCAGATTTTCAACCTTATGAACCCTGGTGTTATGCAGATAAGTGATGTTATTAGTACATACACCTATAGAATGGGTATGGTATTAATGCAATATAGTTATGGCGCAGCAGTTGGACTTTTCAAAAATGTAATAGCGATTGCTCTTATTTTCCTGACAAACTATATATTAAAAAAGATAAGCGATAATGAATACAGGATTATTTAGAGTGTATAGATTTTAACAATTATTACAAAATACTTTGGTATAAATATAGATTATTTCTTGGAGGTCAGGTTTTATGTCAACAGTAAAAAGAAGTTCAGGAGAAATGGTATTTGATGTAGCTAATGCAATATGTTTGATTATATTCTCATTGTTATGTATATATCCTTTTCTATACGTGTTTAATATATCCGTGAGCAAAGGGGCTTCTTCTGCCCAGTATGGTTTAAACCTTTTACCCAAAGGTTTTACTCTTGAATACTATAAACAACTGTTCAGGACCGATGCAATATTAACTGGCTTGAAAAATTCTGTTCTAAGAACAATATCCGGAACCTTTCTGGCAGTATTGGTGACATCATGTGGAGCATATCCCTTGTCAAAAAAATATCTCCCAAACAGAAAATTCTGGACAACAATTATTTTAATACCTATGTTCTTTGGGGGAGGGTTAATTCCTACATATCTATTGATAAAAAGCCTGAGGCTCATAGATACAAGATGGGTACTAATTCTTCCCGGACTGGTTTCAACATACAATCTTATTCTCATTAGGAATTATATGATATCTTTACCTGAAAGCCTGGAGGAATCCGCTAAAATAGATGGAGCAAATGACATAATAATATTATTTCGCATAATACTTCCAATATGCAAGCCTATTCTTGCAACGGTAGCTTTATGGGTTGCTGTAGGTCATTGGAATGCATGGTTTGACAGCCTTCTATATATTACGAAAAAAGAACTTGTTGTACTTCAGGTAGTGTTATATCAGGTTCTTAATTGGGGGTCAGAGAGAACTGTTACAGGAACTATGGATAATTACAATCCAGCTCAGGAGATAATTAAAGCATGTACAATTATGGTTACAACAATACCTATTATTCTTACATATCCGTTCCTGCAGAAATATTTTATAGGTTCAATTATGGTAGGGTCAGTTAAAGGTTAGTCGGCAGATTAATGTAACAGAGCTGTGTAATTGACTAATTGGCAGGCTGTGTATTTGAATACCCAGGTCTGTTAATATAGTAAAACAACAAAATAATAAAATAATAATGGAGGGAAAATCAATGAAGCAAAAATTTATCAAATTTACAGCATTAATGATAGCTGTCCTAATGGCTATGTCATTATTTGCAGGCTGTGTTGTCAAAGATTCTTCAAAAGATAATACAACACCCAAAAGTGAAAGCGCTAAAGACAATAAAGCTGCAAACGAAGAGAAGGACAAATATCAGCCTATTGATGGGAAGGTATATGAAATAACCTATCTCACTATGACAAACGCTCCAGTAAATGAAGACAGTTATATCGGCAGAAAGTTTAATGAAATGTTTAATGTTAAGTTGAAACCGGTTTTTGTTGAAAGCAGCAAGTGGGACGATCTTTTGAATATTCGTCTTTCCTCTGGAGACATTCCCGATGTATTTCCTTCAAAATCATCAGATAGGTTTTTACGCTATCAGCATGGAGAATTGATACAGGAACTCCCAATAGAGGTAATCAACAAATATGCTCCGGACATGTTAAAGGCAATTAGCAGGGATGATCCAAAATCCTGGAGTGTATGTACATTTGAAGGCAAAAACTATGGTATACCTTATCTTGTAGCTAATTACATGATCCGTGATGCAATTGTATGGAGAGACGACTGGCTTAGGAATGTAGGAATAGAAAAGATTCCTGATACAATCACTGAATGGGAAGAAGCACTTATAAAGTTCAGAAATGATGATCCGGATAAAAATGGAAACAAAGATACATATGGATGTTCAGGAACTATAATTGGACCAGTTTTTGGCGCATATGGTGCTATGATTGATATGTGGTGGAACACCTTCTGGCTTGAAAAGGATGGGAAAATTGTAAATAGCGCTATAGAGCCCGGTACTAAAGAAGCCCTGAAACTTTTGAGCAGATGGTACGGCATGGACCTTATTGACCCTGAGTTTGTTGCTGGTGAAAATAAGGGCGGTTATTGGGCAGTTTCTACAGATTTTGTTAATAGTAAAATTGGAGTTTCAACGATGGGCAGTGCTTATCACTGGCAGAAGGAAGGAAACGGGCTGGTCGGTGGTGCAAATTACAATGAAATGAAAAAAATTAATCCTGATGCAACATATGAATTTGGGAACCCACCTCTTGGACCTGATGGGAAATCAAGGGGAACAACAAAGCTACCTTTGTCTACCGGCGCAAGTTATGTATTTTCTAAAAACGTAGAGCCAGATAAGCTAGGCAGAATACTTCAGATGTTTAATTGGCCTATGGCAGATTATAAAAACTATATTTTCAACAGATATGGTGAAGAGGGTATCCACCATATAGTTACTAAAGAAGCCGGATATGATGTGTACAATATTGCTGAGCCTTATAAGAGCGATCCGGCAAGAGCTACAGGCGAAGTAGGATATGCAGCGTTCTTCTGGCAGGCTGATGTTAATAATACCAGAAAGATAAATGGTGCATATTTTGATAACTTCCTGAAAAAAGGTTTTGACAGATATGGAATAGAAGACATGGGGTATAAACTGTACATTCCTTCAGGCGCAACATTTGCTACTGATTTGCATAGTTTAATGCAGGAAACTTATATAAATATTATAACAGGAAAGAAACCAATCGAGAGTTTTGATGAATTTGTAGAAAAGTGGAAAAAGAATGGTGGAGACCAAATGCTTAAAGAAGCTAACGACCACTATGCAAAGACAAAAAGCAATTAAAAAACAATAAACAATAAACCTTTCCAATCTTACAATTGTTGTTCATATAATACTTAATACTCAATAAAGAAACCTTGTTTTTAAGGGTTTCTTTATTGAGTGACATACTATGCAGCGTAATTATGTAAATAGATTAACTATTATGAAGTAATCAGAATAAATCAATTACATTTAATTATAATTATCAAAACATTTTTATTTCTAATTTAAAAAATTAAATTTAAAGAGGTGAAGATAATGGGTAAATTTAAACTAGGTAATTTTACCAGAAGAAATATACTTACATATTTATTAGTATTTATTTTTCTTTTTGTAAACTTATCGCAAATTGTTACTAGTGCACAAAATGTTATTCAATATGAAAATAAATTTTATGTATCTATTAATGGTGATAACAATAATGATGGAAGTATCGAAAGCCCCTTTAGGACAATTACACATGCATTAGCTGTAATACCTTCAAATAGTGAACTTGTAATACGTGGAGGTACTTATACTGATGAAGCAGCTGTATTAAGCGGTAAAAGCGGAATTGTTATAGAAAACTATGATAATGAGATTGTTAGCATAATAAATCAAGCAGAAAAATATTTTTCAGTTAGCAAATGCTCTGATATTACTATCAAGGGAATTAATATAGCTTATTCCGGAGGAAGATCAAAAAACACATTAATAGTTTCAGACAGCAGTAATATTAATATTTCACATGTACACTCTACAGGCGGAGATGTGCTTTTATTTAAAGTAGATACATTTAAATTATATTCAAGCACATTTTCAGCAGCACAAGGTGATAGCGGAGCAACAGTAAGAGATACGAAAAATGGAAAAGTCTACAACAATATTGTATATAATAACACAAATTATGGGATATATGTACTTGGCAATAGTAGTAACAACTCCATATACAACAATACTCTTTTTAACAATGCAAAAGGTGATATCTACATTCTTTCGCATCCAACCTTAGGCACCCCGCAAAACAATAGGATCTGTAATAACATAATTACAAGAGGCCTATATCTGCTAAGCATGAATGAAGCTGATATTGTTGGCTTGAATCAGTTCAATTACAACGCATATAATGAAAATCTAGCTGGTAATATTGGGATCATAAGTCCAACACATCCTGATGGAATAAGTTTTACAGATTTTAAGGCGCTTCCATCAGCTCCGGAGCAAAATGCTGTTATTGGGAACATCTCATTTATTGATAGCAGCATTAATGATTTCCGATTAAAAGGCGATAGTATTTGTATTGGCAATGGAACACCTGCAGATGCACCTACTCATGATTATAGAGGACTTGAGAGAATTACAGGAGTTGACATAGGAGCATATCAATTCAGCGAGGATGATATTTTTAGACTTGCGATAGTTTCTTATAGTCCTCAAGGGCAAAGTAACGGCATTGATGTACCAGTTGTTGTTAGTTTTAATAACAATATTTCAGCTGATAATATTGACGGATTAATAAAAGTAGTAGATCCTCAGGGAAATGAAATCTCCGGAAGTATTTCTGTAGAAGGCAAAACAATTACATTTACCATTTCGGCTTTCCTTGAATATGAAACTAAATATAGCGTCACTGTAGATGGTAATATAAAAGATATAGATGGTAATGTTTTGGGTGCTCCCTTTTCATGGGAATTTAATAAAAGCAGAAAATGGACCATTAAATTGGCAAGAGATAGACATTAAGATTTCTGCTGATACATGGTATAACTTTATGCTTCATTTCAAAGCTGACAACACATTTGAAATTTATATTAATGGTAAACAGGCACGCATTGCAGGTTCATATTCAGGACAAAGAATAGCTCCTGGCAAGAGAATGAATGCAATAGGTTATATAGGTGATATAAGGTCTAGTTATCACGATGGTTGTGCATATTTTGATAATTTTAAAGTTTATACTGCAGAAGATATAATATTCGAAGAAGGTTTTAATAATGGAAATCTGGATGGATGGGAGATTTATGGTTCTACAGACCTTGCTGATCCGGCAGTTGATTGCCCAAAGGTTAATCTTGAAAGTGCAGCAATAAATACATCAACAACAGGACTTCTAATTGGCGCTTCCACTAACATAAGCTTATCAGGGCTCTTTAGCAATGGTAAAGCAGTAGATCTTGCCATATCAGAAAAAATTGATATACAAAGCAGTGATGAAAGTGTAGCAAAAGTAGAATATAACGACGGGGTACCTGCTATCGTTGGTGTAGGAAAAGGGACAACCCAAATTACTGCAAGCATAAGATATAAGGGTGAAGTGGCAACAGCTTC
>DAOSDD010000094.1:0-15294 GCA_035362115.1 Clostridiales bacterium | reverse complement strand
CAGTTTTGAAATCAGTAGGTATAATGGCCAGACCGGAACTCGATATTGAAACCTTTGTATTTATTTTTGTTCTGGCTTCTTCCATTGTAATTTGAGGCTTGGGGATATCTCTAACAGTGTGTGCCGAAAGATATCCTTTAGCTTCAAAACCAATTATTTCGCCTGTATCCAGAGCCACTTTCAGTTTTATAAGATCCGGGTATACTATTACATCATTTTGCTGATAAGCGTAGTTTATTATAGCCGTATTGTCTTCACTTAAGTAATAGGTATCTGCCATATCCTTGAAGCCATGCTTCGCGAGAAATTCCCTGCCAATACCCTTTGCCTTGTCAACGTCGATTTTTTTCTCATTCACCGGCCTGTTGTAAATCATCCAGAAAGGATGTCCTCCCTTCTGGGTAAAATCAATTGAAGCTGTCTGGTCATCAGGAGCGCCTTTAAACTTAACTACATAACTGTAAGTCTTAATTGGCCCGCTATCATTTTTACCTGTATTATCCATAGACGCTACTTTATCCCTGCCAAAAAAGTCAGCAACTTTCTCTTTAACATTTTCAGCACTTAAAACATCTCCTGTAACACCTTTCGGCTCTGCTGTAACAAGGTGGTCCGAAAATGGTCCATCATATATAAGTGTGGGATATTCCTGGAATGTTTTATCAATGTTTTCAAATTTTTGTGCTGTGAGACTTGCTGAAGCTTTTTGAAATACTGAAGGGCCTTTTTGAGAAAGCTCCCCCCATTTAATTCTGCCTGAAGCCAGATCTGCTTGAAGCGTACCAAGGCTTTTTCCCAAAGCAGCAGCATATCCGTGAAGATCTTCAATAGTTTTGTAATCTTTATCGGATATTTTTTTTCCCCCCATGGTATTGTTATTCAAAGAATAAGAATAATCACCTACCTGAGAAAGAAACTTGGAGGTATTTGCCAGTACGTGTTGTGAAACAGGCAATTGACCAAGATAGGCCTGAGCAAAGTTTGACTGTCTCCACGCTTCTTGGAGAATTGAGGCTGTCTTTTCAGGAGTTGAGGTTATTAATGATTTTAGCAGTAAAGTCTCAACATTATTTACATACCCAATCATATCGTAGAAAGATCTATTATATTGATTATCCAATTCCTGGCGTAAATTAGCCGCATGCTTATATTGATAAATACCCCAAATTGTTATTGCAGCTATAACCACAATAACAATACTATACATTTTTCTATCACTGAGTCTTCTTTTAAAGTCCTGCAGTTTTTCTCGAAATCCCAAGGTTACACCTCCATTAAATTCTTATAATTCTTAAAATATTAATACCGCCGCATTTTAAATAATATTACGGCATTTTCTTTCCAAATTGGTACAGTAGTACTAAATACCACTTACATTCCAAAATGATGTTTGCCTATTGTTTTCATTATTTGCCTGCTCCATATCCATTTACTGGTTGCTGTAGCAGGGTTCCAATAATATATGCATCCATTTGTAGGGTCCCATCCATTTAATGCATCTCTTGCTGCCTTTACAACACTGGAATTAGGGTCTATAGCCACATTAATCTGGCCATCAGAAACCGCAGTAAATGCACCCGGTTGATATATTACTCCTGCTATGGTTTTAGGAAAGCTCGGATGTCTTGTTCTGTTTAATATCACAGCTCCCACTGCTACCTGGCCTTCATAGGGTTCTCCCCTAGCTTCACCGTTTATAGCCCTGGCAAGCAGCTGTTCTTCACTAGTCTGGCCCTGTCCCTGAGCATATACAACAACTCTCTTAAACATTTCACCGATTCCCGGAATTAATCTTTCAGCAGCTTTTGAAATAGTGCCTGTATCATAGTTAAGAACAAAAAATGTAGAAACAATAACTATAATAAATAAAGTGATTAATTTAAACCTTTTCAATCTTATAATTTCCTCCTCCCCATGACTATAAGTTGATTTCAACCTTAATTTCAGCCTTAATTTCAGCCTTAATTTCAGCCTTAATTTTGACCATAATCCTGACCTTGGTTTTAACCTTGATTATGATTTTTCAATTTCTACTTTCACGACTTCAAATTATATTTTTTGTATTTAATAAGAAAATATGCACATACTTTGTATCAACTATCGTATTACTGCAAATAATTATATACGACGAAAAAAAATTTATTAAATGGTGGTGTAGAATGAATATTCTGTTTTTATCCGTTTCTACCGGAGGAGGCCACATAAAAGCTGCTAAAGCTTTGGAAGAAACTGTTGTATCAAAATATTCAGGCGCAAAATGCCTTATTATTGATACTCTTAAATATATAAGCCCCTTTCTAGATCGTATGATTGTTGGCAGTTATCTTGGTATTGTAAGGAATATACCAGAATTTTATGGAAGATTATACAGTCTGTCGGAGCATAACAACAGAATAAATAATATAACTATTAATTTAAGCCGTCTTTTATCAAAGTACCTGATTTCATTAATCAAGGATTTTACTCCTTCTGTTATTGTATGTACTCATACTCTCCCGTTGCAAATGGTATCCTTTCTAAGAGAAAAGAAGATTATTTCTGTTCCTGTAGTTGCTGTAGTAACAGATTATGTTAATCATCCTTTTTGGAATCTTGAATACGTTGACGCACTTATAGTACCGGGCAATCATGTAATGGACGATATGGTAAAAGCAGGTATTCCTGAAAGTATAATATATCCATATGGTATTCCTCTTTCTGAAAATTTTCTCAACAAGTGGGAGAAAGCAGAAATAAGAAAAGCACTTGGAATTGAAAATAAACTTACAGGTCTTATTATGGGAGGAAGCCTTGGTATAAGATCGGTTTACAATCCTTTTAAATCACTTATGAATTGTATGAATTGCAAACCTGATTTTCAAATTATTGTAGTTGCAGGCTTGAATAGTAAGTTGCAGCGAAAGATTGAAAGGGATTTGTTAAATTATCCTGAGACCCATCACAACAGGGTTAAGGTACTAGGATACGCAAATAACATTTCTGATTTAATGGATGCATCAGATTTTATTATTACTAAAGCAGGCGGTATGACCATATCTGAAGCACTTATTAAGGAGCTCCCCATATTCTTGATGTCTCCTATTCCAGGTCAGGAGGAAAGAAACACTACTTTTCTTGTAAATAGCGGTGCTGCTGTGGAAATATCCCCACGGGATGATATAGGTGATGTTTTAGGTAAAACTATTTACATTCCTGAAAAGCTAACAATGATGAAGGAGAAGGCAAAAGCGCTGGCATGTCCTTATGCCTGTTATGATACTGTGAAGTTACTGGAGAGCTTGTCTATAAGATAAGAGGTTGGAGATCATCTTCTATACTCAGAACTGTCCCCATGTTTCCAAAATATTTCTCAGCTAACTCCACCTCTCTTTTTTTGCATGTAAATAAAAAGATCTGCCGCTCTCTGGATAGTTCATTCATCATTTTAAGGGCAGCCTCCACTCGGGTATCATCATATTGAGCAAAAACCTCATCCATTATAAGAGGAAGCTTTTCTCCTCCATAAGAGAATATATCAGATAAAGCAAGCCTCAAAGCAAGGTACATCTGGTCTGCTGTGCCTCCGCTAAGTTGAAGTGCAGGTACTACCATAGGTGTCTCAGGCCCCAAAATTTTTAGTGCAAATTTATCGTCTATTCGCAAGTCTGCATACTTCTCATCTGTAATTTTTCTTATATAGCAGCTCATTTTTTCATTCAAAAGAGGTATATAATCTTTTTTTATCTCATTACTTGCTTCAGTTAAAACGTCAAGTGCTTTAGTTAAAGTAAATCGAAGATTCAGGAGCCTTTCTCTCTCACTTTCCAGGGCGTCAATTTCCTCTGTAATTTTCTGCAGCTGTTCATTATCATAACTTGAAGCATCTATTATAGTTTCATACTCTTTTATATTTAAAGCTAAATCAGCCATGTTTTGATTAAGCGAGCTGCTTTTTTGTTTAAGATCAAGCTCAAATTGTTCTATTTTTTCGGTTTTCATTTCTTTTATTTTTATTGTTTCTTCTTCCAGTCCGGGCAGTGGTTTTAAACTTGCTTCCAGTTCGGAGGTTTGTGCCTGAATATTAGCAATTTCACTTTGAATATTACCTGCATTCAAAATATTGACACCCGTTAAGAACGAAGCTCTTTTGAGATAATATTGAATTCTGTTACTTAAATCTTCATGTCTTTCCTTAAGTTGTATCAGTTCCTTTAGATTTAAAAGCTTTTCTCTATATTGTTCAAGATTAACTTTTAAAGTCTCGCTATATGATTTAAAGGAGTTTACTTTTTCTATAGTATTATTAAAAGCTTTGTTAATATTCTTTCTAATACAAAACAATACAATTGAAACTATCCATGATAAAAGAGCAACAGTTGCAGTTATACCGGGCAAATTCATGATTTTCAGTGAGTTCAGAAATAAATATGCAGCTCCGCAGGAGAATATAAATGAGGCAATCAGCGATGTTATAAAGAAAATATCAGCCAACTTTTTTCTTTTCTTCTTTTTATTTAATTCCTGCTCAGATGCCTTAATATCGCTTATGCTTTTATTATATTCATATTTGGCATTATCTATATTATCTTTTAAGGTAATAACTTCCTGAAAATCATATTTGAATGGTACATTACATTCAAGCTGCATATTATATTCCGGTTTTGAATCATAGAAACATTCCTGGCCTTTACTACAGCATGTCCATTGTCCTCTTTTTTGGTTAGTAGTATTTTCCAGTCCGGTTATTTCTGAAGTAATCTCTCTCTTTTCATTGGAAACTTTCAACAACCCCTCATATATTTCGTCAAGCTCTAACTGTATCCTTTTATTCTCGTTAATAATTTTTGCTATAGCAGCTACTTCTGTTAATATCTCCAATGATCCCTTTTCAGTCCTGTATTTATCCATTAACAACAGAGCTTCACCAAGTTGTGTCTCTACTTCAACCAGCTTGCATCTTTCTTCATCCAATTCATTAAAAGTATTTTTCAGTTCTTTAAGCCGCTGGTTAACTTTGTCCAATGGGCGGACAGTAGTTTTATCCGTACCTACATAAGTTATAAGGGCATCTTTTAAAGCTTTTTCCGCTTTTTTAAATGAAACGTCTTCAAAACCGGTTTCTCCTGCGTTCATGATTTTATTTAAAAGTTCATCCTTGGCATTCCCATCAATCTTCGTTTCCATTTGTTTAATGAAAACAGTTTTTTCAAAGCAGACTTCACTCAAACCTAAGTGCTGTTCTGCAAACCTGACACTTTTATCTTTTCCTATTTCAAAAGTATCAGTGATATCATTGAAAGATGAGTCTAGAATCCTTACAGAGTTATCCACAAAGTTTCTGCTTACTGTGTATATTTCTCCGTTACTCATGCAATATTCAATAAAACCTGAGTATTCACCGCTATTCCACGGGCTCAAACTTTTCAGTGGAGGCAAGACACCTTCTTTTTCTCTCCCACCCTTCAAACCATAGAACATACCCCTAATGAACCATTGTATAGTTGATTTACCTGCTTCATTTTCTCCATATATTATATTAAAGCCATCTATAGGCTTTATTTCAAGATCTTTTATTTTACCAAAACCTTTTATTCCTATTCTTTTAATAACCAAATATATCAACCTGTCCTTTTTCTAATGCCTCAATACCATAATAAAGAGATTTCATTAAAAGCTTTTTTTCATTAACATTATCTGTTCTATCTATTAAATCAAAAATTTTTCTTGCAAATAAGCCCTTTAATCCGGTTTCCTTCTTTATTTCATCAAAATCATAATCAGGCAGCGTTTCATTTTTTATTTTTATAAAAAAAAATGTTTCTTTTAAGAGCGAAGTAATATACTCAACATCCAAAGTTAATTGTCTGTCAATATAACCGGTGAGAGTGACGCTTACCAGAAGATCTGACACCTTCTTAATATAGTTTGCATTATCAGCATGGTTTGCCAAAGCGCTTGATATTTTTTCAGCAATCTGCTCATCAGTAGCGCATATGGTTATATCCACATTGATGTCTATATATTCTTTTTTATTTACTGTAATAAACCTTACATCAAGGTCTCTCACGTCCAACCGGTCTTTAGTTATGCTTCCAATAAAAACACCATGTTCTCCGGGTTCGTCAAATCCAAGAGGTTCAGGACTCCCAGGGTTAAATATATTGCCCCTGTCACCTATATTATCCATTCTATTGTGAAAATGCCCCAGAGCAATATAATCCATGCCTGTTGAAGCAAGCTGCCCGCTTGTAACGGGGTTATAACTGTTTTTATCAAAATTAAAATCTACTGTGCCATGAGCAAGAAGAATATTAATTTTCTCTTTATCCACTGATAAAGCCTGTTGGTTTACATATCTATATATACAAACATTTTTCTCCTTAAATTCAATATAAGGCATATCATCCGTAAGTATATAGACATTTTCCGCCCATTCAAAATATTTATCGCTATTTTTATAGTAGGAGCCTTTTACCCGTGGATCATGATTTCCGGGAATAATAATGATTCTAATATGGCTTATAGTACGAAATATACCATTAATAAAATTTATTGTGGATTTTCGAATATAATTATGTTCATACAGATCACCACAGATAAATATGAAATCAACATCCTCTTTTTTGGCTATTTTAATTATACTTAGAAAAGTATCTTTAAGGTCCTGCCTTCTAATAGATGATTTCCCGTCATTTGGCCCCAGAGAAGAAAAAGGAGCATCCAGATGAATATCTGCACAGTGTAAAAATTTAATATTTTTCAATCTATACTTTCCTCTCCTTATGTCTCAATAACAACTTGGGCTACTGCATAGTTTTTACAGTGTGAGAGGCTTAAAGACATGCTCTTGGCTTTCATTGAATTGTAATAATCATTTGCACTACCGGTTAAAACTGCAAAAGGTTTTTCATAATCATCATTCAAGACCTCAATATCCTTCCAATCAACTCCTCTTCCAATACCTGTGCCCAGTGCCTTTGAAACAGCTTCTTTGGCTGCAAAACGTGCAGCATAACTATGATACTTGGAAGCTTTTTTCATTTCACAGTATATGATTTCATTTTCAGTAAAAACCCTTTCTTTAAAAGCCTGTCCCCTTTTTTCCATAGCCCCGCGTATTCTGTCTACTTCTATAATATCAATACCACAGCTAATTCCCAAGCGCTTTACACCTACCCTTCATTCTCTTGAGTTAAGATACCCTGTCGCTGCATACACATCGCATGACTTGTCGACATCCTGTCCGATTTCGGGGTAAAGGGAAATAACTGCCCTTCCGCTTATTCCTGTTATTTCTGAAAACTTTTTTTCCACCATATCTATTGTAACTTTTCCCATAAGGAACTTTATCATAAAATTAAAGCTTAGAAGCCTAGCCATTTTAATCGGCTTCTTTCGGTATACTATAAGTTTTTCTGCAAAAGAATAATTTTCTTTAACAGTCTTTGGGTTTACATAAAATATATTTCCGCCTGTAAACTGTCCTTCCTTTATTTTTACATAAGTCCTTTCCATGCCAGAGTATTTTTTATCATTTAATTCCTTTTCAACAATTGGATAGCACAGATCCGCACCCAATACCTTTGCCTTGGTTATAAAATCATTAACTGCCTCAACTGTAATCAAGGGAATATCACAAGTGCAAATAAGGATATAATTATCATCACCCAGGTAACTTATTCCTGCCATAACATTTTCCATTACTGAACCATCTGAATCTATCAGCGCATCAATTTTACCCTTTAAATGCTTATCCAAGCTGTTCTTCGGGCCTACTACAATTACCTTTTGGACATCATCAGCCATTCTAACAGCATCTATTACATACTCGATCATAGCTCTTCCGTTAATTGAGTATAGAGCTTTATTTCCGGCTTCTTCCAAACCCTTTATTGTCTGTCCTCCTGCAACTATTATAGCATTAATCATATTAAGCTCCATTTCTGCTGCGTGCGAAATGAATTCGCCTTTGCAGGAACATAACTTTTTCATGAAAAAGTTTTTATAGATTTAAATTCATTTTAGCCGCGCATGCAATTTATTTTTTTCAAAATTTCTTTGCAAGAAATATGCTTTAATTTAGTTCACTTTTCTTTATTGCTTTAACGATAACCTGTTCCTGATTTCTTATATGCCTTTTTGCCGATTCTCTTGCTGCTTCGATATTCCTTTCCAAAATAGCAGAATAGATTTCCACATGTTCCTTTATCACGTCTTCAGTACTGCTAAAATCTTTTAAGTATATGACTCTAAAGCGATATACCTGCTCTCTCAAATTGTTGACTATCTGAATAAGTTTTTCATTTTTTGATGCTCTGTATATTACATCATGAAATTCAATATCCTTTTTAATAATACCCTGTAAATTACCTTTTTCCACATAGTTTTCAAACTGGGACTGTACATGCTTTAATTCCTTTAATTCTTCATCATTGATTCTTTGTGTAGCTAGAGCTGTAGCAAGTCCATCAAGAGAAGCTCTTACTTCAAGTACATCCATAATATCCTTATCAGTGAGTTTGGCCACATGAGCTCCCTTTCTGGGAATCATAACAACAAGGCCTTCCAGTTCCAGCTTTCTTATAGCTTCTCTGACCGGAGTTCTGCTTACTCCCATTTTTTCTGCCAGTTGAACTTCCATCAACCTTTCACCAGGTTTTAATTCTCCCATTATTATTGCTTCTCTTAGTGTGGTAAATATAACATCTCTTAAAGGTTTATAGTCATTCAAATTTATTTTACCAAGTTTGTTTGCCATTTTATCCTATCTCCTCTTACACTGTCTCTGTAATAAATAAATCCCAATTTTTAAACATAGTAGATTTATTGGCGTACATTGCCATTGATTTATACGTATCTTCTGCAGTTTTCTTATCTGTGAATAGGCCAAACACAGAAGGTCCGCTGCCACTCATAACACTTCCCGCTGCCCCATATTCACGAAGTTTCTCTTTAATAATATTTATAACACCAAACTTTTCAGCTGTAACTGTCTCTAATACATTTAGCATATTGGCCCCGATCATGTTAATATTTCCTTCATTAATGGCCGATATTAATAATTTCATATCTGGTCTTTTGTTTATTCTTCTAATATCTAAATTCTCATATACCCAGGCAGTAGAAACCGATATTCGGGGTACTACCAAAACAATATAAGCTGCTGGAATGTTCTTCAACCCAGTAAGAATTTCCCCAATACCTTCAGCCAATGCTGTGCCACCTTTGATACAGTAAGGTACATCTGCTCCTATCTCACGCCCCAGGCACATAAGTTCATTTTCATCTTCCCCGCAGTTGAATAACCTGCTCATTCCTGTCAGTACAGCAGCAGCATCGGAGCTTCCTCCAGCCAGACCTGCAGCTACAGGAATATTTTTCTCTAACCTTATTTTTACACCACAATCAATATTATATTTTTTAATGAACAGCTCTGCAGCCTTATATGCAGTATTTTTGTGATTAAGCGGTATTGCTACTAAACGTAAATCGCTGCAATCGCTGCAATCGCTACAATCACTATAATTATTATAACCACTAAAGCCAATGCATTTATTACACTCAATTTCTATACCTTTGTCAATAACATCAATAATTACTTTATCATGGAGTTTGATTGTTTGCATTATTGTTTTTATTTCATGATAACCATCCAGTCTTTTTGCCGTTACATCCAGGGCTAAATTAACTTTTGCCCTGGCCATAAGACTAATTGTACGGTATGGGCAGAAGTCCATTATATTTTGTTGCATATTTAGCTGCATATTTTGTTGCACACCCGCTCTTTTTAATTTTCTGAAATACCATCAAGTGCTGCTCAATTTGTATACATTATATATTATTAAGTTGTATCTTTCAATCAATTTTTTTACAAAAGGGTTCACATTTTATTTTCGAAGAAATTATTGAAAGAAGCATTAGTGAAGGTACTGTAAATGCACCCTTGAAAAAATGGGAGATGGTTCTCAGTAGTTCAGTTGAGAACCGTCCCCCATTTTAAACTGCTTCCCATTTGCAACCTTTTAGGATTTGCGAGTTATAAGTATTTGCATTCCATCATCGATCGAATCCTGATCTTGAAACATATTAACTCTCTGTATATCGTTAACCGTTGTGGTATATTTCTTTGCAATTTCCCAGAGAGTGTCCCCCGGTTGTATGAAATACACAATTATACCGGCTTTTTTATCAGCTTTCCTGCTTTCATCAAATGGAATTTCTATTGCTTTTTCAATTATGTGTTTTTCGACATTCTTATATACTTTAGAAACTACACCAACTACTAATCTTAATTCCACATCTTTCGAGGACAGCATACTATAATTGGCATGCTCTGTTAGAAGCTCAATTTCACAAGCCATACCGGGTTTTACACCTTTAATATCAATAGTTTGTTTTAGAGGAATATCACTTTGCAGGCATGACATATTTTGCTCAGAATTATTTGATAAATAAATTAAATTGTTAGCAACAAAACCTTCTATTTCAATTTTATCTTCCTGAACTTTATAATCCGTTAAAACCGGTTTGCTGACCATATTTATTATCTCAACAATTTCAGGGTTCCCTTCTCCTATGGTTGCAGTGTCTTTTAAAACTGCCTGGGAAATATTTTCTGTAACCTTTTCTTCCGTTTTTACTACCTTTTTATCAAGGGTTACTCCAGATCTCAGTCCATAGGCATCATGTACAATATCAATATTTTTTCTTACACTTCCATATACATTAATAGATACCTCAACTTCCATATTCATTACCCTTAATTCTCCATCAGCATCTTCTGCAGCTTCAAAACTATAGTCCCTTACTTCATAACCTATTTCACAATCAGATTCATCATTAATTCCAGACAGATCTACGAACTGCGTGAATGGAGTTGCATGTTCCATTAACCTTATACTTGACTCCTGATCATCTCCTGCATATAATGTGACAATATTCATCTCACCTGTAACAATGACTTTATTATCGGAAAGCCTGAAATCTTTGTTGATAATTTTAACATCATTACTCAATATTTCCCTAATGGGAGGATTGCCCTCAGGCACTTCCATGGATTCTTTAATTGTATATAATGCTTCACTGCTACCTATGAAATTGTTTATTTCCATATTGTTTCTAAGTACCTGAATGTCACCATTATCACTTATATCATTTATTAAAACATACTCTTCCTCAGCCATAACCTTTGAGTTTAATTGTAATATGGTTTTGGTGTTTATTTTCCGCCCATTGATAATTTCACATTCTACATGCTCTGCCAAACACTTTACAATATTTCTTACATCCTTACCGGCCACAGGAGTATCCATCTCATGGGAAAATTCAGCATTTATATTTATGCTTTTAATATCTATATCAGGATCATCCGGTTTGTAAAGTATTTTATAACGTATAATTCCCTTAATAAAGGTACTTTTTTCATCTGTATTAACTACTGCACTTGTAGTATACGCCTCTGCCTCCGCAATCAGTATTTTCACTACATCCGGTTTTGTATCCGGTACTATAATATCATTCTCAACTATAATCTGGGTAATTTCACGATTAATTATATTGCTTACCTTTATTACTTCTCTAGCTAAATCAAGAGACATTCCAACCCACCTCTTATCTATCAGAATATAAAACAAAACCTTAACTATAATAATATATATTGACAAGGTGTATAAAATATTACTTTTAAATTATATAAATCAAAATGATAGAAAAAAAGGAGAAAGAAAAGCAACCTTTTTAAATTTATGGTTGCTTAATGCAGGATATTAATAACAAATATTTATAAATGAGGATTATGATATTTAACTTACCTGTATCCTGCGGTTGTTTCTGCATACAATGAGTTCAACAGCGTTTGTAAGGACATCTGTATAACTATATGAAACTCTTCTGGTCATATCATACTCATTTTCAAATTTTATTGTAAAAATACTCGGGTAGGTGTTTTCAATAACACCTTCTCTTATAAAGGTCCTTTTCCTGCCCTTGTTAGATTTCAACTGTACTTTTTCACCTATGCAAGTTTCAATATTTCTCTTTATTTCAAGTAGATCACTTTTTTCTGCCATTACATCACCTCATCTTCGGTTTGTTAATATTATAACATAAGTGCAATCCGCTAATAGGGTTGCTTCACATCATTCAATAAATACATAAAAGTAAAGCCATCAGGTTTTATTTCGTTATTTGTATTTATTATAACATCAATGCAATCCGCCAATCTGATTGCTTCATAGTTCGTATTTATTATATCACATGTTGGTACAAAAGTCAAAAAAAAGTTAAATATTATAACAGTTAATATTATGTGCTGTCAAGTACCATTTTAAGGCGTAAATCCAAGAAATACACGCAATATTAAAAATAAATTATATATTTAACTTAAAAATTCTATTTTATATGAACCATAACATATAGTTACTTTCATATATTCAATATTCCCGTTATATGGGTTTGGGGTCAAATATTACCTGTATATGGTTCTTTGGGATATCCTTTTCTGAATTTTCCTCTTGTCTGAAGCCCGCCTATTCCCGTCGCGCCCGTTATTGTATTATTTATGACATCCATAGGCATTACTACTCTATCTATTGGTGCAAGGGATAATTTTTCCGCTACAAGCACAGGATCCAAAGCATGAATCAATACTCTATCCGGTGAACTTGCAAAGTTTGCTCCTGCTTTTATAATTCCATCATACAAAGATTGGCATGCTCCTGCAAAAATAACCAGACTATCCATATCCGGGTTATACCTTCTAGCCTCCTTTACAGATTCGATAAAATATCTTGAGTTAACATAAGAGTTTATATTTAAATAATCCTTTTGGTCTTTTGAAATACTATCATGGCCAGTTATTACAAGTATATCAGGCTTATATTCCTGGAGAAGCTTATATATACGCGATGGCTGTTCCTTTTCAGCAATATGCTTTCCTACCGCATCCACTCCACGCTTTATATATTCTTTAATGCATGTTTCAAGATAATCCTCATCCCCATCAAAATGAAGTATTTTACCCGGCCTTGTAAAAGTACGGGTGTCGTCATTGGAAGTATCTCTATGAAAACCTTTTTTTGGCCACGCCACTCTATTTCCCATCCGGCCTGAATAGTATTCTGTCTGCTTTAATTTTCTATATGCCTCTGTATCCACTTTATTTCTATATTCTCTTACATTTGCATCGGATTGGACTATAAGATCTGATTCTGGAGCATCTGCCTGTATTCTATAAGTAATGCCTTTTAGAGTTATGATGTTTTGTTTTCCATCACTTTTTATTTCTACTACTTTAAAAAATATATCACATCCATAGGAATTTCTTGCTACAATATCACCGACTTTTACATTCCCCATATTTCCCACCCATCTTATTATACTTCATACTCATATTACATAATATGCGAGTGGGTGTTTAATGTGATTGATACTGTAACTTATATAATAATTTCATAATTATCAAGGAATTTTTTATGACAATCTATTTCATTAATTACATCCTCCAACCTGTCAGTTAAAGCTCTTTCAGCCCAGCTTCTCCTACTATTATAATATTTATTTGCCACTCTCCAGAATTTTTGAGGAAATTGCAGCATTATTTTCATGACATAGAAATCTTCAGGTGTAAGTTTATTTACACTATTATATTCATCTGTAATTACTTTTGCTTCACGAATATCCCAGTTGCATCTCCTCATTCTCCGTCTGATGAGGTTGGCTAAGTCATAAACTTTTAGGTCATAACAACAGAAATCAAAATTAATTAATGAATCTCTGTTGTCGTTCAAAATCAGGTTACTGTATGTTAAATCGTTGTGACAAAAAATCTTTTCCAACCTGGTTTCATTAACAAGCTTATCGTATATTGGACTTAAAATATAATCCAAGGCATCTTTTCCCACTTCATAAAAATAGTTGGAATAAGCCGCATATATATAATCAAAATTGCTTTTTCTCCTAGATGCTATTTTTTCCATCCTTTTAATTTCCTTTAGTCTTTTACAAAATAAAGATGGAGTTTTACCAACATCATCTCTTATTAAACTGCCTGCAGGCGGAATATACCCTTTTGATGCCGCATGCATGCAGGCAAGCAAATTAGAGGCCCTTTTAACATCATTTCTATTTTCAAAATCACATTCTTTACCCTCAATAATATATGAAACAATATAGCATTTCCCATTGTTTATAACATAAGGTTCCCCCTCTTGGGTACATAAATAGCGATCCAGGTTTTTAAAGCCATTATTCACTAAATGTTCCTTAGCGCTGTGTACAAACAATATCCTGCCAGCTTTCATACGAGTTTCCTTGCATAGAAATCTTCCCTTTGATGTTGCTAAAATAAACCCTTCTCTAAAAGGTATTGAGCTTTTTATTTTCAAGCCATATTTTGAAACAATAATACTATCTATAACATCGTACATAAGCGCCCTCCAGTAGTTAGTTACTATAATCTTTCTCCCGTATATAAATATATGCAAGATAATTGCTAATTAATACGTAGAATACTGAGACATATTTTAAATTAAGGACGAAATAACCTGGGAAGACGCACTTCTCTTTAACTTAACAGGTAATAGCTCAGAAGGGCTCAGAAGGGGACAGTTCTCCCAAAATTCAGTCATTATTTAGCCCAAATACTCAGATAGTATCAGATAGCAGGATATTAAGATCGCCAATTACTTAGATGGTCTCAAAACCGGAAAATTGATTTAAGGGCAATGATAAGTATCACTCCAGGAACCCCAAGTGTCCCTGTGACAAAAGCAGAAATAACATTAATACTAATATGAAAGCCAAATAACCTGCCAACCATATTAATTAAAACGAGAACAATTCCTCCAATTATTACTTTACCAACAAGCTTAAAAATTATCTTTAACGGAGCCATTGCCAATCTCCTCAAAATAAATAAAAATATATGCTTGTTTAATATATATATACTTGGCCAAGAATTTATTACTATTAAATTAAGTTTTTATTGTATACCTGTGTCTATTCTTATTTTTAAGCCTCTTTCCTTTGCTTTTTTTAAAAAGAATTCATATTTTATTTGTGCGGCTTTTAGCTTGTATATGTAATATTCAACAAATTCGGTTTCATTTACATATTGGAGGTTTAAATCCGCATTTAGCCATTCATTTTTGGCATCTTTGATATTTTGAATAAGAATATAATCCTCATCAATTTCCTGGCCATGATACGGTATAGTTGTTTGCTCCCCAGCTGCTTTTTTAAATAATTGAAAAGTATTAGCCATTCTTTTTTTTGTAGTTTCTTTTAGCAAATTTTTCTTTACAGGATAAATTTCCA
>DAOSDD010000093.1:0-15304 GCA_035362115.1 Clostridiales bacterium | reverse complement strand
CCTATAGTATAATTTCATTATTGACAACACATTTATCCCCTGCAAATACAAGCGCCCACTTTTTAAGTTGTGGTAATTTTTGAAGCTCGCCAGATGTATGATACTTCATAATTTGTACTGTAGCTTCCTTTTTCTTTTCTTCCACAATTTTTTCGCCATACATTTCATACTCTGATTTTTTAATATACTTAACTTCAAATATTGCGAAATACTCAGGATCTATTGGTTCTCTCCTTTTAAGCCCTAAAAATCAATTTTCATACAAAGCCAGTTTAAAACTCCATTAAGTTAAGTCCGATTTCCTTACTGAACTTTCTTCCCACCCGTCCATTAATGACATCAATAACAAGCTCACAGGTTGCACTTACATATGCCTCGTTCAGGTGTCCCCCAAATGTTTTGTGATCTGCGCCTGCAAGGTTAATGTGTATATGAAGATAAGGCTCTCCATCCATTTCGGTTATTGTACCTGATAATGAAGTTATTTCAAAATCTCCCGATAGTTCTGCAGAATGGTATTTTTTTATGCCTGTTTCAAACAGCCCTATTTTAGCCCTGTTTACCGCACCTAAAGCAGATACTTTACCAAGTGCTGTTTTTTCCTTAATGCAGATCTTTTTTATAGATTCAATAATCTCTTCTCCCTTATCAATTCGGGCAACTATTTTATCACCAAAAACTCTGTATTCCATAAAACACCTCCAAATACCTATGTAATATATTTATGTTCATCATTTAATTATTCAATTAGTAATTATTCACTTTAATAACTGCTTATAATTACATTCATCCAAAAATTTTTACATAATATATCACACATATAGTTATTTGTAATTACCAATTTTATGCATAATATACTATACATGCAATCATTTGCAACTGTCGATACCATCCATAATTGCCAGAAAATTTTCTTTCCATCTTTCCTCAGGCACATCCTCTGTTATGCCGATAATAAATCCATTACCCGGCTTTGCTTCCTCAATTAATTTAATAGTATCCTTTAAAACATTATTAACTGAATTCAAGTGCCATGCACTCGGCCAGTTGATCCATAATACTTTGCTGCCAAAAATTTTACGTGCCTCTTTAACCGGAGGGCTTATGCCGGGGTCATATGCTTCGATATAATCAAGATCCGTATCCGCAACTGCATTCATAATAATTTTATTATCTGCATCCAGATGGCACCCTATAAGTTTGCCTTTCTTATGCAATATCTCAGCAGCTTCATTATAGTGTGGTACATAATACTTTTTAAAATTTTCCACTCCTATTACCTGAGGTATTACATTCCCTCCATAATTTGAAAATTCCAATGGTCCACCAGCAACAATGGGATAAATTTTCCTTGCAACATCAACAAATGCATCATAGAGTTTCAAAACCTCATCCCTGTTATCCATCCATTCATATGAAAATGTTTCTGCTCCCATGTATGATGATACAAGATTTTGCATAGGCTCCAAAGGTAGATTGTCACGTACAATAAAATCTTCGCCCAGGTCTTTGACAACTTTTGAAGCATTATCATATGCAGGCTCGATTATACTGTCTTTAATCATAAATAGAAGAGCTTTATAGTCATCCGGGGATTTAAATAACCTTTCATGATGCCATGATGTAAAACCCGCAGGTTGATCAAGAGTAGAAAGCTCACCATATGGTGTTTCATAAATTGTGCGTATCAAATCCCTGCCTTTTTCATCCAAATAATGAACGGATTTCGTTTTTACATTGGGTCGTCTAATATTGTAAGAGGTTATGCGTTTAACTATGCAAAGGCCTCTGTTTCTAAGGTCTCTTTCAGCAGCACACCGGGGTAACATATTTTCATATACTGTAAAAGGTATTTTATCAGGGCACCCTCCCCTTAATGTTGTTATCACTCTGCCATACGGTGTCACGCCATTGTTTATAATTATTTCCATATTGTTTTCACCAACCTTTTTTAGTTAATGCGGTAAAATATTGCTTCTATATTTCCTACTATATGGAAGTCTTTTCATCCCAAATCCTCTCTTTTTAAGCCCTGGAAATCAATTTTCATACAAAGCCAGTTTAAAGTCAGTTTGTAGATTGTTTGAGTTAGAATCTTTAGAGCCTTTTATAACACATCAGCAGAGGTGAA
The DNA here is from genome assembly GCA_035362115.1 of Clostridiales bacterium. Lineage (GTDB taxonomy): Bacteria > Bacillota > Clostridia > Acetivibrionales > DUMC01 > DUMC01. The sequence goes on along the minus strand of DAOSDD010000093.1, from coordinate 13,173 downwards.
GGACACCTATTGCCTCGTTATATTAACAATTATACCCTATTTCCTTGACTGGCACAATTTATTTAATTTTATTGGGTGCATTTGATTTATCTGAAGAAAATATTGGTAAGGAGCATAACATGTTCCATATATTTTAACTAAACAATGCCAAGTTGTGGTATAATATAAGGTAATAGTAGATCAACTGCAAAAATTAACTTTGATTTCGCAATGTAATTTTCTAATTTATTGGGGAAATACACAAACTATACAAACCATAAAGGAAGGTGGTTACAAATGATAAAATATAAAGCAGTCATTTTTGATTTGGACGGTACATTATTGGATTCTATTGATGATCTGGCTGATTCAATGAATGCAGTGCTGGAAGATGCGGGATACCCGGCTCATGATATTCAAAGCTACAAATATTTCGTAGGGGATGGCATGGAAAAGCTGGTATTTAGATCCCTCCCGGAAGAATACAGAGATACAGAAACGGTAAAGAAATACGCCGGTAAAATGAAGCAGGAATATGAAAAAAGGTGGAATAATAAGACCCGTCCCTATCAGGGTATTCCTGAGTTGCTTGATGCACTTTCTTCAAGGGATGTACATATAGCGGTATTATCCAACAAGCCTGATAACTTCACTAAACTTATGATAAAGGAATTGCTCCCTAATTGGGAGTTTAGAGCAGTTTATGGTGATCGGAATTACATACCCAGGAAACCTGATCCCGCAGGAGCTATAGAAATTGCCCGCACTATGGGATTGCAATCCAGAGAAATTCTTTATCTTGGTGATACAGGTACAGATATGCAGACTGCATGTAGTGCAGGTATGTATGCGGTTGGTGCATTATGGGGGTTCAGAGGAAAGGATGAGCTACTGGCTAATGGAGCAAAAGCTCTGATAGAAAAGCCCCTAGACCTTTTGAATTTATTGTGAGTCAGCAGTCAATATGTTGACTCGCTTTTGGGTGCATATAATTTAAGTAAAGAAAATACTGGTAAATATTTCTTCACTTTTAAAATATGCACCCCTCATTTTCAGTCTATATGTGGATTCATTTATCAATTTTCTCAAGATTTGCATAAGCTGCCATAAGCCTCTTCATCCCCACATTATTAAAAATTATTTCCAGCTTGTAATCTTCCTTTTCTTTTTCTATATTAGTTATAACGCCTTTTCCGAATTTTTTATGCATAACAAAATCGCCAATATTAAACTTTACCCTGCTGCTTGTACCTGGTTTGCTATTTGCCTTGCCAACAGAGCTGTTTCTAGTAAAACTGTTTTCATGGTCTTTTTTATAGTGCCCTTTATTATTATAATAATCGCTATAATAATTATTATCTCTATAGCTATTATCTTTATAACTATTATATCTATAGTTATTATCTTTGTAACTATAGCCTTTATAATCCCTATCTTCGGAACAATCTATATCAAACTCATCATCATCTTCATCATATTCATCATTTTGATTTAAAGGAAAATGCCCATCTATGAGCCTGTGCGGAATTTCATCCACAAACCTCGATGGCCTATTATTGGTAGTCTTACCAAATAATGTCCTGCAATGTGTATTGGTTATATAAAGTTTATCCATTGCCCTGGTAATTCCTACATAGCAAAGCCTGCGTTCCTCTTCCAGTTCACTCTCGCTATAAAGAGAACGGTAACTGGGGAATATGCCCTCTTCAACTCCGACCATAAACACCACGGGAAATTCCAATCCCTTGGCACTGTGCAAAGTCATTAGCACTACATTATTTCTTTCTTCATTAAGGTTATCTATATCTGCTACAAGTGAAATATGTGCCAAAAATGCTTCCAGGCTTTTATCTTCAACTTCATTCTGCCATTCACCTTGATCCGCATCAATCCGTTTTTCAAAATCGAGTGCTGCGGAAATCAGTTCCTTAATATTTTCAATTCTGGATTCAGACTCGGTCGTTTTATCATTTTCCAATTCGCCCAGGATTCCTGCTTTTTCAATTACTTCACCTATTAATACAGATACAGGCAAAGTGTCTTTCAATGCTCTTAATTCAAGTATCAAATTTCTAAACTTCTCCAGCTTAGCTGCCGACCTCTGGAGATCCGGATATTCACCGGCTGAGCATGTAATATCAAACATGCTGCATTCTTCCTTGGCCGCTAGGCTCTCAACCGCATCAACTGTAACATTTCCGATACCTCTCTTGGGTACATTAATAATCCTTTTAAAAGCATAATTATCTGCCAGATTCTGTACAAGTCTTAAATAAGCAAGTACATCCTTAATTTCTTTTCTATCATAAAACCTCAAACCCCCAAAAATACGGTAGGGGATGCCTTCTCTCATAAGCATTTCCTCAAGAACACGAGATTGGGCATTCATTCTGTATAGTATCGCAAAATCCTTGTAATCTTTGTTCTCAGTCTGGACGATTTTTTTAATCTCATTTGCTGCGAAAAAGGCTTCTTCGTGCTCATTCTGGCCTTCAAAACATTTTATTTTGCAGCCTGCATCATTATCTGTCCACAGAGTTTTCTTTTTTCTTCCCATATTATTTTTAATAACATTGTTTGCAGCATCCAGAATGGTTTTAGTGGAACGATAATTTTGTTCCAGCTTAATTACTTTTGCACCTTTAAAATCTTTTTCAAAGTCCAGGATATTTCTTATATTCGCCCCGCGCCATCCATATATGGACTGATCATCATCGCCGACCACACAAAGATTCCTGTGCAAATGGGCAAGAAGGCTTATCAAGGTATACTGAGCAGTATTTGTATCCTGATATTCATCTACATGTATATATTTAAACCTTTTCTGGTAATATTCAAGCACTGGAGGATTATCCATAAAGAGCTTAATGGTATACATAATTATATCATCAAAATCCAATGCGTTATTCTGCTTTAATTTTTGCTGATAAAGTTTGTATATTTCCGCAATTTTACTCATCCGGAAATCACTTTCATTCTTCCTGGCGAAGTTTTCCGGTTCTATTAACTCATCTTTAGCTTTCCCTATTTCGCTCAGTACGTTTGTAGGCGGATAGTTTTTATCATTAAGATTAAGTTCCTTCAAGCAGTCTTTGATTACAGTCTGCTGGTCTGAGGTATCAAATATTACAAAACTCCGGTCAAAGCCGATTTTTTCTATATCTCTTCTTAAGATTCTCACACAAGCCGCATGGAAAGTGCTTATCCATATATCGTTCCCAGCTTCGCCTATGAGAGCTTCCACTCTTTCCTTCATCTCTCTGGCGGCCTTATTTGTAAAAGTAATAGCCAGTATACTTCCTGGAAGTACTCCCTTTTCTTTAATTAGATAGGCAATTCTATGGGTAACAACCCTGGTTTTGCCACTTCCTGCACCTGCGAGTAAAAGTAATGGACCTTCTGTATATAAAACAGCTTCTCTCTGTTCATTGTTCAGCTTTTTAAGTAAATCATTATTCATCCTTTTATCTTCCCCAGTTCAATAATAGTATTTATCTATTATATTAGATTCTCAGGAATAGAGCAACCTGTAATTTTTTACCTCACGCTCCACATACTTGGTACTAAAATATGCATTGGTACAACTTCAAAGATGTCCAGTATATTCTGCCTGGTTTTTTCGGTGATACCGGGTCCTTCAAATAATTTAACATTTTCCTTGACCTGTTGTGGTGCCTCAGCACCTATTACAAGGCTTGTTACCTCTTCCATATCTCTTATATAAGAAAGAGCAAGCTGTGCCACACTCATACCCTCTCCTTGCGCCAGCTCATTCAGCTGATTAAGGTATTTTCCTGCTTGGGTCAGATTACCTGTCAGGTTTTCAGGGTCCAAAAAAAACAGTCCCTGCAAAAATATGCTCCTTATAAATACAATTATTCCGGCTTTATGAAGTTTAGCGAGAATGCCGCTTTTTACAAATCTGGTATCAAGAATATTCATGGGAAGTTGAATTGCTTCATATACATCATATTTAAGCATTTCATCTGCTTCTTCACAATTGTATACAGAAACACCGGCCTTTTCAATTAATCCCTCATTTTTAAGTTTCTTAAGGATATCAGCTAGAACACCTTTATGCATTAGCATTTCTTTGGGATCATGTGCAAGATAGATAGGAATTTTATTAATGCCAAGATTTCCAAGAGATGATTCAATTCTTTCACGGATTTTCTTTTCAATTTCACAGGGTGTAGCATTTTTGTCCGCTTCAAGCTTAAATTTAGTTGTTATTAGTGGGGACCTGCAATTACGTTTCTCATATTTTTCTGTTTGAAAATATTTACCAAGTACCCTTTCAGAATCCCCATAGTGCAATGAAGTATCAAATGAATTAATTCCTTCTTCAATTGCAGTTTCCAAAATATTAAAACTTCTGTTCATGTCAGGCTTGCCACTTTTGTTGGCTATTCCGTAATTCATTCCCAACTGTACTGTTCCGAGAGTAAACTTCGATAGATTAATGTTTTTTGCTTTGGAATATTGCATTATTTTATACGCTCCTTTACAAAAATCATAAAAAATTTAAAGCGGGGTCAAATAAGCTGCCCCGCTTAATACTTATGGCGAATAATATCTATCATCCTCATATCTACCAGCTTTATATCTACTTCACTTGATATCTACTCACTTGATTCTATTCACTTTATATATTGTTTATAATATCTGTCTGCTAAAACTCCGGCTCAATAAGTCCATAATTCCCATCTTTTCTCTTATAAACAACATTTACTTCATCAGATTCTGCATTGGAGAATACAAAGAATTGGTGCCCCAGTAAATTCATTTGCAGAATAGCTTCTTCTACAGTCATGGGTTTTATAGCAAATTTCTTGGTTCTTACTACTTTAAACTCATGCTCTTCTACATCAGCTTGTGTTTCAATCTGAGCAAAGTACTCCGGCTTAATTGCCCCATTATAGAGCTTCCTCTTCAGCCTTGTTTTGTTTTTCCTAATCTGGCCTTCAAGGACATCAATAACCTCATCGATAGAAGCATACATATCGTCACTCAATTCTTCGGCTCTTAACACTACCCCATTAAAAGGAATTGTAACTTCAACTATGTGCCTGTTTTTTTCAACACTCATTGTAACATAAACATCAGTATCAGGATTAAAGAACTTATCCAGCTTGCCCAGTTTCTTAACAACAGTGTTTCTTAATGCTTCTGTAATGTCAATATTCTTACCGCTTACTATAAAGTTCATAACTACAACCCCTTTCGCTTTTACCTAATATTAATATTCTTACCAACAAATTAATATACCAAACAACTTTTTTATAAATTTCAATCATATAATATAATTCGACATAAAACTTGTAATTCCTCTAAAATTTATCCACAATTTATACATAATTAATTGTGATAATTCTAAAACTGCGACTATGAGTTTTTATTTAAATTTCATATATTTGAAGTACATTTCCACAGTTTTCCCACAAAACATGCGTTTTGTATATAAAAATCCTGTGGATAATGTGTATAAAGCTGTGAATAACTTATTTATCACTATTTCTCCTGTGGATAACTCTGTTGTTATTTATATTAACAGGAACTTGTTTTATGTAAACAATTACTGCTTTTTTTAAGGAATTGTCACTATATTCTTTTCTTTCATATCATTTAATCCATGAGCTTTAAACATTCTGTTTGATAATGTGTATAATGTGTCATTAATGTAAATAATTCTGTTAATATTTTTCTCATTGTCATACCAGCTTACTCCTGCTTTAAGCATGTCATCCTTATCTAGATGAGTTATCCTGCTCTTTAAAGTAAACCCTTTAATCAGGTCAATATTATACACATATGCGCCTTGAAATGTAAACTGTCCATAATTTGGGAATCCACCATCTGCAAATTTGCTACCTGACTTTATTTCCATGACTGTAACAGGAAATGCCATCAACTCTTTTTCTTTTGAGAAAAGCAAGGCTTTATGATTTCTAAGGAGTTCCGAGTCAGTTCCCCTGTCTCCTATTGTTTCTGAGAACTTTTGTATGGGATTGGAAACGTCCGTTACATCAAACAAAGCAATTTTCATACCAAGGTAAAAAGCCTGCCCTTTTATCTCAACAGAATCCTTTCCAAACCCGATTATATGGTTTTCATCATAAGGGTGCAGATAATCACTATATCCCGGGATCTTAAGTGCTCCAAGTATACATGGTTCCTGCGGGTTCTTTAGGTCTATAACAAACAATGGGTCTGTAAGTTTGAAAGTAACCATATATGCCCTGTCACCCATAAATCTTACAGAATATATCTGCTCACCGGGAGCAATATCTTCAACTTTACCTTTTATATTAAGCATTTCATCCAGTACATAAATGTTATTTTTAGATGTAAACTCATCATTACGCCATATTTCTCCCCGGGTTGTTGCAATGCGGAAATATTTATCATTCTCATCCATTGAAAATTGATTAAGAATACGGCCAGGTACTTCCCCTTTTCCAAGATAGGTGACAGTACCATTATTCAATGAAAATTTATATATTAATGTATTTTCCTGGTTCATGGGAGGTCTTCTAATGACTGCAACATTAGGTTTAATAGCTGGAGCTGATGCAATAACTGTTACTGCATCTTTAGCTGTGACTGTGACTGCAGCATTACTATCTGCCAACACATCCTTAGCTGTTACTGTGACAGCGACTGATGCTGTATCTTTATTTGTTTCCACTGCTGTGGTGCTACCATCTGTCGGTGCATCTTTAATGCTACCTTCTATATTATTTTGTGGGTTTATTTCCTGAACTTGTTCTATGATGCTATAATTTGTAACAGTAACATATAAATTCTCAAGAGAAGCATATATATTTTGTCCTGTACCCAAGTATGTTGATAAATTAGCTTTTTCATCATCCTTATCAAGATTAATGCCTGCCACAATCATATAATTTGGTTGAATAATACCCGGGAAATAGCAAACATTTTTAAGATCAATGTCAATGAATTTATCTCCTGATGCAGTATCTCTATAAGAAGGTGCAGATTTGAAACCATCCTGATTGCTTTTAACAGATATTTCAGGATCAACCGGGGCAATCTGAACCGGGCTTCTTTCCATAATATAATAGTAATCTATATTTTTATTTGCCACCATATAGAGGTAAGGTCCTACTTTTCTTGAAGATATATAATAGCCTTCAATTTCAAATTCTCTGAGCTTCTTAATATCAGACTTATTGCTTACATCATACATAATAGCTTTAACAGTTTGGCTCTGATAGTAATAAGGCTGTGGATATATTTTCTTTTCAGTTAGCGCACTGTCCCGGGTTTGCAAGCTGCCGGAGTTCTTGGTTTGCCCGCTATCTGAGTTCTGAGGTATTATATTTCTTACATAGGAATTACCTATAACCACCAACTTGTTCCCATGGAGATACATTTCCTGAGGGTAAAATTCTGCGTCATTGAAACTAATTATACTCTCAATTTTCATTTCCTCTGCAGGATATGCCTTTGCTATAACTATTCTATCCCTGTTCACCTGATATATATATTTTCCGTCCGTTTTAATAATATCCGCTTCATCTACGCCCTGAACCTGAACATTTGTAGTAGAATAATCCGATGAGTTGTCTGCTTGTAAATCAGATGAAGCAGAAGCACCCGCATTTGATGTTTCTGAAGTAGTGGATGCTTTAGCATTTAATTTCGGAGCTTCCGCCACTTTTGATTCTGATTGCATAGTTATAGAATCATCATCTCTTTTAACATCCATAGCTATTGAAGGAGCTATTGCGGGTCTTGTTCCATACATTATTTCTGATGAATTAGCTGCCATTAAAGGCATTAATAATTCAACCAGCTTTTCATAAGAACCAACTGTCGGAAGCCCTCCAATCCTGGAAACAAGATCGTCTATTAAAGATTTGTCTTCCTCCGAATCTAATATATTTTCATTATCACTAATAACTATGAGACCCCGGTTGTTGAAAACTTTTTTACCCAAGGCTTCAGCAAAAATCTCCAGGGGTACATAAGTTCTGCCTTTTATAGCTGTAACAGGAGAGCTTAATTTATACTCACGACCATTAGAAATTATTGTGTCACCGCCCTGTTTTAATTTAATGTTGCTTTTGCCCAGATCAACGGTAATAGCTGCAGTTTTTCCGTCCCATCCTACTTCTGCTCCGAAACCTTCAGCAGTAAATCTCAAAGGAATAAGAACTGTATCATTCGATATAACAGGTCCAAGTTCAGGGTTTAATTTGTCAACTAAAACCCTGGAGCCATTTACAATTGCATTAGGACTTCCAATGTACATTATAACTGAATTTTTCAATTTGTCTTCAGCATGAACCACAGAATTAAAGTCATTAATCTTGCTGAATGGTGCCATCACAAATATGACAACAGTAATCATGACAATAATTAATATAATCGGAAGTCTGATTGATTTTTTCATGATAAATATCCTCCTTTCAATTCTAATATCTTTTTATGTATTATTTTCCTTAACTGATTTCATATATTTGACGTAAGTGAAATTATAAAAAGTTCCATCATACAAAAAAATGAGGGCTCTCAATCAAGCCCTCTACGCTTAAGAAAAGTATGTTGATAGAAAGTATAAGTGTATTGATTAATGAAAACTCTAAAAAAATAAATTGAAACTTACATTTACTGTTCCTGGTAAAATGCTTGCCCCCAATATTGCAAATCGTCCTTTAAGAGAAACATGGATGCCTGACGCATGTTGTTTCCTTTATTAACATAGTCAAGTATGGCTTTTTGCATTGAGGTTTCAGCCTTAAGTGTTTTCATATTATCCGGTTTATTTCCGAAAACCCTTTCAAAGGTTTGAAAATCATCTGACTTTTTAGGATATAGATAAAACTCCCTCTGAAACTTTACAATATTTGATTCCCGGGGTAAAATACACTGAAGCTGCGGGTCAAGAAGCCAGGACGTGCACATGTATCCATCAAATTGCAGTTCAGGAAAGTATCTCTCAAAAAATTTAACAGATGCTTTGAAGGACTCGCCGCATGCTTCATGGGAAAGCTTACTTCCGGTAGCAATATGCACATCAAGAACAGGACTACCTTTAGAAAGCACTTCTCTCCACTCATCCTTAGCCAGTTCTATTACTTTGTTTTCTGCAAAACCCAGAGGAGAAATAGGATTGCCTTTTATTGAATTGTCAGTAACAACAAGTGTTGACACCCATGCTCCATGCCGGTCATAAATATCATTAGTTCCATCAACCTGACCATCAGCTCTGTACCTGATATCCACTTCGGATAGTGAAACAACCACTCCTGTTCTTATATTGCGAAAAACTCTTACATTCCCTTTGAACCCTGCATAAATAAATTGCAGTCGCCCAATCCTGAATAATCTGCCTGAAAAATGATTGTACAACCACCAGAACTCCATTAATCCCCAAGTTCCATTTTTAGCGTAATAATCCTCCATCCATATATCAACATCACTTAAGGTATCAATTATCACCTGCTCCGGGATACTTCTCTCTTTATAAAATCTCAACAAACGCAGCAGACCGGATAAAAGCAAAACTGCAGGAAACATTCCTTTTAAAAAGTCCATATTAACTTGAGGTATGCAAATATCCGGAAATGCTACTCCATGCTGCTTAATATTATTAAGATTATCGGGAATCCCAACCCCTATCTCAGATGGGAAAAGTATGTAATGACTTAACCATAGTAATCTTGCAAGCTCTTCATTATTCCTTATTATATTAAGTGTTACCAAGATGGCCTGAACCGCTTCATCCGGAAGTTGCAGGTATTTGTTCGCATCAATGATAAAATCATTTTTAATAAAATCTATTGCATCCAGTCCGGGATATGTCTTTTGAGATTCTTCCCATTTATCAAGCCATATATCCGGCGGATTTTTAATGCTGAGAGATTTAACCAAATCATTAAAATTTTCAGGTATATCCTTAATCTGTATTTTTTTATCACGATAATTACATATATTATAACTACTATTAGGAACCATACAAAATCACCTCTTTAAGCACTCACAGCCTTGAGCCATTCAATAGCCATAAGAGCATGCCCTGCACTGGTTGGATGTACTCCATCAGCTGCCCAAAATGCAGGCTCTCTTTTTACAGATGCTGCTGCAAATATACCATCAAATGGAACATATATTGCGTTAAATTCTATTGCAAGCAGCCTTACAGCTTGAATTTTTGGATCTAGATCCTCTCTCCATTTCTTTCTATCTTCTGGTACGGGTAAAACAAAAGGCTCACATAGAATAAGGCGTGCATCTGTTTCATTAACCGTTCTTTTCAATATATCCCTATATCCTTTTTCATACGCTTCTACAGAAGTTGGGTCGTTACTGTCATATTTTCTCCAGCAATCATTAATACCAATAAGTATGGAGACCCAGTCCGGCTCTAAATCCAAACAATCTTCCTTCCATCTTGTTTGAAGGTCTTTCACCCTATTGCCGCTTACCCCTCTGTTTATAAACCTTACATTTTTTTCGGGATATTTAGCTGAAAATAAAGCTGCAATCATATTTGCATATCCGCCTCCAAGTTCAGTATCCTTTGTACGGCTGCGGCCGCAATCTGTTACACTATCTCCCTGTAAAAGTACAAGAGAATTATCTTTTATTAAATTTGACATAAGCACCATCCCTTCATATATTATACCTGAATATAAGCTGGAAATATTCCTGAGGAAAGTATTGCAATGTCCGCTTTAGAGACATTTTCCCTCGTAACATCTTCCAATGCTATCGAAATTTTGTTGGAACATGACTTCCTGCAGCTGGATCAATATATACATATATTAATATATCTCCATGTATTAATTATATCAAAGATAATATATAATAAAAATCAATGAAATGCAATACTTACCAAAAGGGGGGAGCAGGCGCAATTTCTTGAATGCGCCTATTAATTACTGACACATACTATTTGTCGAGTGTAAGCTCAATATCCATATCTGATGGTATCAGATATCCGGGGTTAGAAAACTCCATATTGTAGGAGGCACACTTTTCAACTTCAAATTCACTTAAACTTTTCGTAATGAAATTGGAACTTGCACCATATGGCCATATATAGCTTCCTGTGCCACTTGACCTTATGTCTTTATGATCAACAATATCAACTCCCTGTATTCTGAAGATTCCATCCTCCGTTGAGTACTCAAACTCTACTGTCAGTTTCCCAGGCTCATGCCATTCCACCTTTGTTACACTGATTTCCTTACCCATGTACAGAAGCTTTTTAGGATACTTTTCCTCCAGACTTAATGTAAAGCTTTTGCCCTCTTCACTCCCTATTCTGATACCGTCAAAGCAGAAGTAAAGCTTTTCAGGCTTCCTGTCAAAATAAGTTGAGGGAACGAAATACATAATTCTTTCATTCATACTGCTATGCCTCGATATTATTCCCTCTCCTTTATAAATATTGCCCTTTTCATCCCTCAAATAGGGATTCTCAAAGTCGGTAAAAAAATAACCGTCTTCCATGTTAAAGCTTACGTCAAGCTTCATTCTTGTCGGACTTATTATAAAGCTGTCAATCATAATCTCTGTATGTTGCAGAACAATACGCTTGTTTTGGTCGTACTCATCTGAAAAATTAAACTTTGAAGCATCGAACGGAAGCTGTATATTATCAAAGGCATAAACTTCGCTTTTGCCATTTTTAATCTTAAGCCCTAAATTAAGCATATCTGTTTGTTTTTCTATAAAAGCTGACGCCTCACCGGGTTCAAAAGCTTTTTCAACGTCAAATGCAAGATATTCACTGTTCTGTCCATGAGAGGTCATAATATATCCCATATTATCAAAATCCTTAAAATCAAATTGTAAATGCAGATTATCATTTTTATCTTTTAGGGGAAGTTCATCACCTGCTTGAACCGATTTACTGTCATCTTGTACTGCAGGCAGCATACTGTCTGTTTTGTTCAGCATACCGGCTATTTCAGGACCGGTCACAACTGCTGAAAATCTTAAACGGTCTTCATCAAAAAATACATTAGCTATTTCCAGTATGAATCCATCCTGTTCAATTACTACCGGACTTATACCTCCATAACCATGTTCACGGGCATTCCTTATACCGCTGTCTCCTCTCAGCCAGTCTACTACAGCTGCAAGACCCGGAATTTCCGCTGCGTACGAAGCAATAACCGGGCTGAAACGTATGCTTCCTATAAATGCAAGTATAAATAAAGCCGCTGCTGCTATAATGTATCTTGCTCTCGGAATTGGTCGCTTAAGTGCGGAGATCCTTGCGTTAACCTTTTGTTCCAGCTCCCCCGGTACAATAATTTCGTCCTTCATATTATCTTGCATATATTGATCTAGCATTTTCTCATCAGAACATATTTCGCTGATGTCTTTAGAATACATTTCATTAACATCTTTCATGCTTCACTTACCTCCAATCTGCTTTTAAGAACCTTAAGATTTCCATAAATCCTTGTTTTAACAGTGCCTGCTGGCATATCTGTGGCTGCTGCTATTTCATCGAGTGTATATCCCATATAATATTTCATATAGATCAGCAACCGATCTATTGCTTGAAGCTGTCCTAAAACCTTGTTGAGATCCAGTTTTTCATCCTTAAAGTTGGAATCAGGCTGCACAAAAATATCATCCGCCAGATATTCAACCTTCTTTCTGTTCCTCAACTGCACTTTGCATTCGTTTATAGTGATTCGAATAAACCATGTTTTGAAGTACCTGGGTTCCTTTAATTTTTTTAAATTACAGAAAGCCTTCTCTACAGCATCACATACAGCGTCCATGCTATCTTCTTCGTTTCTGAGATAACAATAGGCAACCCGGTATGCATGATCCCTTACCAAAACTATTAATTGTCCGAAGCTTTCACGGTCGCCCTTAATGGCCTTTCTAACCAACAATTCATCCATACTTCAACCTCCTTTCAAACATTAGATGCATATAAGAGGCAAAAAGTTTTAAAATTTATATATTTATTAAGAATTATAGCAAATCTGGAGTCAGATGTAATATCTTTTAATAACAGTAGTCTAATATTACGAGCAGACATTTTGTATGTAAAGTCTATGATAATCGCAGCATGATGTAATAAATAAAATAAATATTGAAATGGAGCGGATATATATGAAACGTAAAAGAGAAGCAATTAACAGGGGTGCATATTTTAAAAGTGAAGAAATATTTTCCAGGAGCTGACGTTACGCT
>DAOSDD010000092.1:0-15770 GCA_035362115.1 Clostridiales bacterium | reverse complement strand
GCACCTGGAGACAGGCATATTACCGAATTTTTCACGGAATACTTTCCCGGAGGCAAATACTATAGTTATACTCTTGGATATGATGCATACTCCTTTGAAGATACTATTGCTTTGGGAGATGAAATCCACAATGAAGCAATGAAAAAAGCTTTTTCTTCCGAATCATTAGATGATGATTTCCTCAGACATATAAGCGGTGAACAGGAACAACTTACAAGTATTATTGATTCTATGGAGAGAGATTCGAGAGATGTTTATTATATGAATGTACAAAATAATGGTGCTATACCAAATCTACCGCCATGGGCTATTATTGAAATGCCTGTATTGGCAACTGCAGCAGGGCCAAAACCTATATATCTGGATGATTTCCCTGATGTGCTGGCAGGATTTACTTCAAGATTTTTATCAGTAATTGAAATTGCTGTTGACGCAGCACTTGAAGGCAGCAGGAAGTTAATGGAAGAAGCGATTCTCGCCGGAGGTTACATATCAGATCGTAAAGCTGTTGCTAAAATGGCAGATGAGCTAATAAAGGCACAAATACGGTATTTGCCCCAGTTTGAATAAAGTTGAATAAAATAGAACAAGGGGAGTGAAAATATATGGATATTTATGTGTCTACGATGGGAAATGATAACTGGACAGGTCTTTTGCCAAATCCAGACAACACAGGTACAGATGGACCTGTTGCAACTATCGAGAGAGCCCGTGATATCATTGGTGAAATAAAGTACACAGGCAGGTTTGACGGTCCTGTAAATGTATGGATACGGGGTGGACGGTATGCAGTTGAAAAGCCAGTTACTTTTAAACCTGAGGATTCAGCACCTGTTTGCTATAAAGCTTACCCGGGTGAACAGCCTGTAATTCATGGCAGCAAGCGTATAACAGAATGGAGTATTGGTACTGTGGCTGACTCGTCTATATGCTGCTGGATAGCTGATATACCTGAAGTAAGAGAAGGGAAGTGGTATTTCCGGCAGCTTTTCGTAAATGATCAAAGACGTCAGAGAGCGAAATTTCCAAAGGATGGGTTTTACCGTATGGAAAGTGTCCCGGGATTAACGGTAGAGCCATGGTATAGATATTGGGATGGGCAGGACGCCTTTGTAGCTGCAGATGGTGATTTTAAAGAGTGGCAAAACATTAATGACATTGAATTAGTTACATTCCACAAATGGATTGAAGAGCGTATACCTATTAAGTCATATGATGAAGTATCCCGGGTTGTTACACTTTCAAGGAAGAGCACAATGGCTCTAAGTGATGATTTTGAGAAAAAATATCCTAGATATTATATAGAAAATATATTTGAGACTTTGAGCGAACCTGGTGAATGGTATCTCGACCGTAAATTGGGAAAACTTTACTATATTCCATTTCCAGGTGAAGAACCTGATACAGCGGAAGTATTTGCTCCATGTACTACCCAGCTATTGAAAATCGAAGGATGTCCGGATGTTGAGAAGTATGTTGAATTCTTAAGCTTTGAAGACCTGGTATTTGAGCATGGAGACTGGAACCTTGATAATGGGCCATCTGTACAAGGTGCACATACAATTCCCGGTGTCATAACTATGAAGGGTGCACGTTGCTGTGCAATAAAAAACTGTACAATAAGGCATGCAGGGTTTTATGGTATTGAAATAGCTGATGGCTGCATGGGCAACAGAATTACTGGAAATAAAATTTATGATATGGGTGCAGGTGGTATAAAACTCGGAGGTTCAGATGCAAAAGGACCTGGAACAGGGTTGACCGGGAATAATGTTATTACGAGCAACCATATTTATTCTGCAGGTCAGGTATTTTACAGCAGTTGTGGGATACTATCCATGAACTCGTTTGGGAATGATATTTCCCACAACCACATTCATGATCTTTATTACAGCGGAATTTCATGTGGCTGGGTATGGGGCTATAGTGAAAGTGTATCAAAAAATAACCGTATTGAGAAAAATTATATACATGATATAGGGCATGGTTTGCTGAGCGATATGGGTGGCATATATATGCTTGGTGTCCAACCGGGTACGGTAGTATGGGGTAATGTTGTACACGACATTGAAAAATACTGCTATGGAGGCTGGGGAATATATACTGATGAAGGCAGCTCTCATATACTTATAGAGAATAATATCTGTTACAGAACAGGAAGCCAGTGTTTCCACCAGCATTATGGGAGAGAGAACATACTGAGAAACAACATCTTTGCTTTTGGCAGGGAGGGAAATGCAGCTCTGTCAACAATGGAAAACCATCTTGCGTTCACAATTGAACGTAACATATTTGTCACTGATGGACCTCCTGTATTTTTAAGTTCGTCAACTGATAAATTTAAAAAGCAGAATTTTATAAGTGATTTAAACCTTTTCTGGAGTGTTAAGGGTAATATAGCTGCTGCAGGGGGGTGGGAATACTTAAGTCTTGAAGACGGCATGTTACCTGAAAACACCATTGATATGGACGAATGGAAAAGAATGGGGTATGATAACCACTCGATTTGTGCAGATCCCAAATTTGCTGATATTATGAACTTCATCTTTGTTCTTGAACCAGACTCTCCGGCTTTTTCACTAGGCTTCAAGCAGATTGATATTTCAGATGTGGGACCTTTGACTTGATTTAAAGAAGTAATAATATATAGTTCCATGTTTCCCCTAAAGTATAACAAGCTGCTTGTGGAACTTCAGGCATCCATATTCCGTCAAAAAATAAATACAAACTCATTTGATGCAAATACAAAGTATTTAATCTGAAAAATCAATATGAAGGAGTGGGACGGATGAAAAGAATTATAAGTATGCTGATATCTATTATAATAGTTGCCTGTCTTTTTATGGGGTGCGTGGGGTCTGCGGGAAATGGAAACAATCGTATTGGTGGAAGCAAACAAGCATCATATGATTTAAATAAAGTTGACCCGAGTCTTACAGATGGGAATGAATTATTCGCGTTTGACATATTCAAAGAGTTGAATACAGAAGATGCTGATAAGAATATCTTCATATCACCTCTAAGTATTTCAACTGCGCTTGCAATGACATACAATGGTGCCGGGTCAACCACAAAAGAAGCAATGGGGGAAGCCCTTCGTTATAGGGGTATAGAGCTTGAAAATCTGAATACCGGGTATAAAAACCTCCTGGCGTACCTTAATAATGTAGATCCAAAAGTCCAGCTTAATATAAGCAACTCAATTTGGTTCAGAAAAGGTGAGGAGATCAAACAGGATTTTTTGTCTGTAAATAAAGATAACTTTAATGCCTATATTACCGAGATGGATTTTCAGGATTCAAAAGCTGCTGATACTATAAATGGTTGGATCAGCAAGGCAACAAAAGGGAAAATTGATAAAATGATTGAACCGCCTATATCCCATGATGTAATAATGTACCTTATCAACGCCATATACTTCAAAGGACAGTGGACAAAGCAGTTTGACAAGAAACTTACCTTTACCGGGACTTTCAATACAGAAGACGGGCAAAAAAAGGAAGTCCAAATGATGCACAGAAAAGGTAAAATAGAGTATGGCGAGGTTGAAAAATCGAAGATAGTAAGATTACCCTACGGCAATGAAAAGACAGCCATGTATTGCATATTACCTGAAACAGGCATAAAAATAAACGATTTTATCCGGCAGTTAAGTGTTGAAAAATGGATAGAGCTAAAAGACAGTCTTTCAAAAGTAGATGATGTTGTACTTCAATTACCAAAATTTAAGATGGAGTATGGTATAAAGAATTTGAATGATAGCTTAACAGCGCTTGGCATGGGAGAAGCTTTCAGCGATTCTGCTGATTTTTCCGGCATAAGGGATGATATATGTATAAGCAGAGTATTACACAAGGCGGTTATTGAAGTTAACGAAGAAGGAAGCGAAGCTGCAGGTGCAACTGTGGTTGAAATGAAGGAAACAGCAGCAGTTGAACCGGTTACATTTATAGGCGACAGGCCATTTATATTCATCATAGCTGACGATGAAACCGGGAGCATCCTTTTCATGGGTAAATTTATGGAATAAATGCTGGGAGTCTGCTTTTTCGAGCAGACTCCTGGGAATATGAACTGTCCTTGGGACAAAGTCTGCAGTGTATACTTTTTTTTCTATAAGTATTTTTTCCTGAATTCTGTTGGGCTTAAGGCTCTCGATTTTCTAAAAGCTCTGCTGAAGGAAGCTGAACTGCTGAAGCCGCATTCGTGGGCAATTTCAGTAATAGTCAGATCAGAGCGGAGCATTTCTTCGGCCCGGTTAATTCTATAAAACAGAAGGTATTCTGTAAAGGTCATGCCGGTGGAGCTTTTAAATAACCTGCAGAAATGAGGTATACTTAGATTGGAAGCTTTTGCTGCCTTTTCAAGAGGGATATCAGATGAAAAATTATCATCTATAAGCTTAAATGTATTATTTAGTATCTTTTTTGTGCTGTTTAATTTAACAACATCCTCTCTTTTCCTTTTCATATGCCCGAAATTTCTTACCATTATACCTATAAACTTCAAAATGCAAGCTTTGACGAAAATTTCAAAGCCATATATTTTATATTCCAACTCTTCATAAATATCCTTGATACAATTGATAGCTTCAGTACCAGCAACTGTTTTATTGCTAATAGAATTAGGGAAATCTATGGAGGATATGAACTGCTTCACCAGTTTATTTTCCGGAAACAAATGGTCTTCAGAAGAAAAGAGATCAGGAGAAAACTGGAGTACAAGGATTTCATTCTTGTTCTCTTTTTGTGTGTAGGTAGAATGAACCTGTCCACCTGCAATCACTACCAGTTCATTTTTGTTTGCTTCGAATATCCTGTTGTTAATCTGCTGTACTGCTTTACCTTCTATAATGTACAGAATTTCAATAACATCATGCCAGTGCGGGTGAACAAAAATATTGCTTTCTGACCTGTAAGACCTGATAAAGGCTTTAATAGGGAACCCGGAGTCAGGCATGTTTATATTCTCATGTAAAGTTCTCATTAAGAATCCTCCATAACAATCTTATATAGTGATAATCCTCTGCAGTAATCTTCTATTATATCAATCCTTCATAGCAATCCTCTATAATATTGATAACCAGGGCAAACTTTTTGATAATATATGCCAAATACCGAATGAATCTATCTGATACAATCAATTATACAATATATAATAGATTTGCACGATATATTATTATTCTTAAAAAGTTAACAAAAAACATACTTTTTTCCTCAGAACCATGTAGTATAAGCGTTACATAGCACTTTTTGAGAATATATAGAACCTAAATTTATCGCAACGCACGCTAATTTGTTTGTAGCTATACGCTGCGATATGGAATTATTTAAACGAATTCATGAATTTTCACTATTATTTGTGTTGCCGATGGTATCGGCGAAATGGAGGTTACGATGAAAATATTTGATAACAAAATGACGGAACTTAAATTCTTTGTTGAGAGCGGACGCAGACCGGATTTTAATAATTTTCTAAAACTATTGAAAGGGGAAAAGCCGGAACGACCGACTTTGTTCGAATTGTTTCTTAATAACAATTTATACGAAGAACTTGCAAACGAAGAGTTCGGAGATACCAGTGACAAAATTAACCGGTATACAATCATTATTAAAGCATTTGCCAATGCCGGGTATGATTATGCAACCGTATATGGTTCAGATATTACCTTTGAAACTGCAAGACATGCCCATGGGAATGCCAAAACAATATCATTGAATGAAGGTGCTGTGATAACTGATTTGCAAAGCTTTAAGCAATATAGATGGCCAGATCCGGACAAGTATGATTATTCTCACCTGAAAAGTCTTGAAACTGTTTTGCCTGAAGGAATGAAACTGATGGTTATGGGTCCCGGCGGTGTTCTTGAAAATGTAATTGCGCTGGTAGGATATGAGCAGCTATGTTATATGATTATGGACGATCCAGAGCTTGTTGCTGCAGTGTTTGAAGAGGTAGGCCGGCGTCTTGTGCGTTATTATGAAATCTGTGCTCCATATGATACTGTAGGAATGTTGATGGCTAATGACGATTGGGGCTTTAAAGGGCAAACCATGCTATCTGTGGAGGATATGCGCCGCTTTGTATTTCCCTGGCACAAAAGAATAGTGGAAGTCATACATGCTGCGGGAAAACCGGCTATATTGCATTCCTGTGGCAACTTGTCCATGATAATGGATGACATAATAGATGATATGAAATTTGATGCAAAGCATTCCTATGAAGACAACATTCAGCCGGTTGAGGAAGTATATGAACGCTGGAGAGGACGGATAGCAATACTTGGCGGAATAGATGTTGATTTTATATGCAGAAGTACACCTGAAGAAGTTTATGATAGATCCTGCGCCATGCTGGAAAGAACTGCAGACAGGTGTGGTTATGCTCTTGGATCAGGAAACAGCATACCTTACTATGTACCGGAAGAAAACTATTTTGCAATGATAGCAGCAGCGTTCACCTACATGTCAAAAAAGTAAAAAATGCATCCATGAGTACGGCAAAGCTTTTATTTTTGCGAATAATAGTATATGATATGTATACAGTATTTAAAGGAGGATGCATATGGAAAACTTTAATTTTTGTAGTCCTACTAAAATTATATTTGGCAAAGCAACTGAAGACTGTGCAGGTCAAGAAACAGCAAAATATGGCAAGAGGGTTCTTCTGCATTATGGCGGGGGCAGCATAAAGAAAACAGGTCTTTATGATAAAGTTGTGAAATCCCTTAAAGAAGCAGGTGTTGATTACATAGAGCTTTCCGGAGTTGAGCCCAACCCCAGGTTAAGCCTTGTTAAAGAAGGCATTAAAATATGTCGCACGGAAAATATTGATTTCATCTTGGCTGTTGGGGGAGGAAGCGTTATTGATTCAGCAAAGGCCATTTCTATAGGGGTACCTTATGATGGAGATGTATGGGATTTTTATTCAGGAAAAGCAGAACCTGAAAAAAGCCTTGGCTTAGGAGTTATTCTTACAATTTCTGCTGCCGGCAGTGAAGCCAGCAAAAGTTCGGTTATTACAAATGAAGATGGCTGGTATAAAAGGGGCTTGGGGTTTGATATTGTAAGACCTGAATTTGCCATTATGAATCCCGAACTTACCTTTACGGTATCAGCTTATCAGACTGCATGCGGATCTGTAGATATTATGGCTCATATAATGGAGAGGTATTTTACTAACACACTCAATGTTGAACTTACTGACAGGTTGTGTGAAGGGGCCCTAAAAACAGTAATAAATAACACACCAATAGCTTTAAAAGAGCCTGGTAATTATAACGCAAGGGCTGAGATTATGTGGACGGGTACACTGGCTCACAACGATTTGCTTGGTACCGGAAGAATAGGAGACTGGGCTTCACATCAAATAGAACATGAATTGAGTGCCATATATGATATTGCTCATGGTGCAGGTCTTGCAATTGTTTTTCCTGCTTGGATGAAATATGTATTTAAGAGCAATACAAAACTCTTTGCACAGTTTGCCAATAGAGTTTGGAATGTTGATTATTCTTTTGAGTCGCCGGAGCAAACTGCCTTAGAGGGAATAAACAGGATGGATAAATTTTTCAGAGAAATGGGGCTTCCCACCACTTTGAGAGATGCAGGCATTCCCGAAGACAGGCTAGAGGAAATGGCTCAGAAGTGCAGACTTCCCAACGGTGATTCTGTGGGGAATGTTGTAAAACTGACAAGGGATGATGTACTGAATATTTATATGCTTGCAAAATAAAGAAAATTTCGGTTTATCAGGGTACATTTAATTTATATGAAGCTGCATCAATTCGGCCCCTTCTGTATAATATTGTATAATAATATACATTGCAATTAGAACTAAAATCCTGTAATCTTAATAGCGGAGGGGGTCGATATGAATGCCAGCAACAAAAACAAAAAAAGAAAGCAAAAGCATAGGATTACATAATAAGTCAATACTACATAATTTACTATTTGTTATCTTAATGATTTTTACATTTACCATGTCTTCAACCATAAGTTCAATCTCCAGTGCTGCCGGTATATCAGGTGCAAATACTGGTGAAGACAGTTCAGGTTTTAAATTTAACATGACATATATACATTTTAATGATAAAAATTCTTATTTGAAATATGTGGAAAATACAAAAGATTCAATAAATGAAGTTTCTCCAAATTATTTAAGTTTGAAATATGACGGAACTTTACAGATATCATCTACCCTGGATAAGGGCTTCATTGATGAGATGCACAAGAGGGGTATTAAAGTCGTACCTTTTCTTAGCAACAACTGGGATCGCACTTTGGGAAGGTTTGCTATGGGCAAAAGATACAAATTATCTGAGCAAATCGCTGAAGCAATAGAAAAATATAACCTTGACGGCGTTAATATTGATATTGAAGATCTTACAGAAAAAGATAGGGACAGACATACTGATTTTATCAGGATGTTAAGAAAAAAAATTCCTGCAGACAAGGTTATTGCTGTTTCTGTTGCCAGTAATCCAAAGGGTATAACAACCGGCTGGCATGGTTCTTATGATTACGAAGGTCTGGCAGAATACTGTGATTATTTAATGATCATGACTTATGATGAGCATTATGGAGGAGGCCCTTCAGGTCCTGTAGCCAGTATAGGTTTTGTTGAGCGTTCAATAGAATATGCTCTGAAAAAGGTACCTAAAGAGAAAATCGTTCTGGGTATACCTTTTTATGGAAGAATGTGGAAGAATGGAGGCGGATTCAACGGACAGGGAGTAAGTCTCAAAGAAGTATCAAGCCTTATTGCCAGGTATGGAGGGCGCGTTTCATTCAGTAACGCATATCTTTCACCAAAGGCAGTTGTTACAATAAAATCCGATGATGATAAACCATATATAAACGGAAAAAAGCTGGAAGCAGGAACATATACAATATGGTATGAGAATGAGGATTCCCTGAAACACAAACTAAGCCTTGTAAAAAAATATGGAATAAAAGGTACAGGAAGCTGGAGCTTAGGACAAGAACCCTCAAGTATCTGGAACTATTACAGTTTATGGCTTAATGGGCATTATTATAAGGATGTGCAGGGTCATTGGGCACAAAATCCTATAATATTTGCATTAAATAATGGATGGATAACAACCAAGACAGTAAAAGACAGCGGCGTATTTGCCCCCGATAAGCCACTAACGAGAGCTGAAGCTGCTTTTGCTTTGGTTCGTTCTCTTGAACTTGATAAAGACAGAAAACAGGAATCGAAAATTACATTTAGCGACATTTCAAATCATTGGGCGAAAAATGAAATTGATATAGCTGCTCAGCATAGAATCATAACAGGAAGAGGGGACGGTACATTTGGACCTGATGATGCAGTATCACGTGAAGAGATGTCAGTTATGCTTGACAGAGCAATTTCAGGCCTTTCAGGAAGAAGCACAGTACTTGCAAGCCGGGGCATGGGTTCAGGAAGTAATATGAATATTTCATATGTAGATGTAAGCAGAGAATTATGTACCTGGTCATATGATTCAATAATAAAAATGTCACAGCAAGGGATTATTACTGGTACTCCCGATGGAAAATTTAATCCAAAATCTAAAATCAGCAGGGCAGAAACTGCAGCTTTGTTGTTTAAGGTAAGGGGACATTCCTCTCTTGAGTAGCAGATATTCCTTCTATGTTGAGGAGTGTCCCCTTTTGATTATCTGCTTTGACACTTCTCTCTTTATTCCACAGTTATTTTTTGTTCACAAAAAGGACACATTTATAAGCTAAAATATTATTTAAAAAATAAATGTAGGATTAGTGGACACACCTGCATGGCGGCGGAATGGTGGTTGATATGTCTGGAGTAAAGATACTGTTGGTTGATGATGAATTGAGAATGAGAAAATTGGTATCGGATTTTTTAAAAAGAAATGGTTATGCAGTAAGTGAAGCCGAGGATGGGAAAAGAGCATTAGAGCTATTTTATAGTACCCCTGATATTAAATTGGTGATTCTTGATGTAATGATGCCCGAACTTGACGGTTGGTCTGTATGCTCAGAAATAAGAAAATCCTCATCAGTTCCTGTAATAATACTTACTGCCAGAAGTGAGGAGGCAGACGAACTTTTCGGTTTCGACCTTGGTGCAGATGAATATATTACCAAGCCTTTCAGTCCCATGATTCTTATGGCCAGAGTTCAAGCTTTACTGAGAAGAACGGTAAATGGTACGAAAAATATAAAATCTTTTGAGGGGCTTGAAATAGACGAAACAGGGCGCGAGGTAAAAGTTGACGGAGAAAGCATCGATTTAAGTCCAAAGGAATTTGAACTCCTTTTATATTTAGCAAACAACCAGGGTATTGCTTTGTCCAGGGATCAGATATTAAATTCAGTATGGGACTATGATTATTTCGGTGATGAAAGGACTGTTGACACTCATATAAAAAAGTTAAGACTAAAATTGGGTGAAAAAGGTGATTACATACAAACCATAAGAGGCCTTGGATATAAGTTTGAGGTGAAAAAATGATGTTTTCCATTTGGTATTCAATAAGGTTTAAACTCTTTGCTGCCATAGGCGGAATAATCCTTTTTTTTGTTGCTTTTTCGTGGCTGCTAAACAGTACATTTTTAGAAAAATATTATTATTCTGTAAGAAAACAATATCTAATTGAAAATTACAAATATGTCTATGACATATATAATGGAGACCTTGAAGAAGTTGCTTTTGATTTTGAAATGTTAGAGCGGACAAAGAGTCTTCATATATTTATTATAGATAAAAATTATAATATTAAGTATGCCTCAATACGCGAAATAAGGTATAATAGGCGAAGACAGCCTGGATGGAACGTATTACCTTCCGAGTATAGTATGCCTGAATTTCTAATAAAGCAAAGGATAGAGAGGCTTTCAAAGGGCGAAGTTTTAGTTGAAAACCGCAGGGATGACAGATTACAGACTAATTTCATCAGTCTGTTTTCTTCACTTAAAAATGGTGATTTTATTATATTAAATATTCCTATAACATCAATTAAGGAAAGTGTTAATATTTCAAATAACTTCTTTATGTTTACAGGAGTAATAACAATATTTATTGGTAGTATTTTCGTAATTTTAATTACTGGTAAATTTACCAAACCCATACTTGAATTGAATGAAATAGCCCAAGGAATGTCACAGTTGGATTTTAGCAGAAGGTACCCTGTTAAAAACAGAGATGAGATAGGAAAGCTTGGAGAAAGTATAAATTCTCTTTCGGAGCAGCTTGAAAAGTCCATATCTGAACTTACGAGAGCAAATCAGAAACTAAGGGAAGATATTGAGAAGGAACGGAAGATAGACGAAATGAGGAAAGAATTTATATCCAACGTTTCCCATGAACTAAAAACACCAATTGCTCTTATTCAAGGTTATGCAGAAGGTTTAAAGGTAAATGTAAATGAAGACCCGGAGAATAAAGATTTCTATTGTAATGTAATAATTGACGAATCCATGAAAATGAATAAGCTTGTAAAGCAGCTTTTGGAATTATCTCAGATGGAGTCAGGTAAAACCAGCCTGGAAAGAGTGGATTTCAGTATAAATGATTTAATTGAACAGGTTTTGAGAAAGAATGAACTCATATTTAAAGAAAAAAACATTAATGTGATTATTAAAATGGATAGGGATATTTATGTTAATGCTGATTTCGAAAAAACAGAGCAGGTATTGATGAATTACTTGAGCAATGCATTAAATCATGTTGATGAAAGGAAAATAGTTAAAATTTCTGCTAAACTACCAGACGATATTTCTGATAATCATAAAAAAGGAAAAATCATAATATCAGTATTTAATTCAGGAAAATTGATTCCGGGAAAGGATATTAAAAAAATATGGACGAGCTTTTATAAGATTGATAAAGCACGAACAAGAGCATATGGAGGGACAGGCCTGGGCCTGTCAATTGTTAAAGCTATTCAGGAGGCACATGGCAACAGATATGGTGTAATTAACTTGGAAAAAGAAGGAGGAGTGGAATTCTGGTTTGAGTTAGATCTAAGGTAGGGGGACACTCCTCTATCGAGCGGGAGAATTTCTTTTTCGTTGAAGAATGTCCCCTTTATTTAACAGAATATTAACGGAATGGACACAAAATGAACACAATGTTTTTTTAATATCAGAAGGAGATAAACGAATATTGAAGCAATAAAACAGAGTTGTATGAAAGCAAGGGAGGAGACAAGACTTTGAAAAAAATATTTTCTTCCAAGATCCTTAAGAATAAAATCTATAAGAGGATTCTTATTGTGCTTATTACTGCAGGTATTTGTCTTACCGGATATACAATATATGATAGAATTGCAGCTAAGGCGAGCACCTCGAAAAATCTGGTTGAGCTGACTGCCTGGGCAGCACGTGGCAATATTGATGTTAAACTTTCAGGCACAGGAACAGTGCAGCCTGTCTCCAGATGTGATATTGTGCCTCTGGTTAAGGGCAAGATACTGAATGCTTCTTTTGAACAGGGTATGGAAGTGAAGAAAGGAGATCTTCTATATCAAATTGATGATAGCGACCTGCATAACAGTATTGAAAAAGCAAGAAACAGCATTGAAAAGCAGAAATTAAACAACAAATCTACCGATAACAGCATAAAAAATCTTATAGTACTTGCTCCTGGAACAGGATGGCTTAAGAATTTTTCTATTAAGGAAGGGGATCAAATAGGAAACGCCAACAGTAAAATAGGAGATATTGTAAATGATAAAAAATTTACTGTTCAGGCT
Source organism: Clostridiales bacterium (assembly GCA_035362115.1). Classification (GTDB taxonomy): domain Bacteria; phylum Bacillota; class Clostridia; order Acetivibrionales; family DUMC01; genus DUMC01. The sequence goes on along the minus strand of DAOSDD010000092.1, from coordinate 3,046 downwards.
CCATTTTATGCATCCCAAGTACATAAAATTAAATCAGGCCAAAAGGCCCAGCTTGTACTGGCAAAATATATGACATACATAGAAGGTGAAGTTACAGATATAAGCAGGAACCTAAAACTTGCCCAGGATGGTTCGGTGCTTTGTGATGTAGAAATAATTGCAGATAATCCTGGAACACTTATTGAAGGTATGCAGGTATCCGCAATTATAGAGGTAGATAACGAAGAGATTGAATCTGCCGGCGAGTCTGGTATTAAGTGTTATGAAGAGTATCCTTTATATGCTGAGACAACAGGAGAAGTCGGGAAAATTCTTGTAAAAAATGATGAGTGGGTTGAAAAAGGTCAGAAAATAATGGAATTGGAAAATGAAAACTTAAACGTCACAAGTCAGAGGAATGCTCTTGACCTTAAGGATCTTGAACTTGCTCTTGCTTTGCAGATAAAGCAGCTTGATGATTATAATATACTTTCACCTATCAATGGAACAATTATAAAAATAGACTATAAGGCAGGCGATACAATAAACGCTGCTAACAGCAATACAGTTTTAATGACAATAGTAGATACGAGTAAAATGAAATTTACTATGGATGTAGATGAACTTGACATTTCCAAGATTGCAGAGGGACAAAAAGTTTCCATAGCCTCCGACGCTTTGCCTGAGACTACCTTGGAAGGGAAAGTCACTGCAATTCCTGTAGAAGGGAAATCACAAAACGGTGTTACAACTTATCCTGTGGAGATAACAATTGACCAACCTGGCAATCTTAAGTCCGGTATGAATATCAATGCAGAAATATTTGTAGAGAGCAAGCAAAATGTGCTTTATGTACCTATGGCTGCAGTTAATAAAACAGGGGGAAGAACCTTTGTTTATGTTAAGGACGATAGTGCAAAGCAGCAAAATGGAAATACGCAGCAAAGTGCAAGTCCGTGGCAAAACGGAAGTGCACAGCAAAACGCTGGATCCGGTCAGCAACGTCCCTCCCGTCAGGATGCTATGAATGGTGACAGAACTCAGCAGTATTCCGGCAATTGGGGTCAGGGAAACTTTCAGGGAAGAATGCAGGAAGGAGCACAACAAACGCCCGGGGAAGGAACCCAGGATTTTCAAAATAGGTTTGCTAATGCAAGACGCAACACGGCAGGATCATCAGCAGCTGCAGTTAACAGCCTTGAAGGAAGAACAATTAGAGAAGTGGTCGTAGGCATTAATAATGAAGATTACATTGAAATTGTCAGCGGCCTAAATGAAGGAGAAATAGTTATTCTTCCTACAGTTGCTACAAATAATAATTCAAGCAACACTCCATCCGGCATCTTTGGCCAACCCGGTATGGGTGGATTTAGAATTCAAGGAGGAGGCGGTGCAGGAGGTGCCGTAACAAGGACAACCGGAGGATTTAACGGGCGCTAGGAAAGCATAAACCGGAGAAACAGGGGTGAGAAAGTGATTAGAATTGAGAATATGTACAAAATCTATAGAATGGGAACAAATGATGTTTATGCTTTAAATGGCATTTCACTCCATATTAAACCAAAGGAATTTGTCGCTATAGTTGGGCCATCAGGGTCGGGAAAATCTACGCTTATGAATATGATAGGATGTCTTGATACTCCTACATCAGGAAAATATTTTCTGGATGGTAAAGAAGTAAGTAAACTAAAAGATGATGCCCTGGCTGATATACGCAATAAAAAGGTAGGTTTTGTGTTTCAGACATTCAATCTTCTTCCGAAACTAACTGCCCTTGAAAATGTCGAGCTTCCTCTGGTTTATATGGGCCTGGGAAGAAAAGAGATACATAAGCTGGCGGTAGAAGCCCTTGAAAAGGTAGGACTTGGAGACCGATTTCACCATAAACCATCGGAGCTTTCCGGGGGACAGCAGCAGAGAGTAGCAATAGCCCGCGCATTATCCAGCAGACCATCTCTCATTCTTGCTGATGAACCTACAGGGGCTCTTGATTCAAAATCCGGTGAGGAAATTATGCAAATGATACATGAACTCCATAAAGAGGGAAAAACCATTGTACTTATTACTCATGAAAATGATATAGCAAATCAGGCTGAAAGAATTATAAGAATACATGATGGAATAGTGGTTGAAGAAAGCGGGGTGGCATAGATGAAGTGGCTTCAATCATTTCGGATGGCCTTTAAAAGCATAGCAGGAAACAAGATACGTGCAACCCTTACAATGCTTGGTATTATTATTGGAGTTGGTGCGGTAATAGGAATGGTAAGCCTTATAGAAGGTGCAACAAGACAGATAAAAGACACCCTGCAGGGCATGGGAACTAATCTGATCAGTATTAATGTGTTAGGCAGGGGAAGTACACGAACTGCAACTGCAGAAGAAATTATTGAGTTTGCTGAAACAAACAGCGATGTCATTGAGGGCGTTGCCCCTCTAATAAGTGGTACAGCAACAGTAAAATATGGCAATAAGAACCTTTCTACAAATCTTGAAGGTACAAATGAAGCTTACCGGACAGTTAGAAACACTGATATTCAGGAAGGCAGATTTTTTAACGCTTTGGATATCGAAAGAAGACAAAAAGTTGTTTTAATTGGGACCTATATATCCCAGGAATTGTTTGGGAATACTGACCCTGTTGGACAAAATGTAAAAATAAACGGTGAAATATTCAAGGTTATAGGAATTTTAGAAACAAAATCAAATAGTACCGCACAATCTGGTGATGATAAAGTAATAATTCCATATACAACAGCCAGTAGATTGCAGAGAAATTCACAAATACGTACATATTATGTACAGGGCAAGACACCTGAAACAGTTGACCGGGCTATGCAGGTATTGGAGGCTTTCCTTTTTAAAAAATTCAATAGTACCAGTGCCTATAGAGTATTCAACCAGGCGGATATGCTGGAGAGTATAAGTGAAACAACAAAGATGCTTACAATGATGCTTGGTGGAATAGCAGGTATTTCCCTCCTTGTAGGAGGTATAGGCATTATGAATATTATGCTGGTTACAGTAAGTGAAAGAACCAGAGAGATAGGTATAAGGAAAGCAATTG
>DAOSDD010000091.1:12728-16133 GCA_035362115.1 Clostridiales bacterium | reverse complement strand
TTTGAGGAGACAATTGGTGTTGCTTATTTTGCTGTTTATGCTTATAAGTGATTGAGTTTATATGTCTTATATATAACTCTTGAAAGTATTGTACCAGGATGCTGAAAACAGACCGTATTAATTGGTCACTATGGCAGCTACTGCTATATTCTGAGTTATATAAATCAAGAGCTTTTTCAAAATCCAGGTTATATCTAAGGCACTTCTTTCTTAATAAATATTCCGAGATTCTCTTATTCGAACTGTATATTCCTACGCTGATAAATCCAATAGCCATATTATCATAGAGTATAGGGACAATATACTCTTCAACACCAGATGGGCATATGCCTTTAAAAATCTGTTTTTCTTTATTACATTTATCAAGAATCTTTTTTTTATTTTTTATGCACTTTTGCCATAGTTGGTTATTCGATTTTAGATACATGCAGAATTTATTCTTATGAATCATATATGGCTGGAGTACAGACATAAGATCAGGCTCAAGCATTGTAAAGCCGGTGAAATCATTTATACATATTTCCATATTATATGTTTTTGATATAAAATCCAAGTATTCCAGTAACCCTGCATATTTCAACTTATCCATAATATTACTCCGTATATACTTAACATAATATATTAATACTACTTTGCTAAATTTCCAAATTGGTATAGTAGTATTAAGTATAACATATTATGTATATTAAGCATATCTTTATTTAAGTGCAGGGTGCATTAATAAAATGTACTTTAAAGTGCAGCAGAAAAATTAATGCAGAATTTTCAAGATTAATTGCAAGTAATTCAATGATTTTATTGAACAAGATTGGTATGCTCATGTTATCAGCACTTTTACATATATCATAATTTAAGTTAAGTAATTTCTTTTATGAGTTATACTTGTGTGTTATCTTTGAAAGTTATATATGAAAGTTATGTATGTATAAAGAAAATATTGGGGGGGTATAAGCAATATGAAAGAAGTTTATAAGGATTTTGTTGTTGTTGGGGGAGGGCTGGCGGGTGCTTGCGCAGCAATATCGGCTGCCAGGAATGGCTTAAGAGTTGCTCTTGTACATGAAAGACCTGTTCTAGGTGGGAACTCTTCAAGTGAAATAAGAGTATGGTCTCTTGGTGCTATAGGAGGAGGAAACCATTTTTATGAGGAAACAGGAATTATAGGTGAGATGAAACTGGAAAATCTATATAGAAACCCTGAAGGTAATCCTTATTTATGGGACATGGTTCTTCTTGATTTTGTAAAAAGGGAAAAGAATATCGAACTTTTCCTAAATACCAGCGTATATAAAATAACTATGAATAATGATAAGGTATATGAAGACCAGGCAGATACAAGCCAGATATATGAAGACCAGCTGGTTGCAAGCCAATCATGTGCAAATCAATCAAATGAATACCGAAGAGAGATCCTTTCGTGCACAGGATGGCAACTGGGATCGGAACTGGAAGTTACTTTCTATTCTCCAATATTTGCTGACTGTACAGGTGATGGTACTTTAGGTTATTTGGCAGGAGCAGAGTATATGATGGGAAGAGAAGGCAAAAATGAATATAACGAAAATATGGCACCTGAAAAAGCTGACAATTATACACTTGGAAGCAGTATATTTTTTTATACAAAGAAAACAGATAAAAAAATTCGCTATGTAAAACCGGATTTTGCATATGATTGGGAAAAAATAAAGCAGATACTTTCAATTGGTAACCGTATTGTCAGTGTAAAAGGCTCGGGTTGCGATTATTGGTGGTTTGAATATGGTGGCATTCAAAATACTATTAGTGATAATGAAGCAATCAAAGATAAATTACAAAAGCTTGTATTTGGTATATGGGATTACATAAAAAATAGTGGTGAATTTGAAGCAGATAATTATACTCTTGAATGGATATCATATATTCCCGGCAAGCGTGAATCCAGGAGATTGCTTGGGGATTATGTTCTAAATCAAAGAGATCTTGAATCCCAGCGGATATTTGAAGATGCGGTATGCTATGGCGGCTGGAGCATAGACACTCATCCACCTGAAGGAATATATTCAAAAGAACCAGGATGTAAGCAGATAAAGGTAGGTGCTTATACAATACCTTTCAGATCAATGTATTCAAAGAATATTAACAATCTTCTATTTGCAGGCAGAAATATTAGTGCAACCCATATCGCTTTTGCCTCAACAAGAGTAATGAATACAACTGCAATGATGGGTCATGCAATCGGCACAGCTGCATCTTTTTGTGTTAGCAATGAGGCAAATTCAGAAGGAAATCATAAAATAAATCCTAGAGGAATTTATGAAAACAAAACCATGCTTGAAGCATACAAAAATCGACTTTTAAAAGAAGACTGCTATATAATAGGAATGAAAAACAGCGATCCTCTGGACATAGCCAGGGAGGCTTTAGTGTCAGCTTCATCATTGAGAGTGCCTGAAAATACGACTCCGGCAAATTCTCTTATTCAACTTACTTACGCCAAAATTGCTAACCAATCTATATCTGAACAAGCTACATCCGACCGGCAAATTGATTATAAATACCTAAGCCCGATTTCTAAAAAGCTTGACCTTAACAAGGGCATGTATATAACATTTCCTGCAAAAGGCAGAATGGATGCATTTCAAATTCTCGTAGACGTAAATGAAGATACGGATCTTGGAGTAATACTTTATATTCCGGAGAAACCACAGAATTTTTTACCAGAAAAGCTAATAAAGCAACAAACCATATCTATAAACAAAGGAACTGCAATCTGGATGGATATTCCTATTAACTTAAAATATACAGGAACAATGGTTGCAAAAATATTACCTAACGAAAACGTTAAGATATATGAATCAGAAGTATCATGTACGGGTATATTTTGCTGTTTGCATTCAGGAATGCGAACGACTTTTAACCCATGCTTCAAATATAAAATTAATACAACTGTTCCAAACACTGAATGGTCTGATGCAAATTTAACCGGACCTGGCATAGGTGAATCAAATTCAGATAATATAAATAGCATATATAGCCCAAACAATATTATAAACGGTTATAACCGTCCATATTTACTTCCTAATCTATGGATATCTGATAGAATCAATGCTGATAAAAGTCAGCACCTTGATCTGCAATTTAAAGAAGAAAAAAGTATAAATGAAGCAATTTTGTTTTTCAATTCAGACCTTAATACAGAAAGAAATAACCTAAGACCAGGTATTTGGAGTGAAAACGATTGCTCAATGCCGGTAGAACTTGTAAAAGAATACAAAATATATGCACTAAATGCAGATGGGCAGCCATCACGGATATTGGTGCATGAAGAAAACAATATTAAAAGATATGTTAAACATACTCTAGCACCCGGAACAAAAGCTTATGGTATTAGAATTGAGGTTATTAAAACCTGGGGCAACCCATATG
>DAOSDD010000091.1:0-12718 GCA_035362115.1 Clostridiales bacterium | reverse complement strand
AAATATTTGAGGTAAGAGTATACTGATGAAGCAAATTGCCATAGTGGTACTAAAGGTAGATGGCCGGGTTTTAATCAATTGTGATGAAGAGCGAGAAAGGGAGACGGTCATTTTGTTTCTATTTCACCGTTTCCTTTTCTTATTCATCAGAAAATTGTACATATCATCTAAATCTTTAAAACTCATTTGCATGGAGTGTTGTTTTGCAGTTCCGGTTAATATCTCTACTCCGTCACCATGATCGTGAATATACGTTTGAAGGAAGTTACCATTTATATCAATGCCATTCCATTTTTTTTCATTTACCTTATGCAGCCCAAGGCGATGTGCTATTTCCTTAATATCGCCTGTTGTAAATCTATATGGCATTCAGCAATTACCTCCATTACTTCATTTATATCGGAGCATTTATTTATTCTTCGAAGATATGGATAATGGCTCTTTCTGTTATCAATTTGCCTGAAAAAACTAAACCGTTTAATATAATCATCTGCGTAGTCCATAACATTGCTTGCCAAGTCAAACAAAGCTTCATATGTTGTAGGACCATCCCCGTGTATAAGTAATTCATTTAAAAAAATGGTAAATCCTTTACTTTCTTCATCTTTTTCAATAATGGGATTAAACTTGAAGCCCTGCTTTAAAATATCTTCATAAACATCAGTTGATATTATTGAAACTCGGCCTCTTTTGGGGCTTTTGTGATTGGACACTATTACTTCATAACCCATACCAACCTCTCTGACTATGTTTGTGAATTCTTGCTTAGCTTCACTTATGGATTTTTCATAAGACATATTAATAATTTTCACTCCTTAATAAAAATGTAATTTAATTCTTGCTTTTATACAAGACATATAGAGGTAGGGACATTTATCGCCTCGTTATATTTATATAATACTGCAATATGATCTAAATGTCCATATTGGACTTATGCACCCCTTATGCATGAAACTGGAGATGTGAAACTGGGGGACGGTTCTTTTGTTTCTATTTCACCGTTTCCTTTTCTTATTCATCAGAAAATCGTACATACCATGTGAAGAATTTATGTATATACCACTTTTGCCAACTGAGGTTTGTCAACAGTTATGCGCATTTTTGTGCATAACTGTTGACAAAGTGAGCATAATATAATATAATAATATTGAACAATTTATAAGGAGGTATTGGTTATGGCAACTGCGAGAATTAATCTTACTGTTGATGCAGCCGCAAAAGAGGAAGCTCTTAAGCTTTTTGATATTTTTGGACTTGATGCGTCTACTGCTGTAAATATGTTTTTTAAAAGTGTAGTAAGAACAAAAAGTATTCCGTTTGATATTTCCATTGCAAATGATAAAAGTAATATATTTGATATGAGCAATAACGAATTTATGGGGGCTGTACAGCGTGCTATTGATACGAAAGATGATGCACCTGAACGAGCTTACACTGTTACTATGGATTTGAATGAAAAAAAACCGTATAAGCTGTTCAATGACGGCAGGAGGGAGTATATTGAATAAAAATGCTCCTAAAATACCGGTCTATGAGAATGATGTATGGACTTTTGAAAAACTGCACGAATTAATATAAAGGTGCATTTATCAAATCTGAAGAAATATTTATCAGGGGTTGTCGTTACGGTGCTTAGAACTTTTAAATTCAACTACGGGCAAAATCAAACTTGCGAAATAGCCTGATCATATAACAGTTGTGTTTATTATGCTCAAACACTGATTTTGTATATTCTTTATTACAACTATAACTATTGACTTTTAAGAATAAACAGTATATTATTAATGTGTAAAAACGTTATTACATAAAAGCTATTCTAGATATTTTTAAAGAAAACCAAGACTAGCACTAAGAAATTTAATTCGTAGGGGTGGGTTTTATGCATTGGTCAACTATTATAAGCCTTGATAAAAGTTTTTTTAGTGAAAAGGAAAAAGTACTTGTTGCTAACCAGGGTATTTGTGCTTCAACGTTTCTTTTCGATAGCGGTGTCCATGGATTGAGAATTAAAAATAACTACGGTAACGTTGTAATTTTACCGTACCAAGGCCAGCAAGTATGGAGCTGCAATTTTCATGGACGTGAACTTGCGATGAAGTCAATGTTTTCCGAACCTGTTGCAACAAGTGAATTTTTAAAGACATATGGAGGATTTCTGCTACATTGTGGAGCAACAGCCATGGGGGTGCCTTCGGAAAAAGATAAACATCCCCAACACGGAGAATTACCAAATGCTCCATATCAAAAAGCATATCTAGAAGCAGGTAGTGATGAAAAAGGGCATTACATATCTATTGGCGGTCAATATCATCACATGGTTGCATTCAACTATAATTATATTGCAGAACCTTTAATAAAGATATACGAGAATTCTTCGGTATTCAATGTTTCTATGAAAATTACAAACCTGAAAAAAACTGATATGGAACTTATGTACCTGATGCATGTTAATTTCAGACCGATTGACAATGGTGTACTGATTTACAGTGCCGACTGCAATCCTAAGGATGTAAGAGTACATGCAGATATACCCACTCACATTAAGTCTAATCCAGATATTATAAAACTGGTTGACTTTCTAGAAGCTCTTAAGGTAAATCCTGAACTTCATCACACATTAACACCTGACCTGGTGTTTGATCCGGAAATCTTATTTACAATCAACTATAAAGCTGATGAAGAAGGCAATGCTCACAGTATGCTTGCACATCCTGATGGATATGCCAGTTATATATCACACAGACCTTCTGAGCTAGAATACGGGTTGCGATGGATATCGAGGACTAAAGATGAAGACGCTCTTGGTATTGTATTGCCTGCAACAGCGGAACATAAAGGTTATACTGCTGAAAAAGAAAAGGGAAATATAAAAATAATTAAAGGTGGTGAAAATGTAGAGTTTCACGCTCAAGCCGGTCTCCTTATACCTTATGATGCTGAAAGAATGGAAAACAAGATAAAAAATATTCTGAAAAAATAATTTGCATGCGCGAGTTCGCTTTACGCATCGCAGGAATGGAGCCGCATAGCAGGAATGGAGCTTAAAATGTTTATAGATATTCATGCCCACGCATACAGAAAGCCTGTACCTTTCATAGTACAGTTTTGTACTGCCGAAGAATTACTAAAAAGATACGATGAGTTAGGTATTGAAAAGGGAGTACTGCTTCCCATTGTCAGCCCGGAAATATATTTACCCCAAACCAATGAGGATATTTTAGACATGGCTGGAAAATACCCTGACAGATTGATCCCTTTCTGTAATATTGACCCCCGTGCTTTAACAAATTCAGCAGAAGCACCGCTGGATAAGCTGCTTTCTTATTATAAAGACAAAGGGTGCAAAGGAATTGGAGAGGTTATGTTAAATGTTCCGGATTAGAACATACCCTGCAAAGGTTCCCTAATTTAATAATCTTTGGACACGGACCTGTATTCTGGTCAGAAATCGGAAGATTAGAAACTCCGGGAGAACGATCAATAATTTTTGATTTAAAAGGTGGTCAGGTTGGATGATTACCTGGCGGTCCAATTAAAGAAGAAGGTGTTGTTCCGAAACTTTTCCGTAGATATGAAAACCTTTACGGTGACCTTTCCGACTACACTGCATACAATGCATTATCTCGTGATCCAGAATATGGTCCTAAGTTTCTGGAAGAATTCCAGGACAGGTTATTCTTTGGAACTGATATGTGTTTCGCTGACATGCCGGTCCCGCTCACGGACCTTCTGGTAAAATGGCGTGATACAAATAAAATCAGTCAGGAAACATTCGGTAAAGTAGCAAGAGAAAATGCTGCAAAATTACTTGGAATATAGGAATATGAGGAAAATAGAACTAGAAAAGATGATTATATATTATACAAAATCATAAGGGAGGGCAAGTCATGTCAGGTATATCAGGCAGGAATAACAAACTAATCGTTGGAGTTGCAGGGGATATATGTATGCGTAATCTTGCAGAACTTATGGATGCTCAGTATTCTAAAACTGCTTTAAGTAAGATTCAGCCAATTTTAGATAAAGCTGATGTACGCTTAATCAACCTTGAAAATGCAGTGATTAAAGGTGGTACACCTATTCACAAATCAGGTCCGCCATTAAAGGCAAACCCTGAAAATCTAGCATTTCTAAAAGAGGGGCACTTTGACTGTGCCATACTTGCAAACAATCATGTTGGTGACTATGGTGAAGAAGGTGTATTTTCTACGCTAAGATCCCTTAAAAAAGAGGGAATTGCTTATGTAGGAGCAGGGAAGAATCTTGATGACAGTTATACCCCTTGGTATTATGAAGCAAACAACTGTAAACTGGCAGTTATAGCAACATGTGAAAATGAATTTGGAATTGCAGAAGCAAAAAAAGCTGGAGCTGCAGGTTTTGATCTGTACAGAATTATACATACTATAAAAGAAGCAAAAGCCAATGCTGATTTTATAATGATCATAATGCATGGCGGAAATGAGTATAATCCGATTCCCAGTCCACGTGTTGTAGCTCTTTACCGCACTTTTGTGGATATAGGAGCTGATGCGGTTATAGGTATGCATCCCCACTGTGTGCAAGGATTTGAGACCTACAATAATGCCCCAATAGTGTACAGCATAGGTAATTTTTTGTTTTCCAAATTTGGTGATGAGGATCATAAAAGTCCATGGTATTACGGATATATACCGCTTATCACATTTGAGAAAGGAAAACCTGCTGAATTAGAGATTAACCCATATCGTTTCAATCAAGAATGCACACTTATATCGCCCTTTGAAGGTGAAGGGAAAAGTGCCATGCTGGAATATTTGATGGAAATATCCGAACCACTAAAAGATAAGCAATTGCTTCAAAAATTTTTTAAAGGCTGGTGTATTATATCTGGGATACCCCATGCAGAAAGAGTAGTCTTTAAAAAGGAATTTCTTGATGAAACGGAGTTTCCAACAGGTCATCCGCTGCTGGCAATCCGTAATATGTATACTTGTGAAGCCCATAATGAATTGTTGACGGTATTTCTTAAAATGCTTGCAGATGGAAAATTAGATATAGGCAGATCAATGGTGGACGAAATAAGGCGTCTACAAAAGATGCCTATTTGAGAAAGATGCCTTTTTAAGAAAGATGTAGGTTAAAAAATAATGCTGACTTAAGTATTATTAGGAAGGGGTTAAAATCATGAAACCTATGAAAAGAGCAATTCATCTAGACTTTCACACCATGCCCGGCATTTATAACTTCAATGAAAATTGGGATGCAAAGGTTTTTGCAGACACTCTCAAAGAAGCAAAGGTAGAATACATAAACGCCTTTGCCAAGTGTAATCTGGGATTTGCTTATTATCCTACAAAGATAGGCATACCTTACCCGGGCATGAAAGGTGATATGTTTGGTGACCTACTAAGGGAATGTCATAAAAAAAATATTGGTGTTACAGCCTATTTTAATGTAGGCCTGGATCATGAACAAGCAAGGCTTCATAGAGAATGGTGTATATTGAACAAAGATGGCCAGGTTATTTATGGAGACCGAACAGCTAATTTTTTCCGCAACATGTGTTATAATAACAAGGGATATCGCAGCTATATAATGGGAATGATGAAGGAAGTACTCGATAACTACGATGTAGATGGCCTTTTCCTTGATTGTATGGGCCTTTGGCCCTGCTATGGCAACGAATGTCTTGAAGATATGGTAAATCAGGGGTTGGATCCTCTTAATGATGCTCATGTGCGTGAACATTCAGAAGAAGTTCTTATGCAATTCAGCAGAGATGTTAAGAAAATGGCAGGAAACGATAAGTATTTATATCTTAATGGAATGCCTTATCGCTCAGTGAAAGATTTGGATACACATATAGAAATTGAATGTCTTCCCAGCGGATGGAGCTATGATTATTTTGGAGCACAGGCTGCTTATGCTAGAAACATCCAAAAGAAAGTACTTTACATGACAGGAAGATTTCAAAGAAGCTGGGGCGATTTTGGAGGTCTTAAGAGCAAGGCATCTCTTGAGTATGATATGTGGGATGCAATTTCCAATGGCTTGGATGTTTCTATAGGAGATCACATGCATCCTGCAGAAAACCTGGAACCAGAAGTATATAAGGTTGTGGGTGAGATTTATAGTGATATTGAAAAGTATGAGCCTTGGACGGAAGATGCCTCTTATATAGCAGATATAGGTGTACTGACCGACTCAAGCGGATTCCTGGATAATACATATAAAGGTCTCTCAAGAATGCTTGGCGAATTAAAATATGGTTTCGATATTGTAAATGAAGATATGGACCTTACCAAATATCAGATATTAATACTTCCTGATAATATGAAAGTAACACCGGCCTTAAAGGAGAAACTTGAAAAGCATTTATCTGATAATAAGGGGATACTCAGTACTGGAGAAGGTGGCTTAAACCCTGACAAAACCGGTTTTGCGATGACTCAATGGAAATTCGAATATGACGGGCTTGATACTTCCAATTCATCATATTTCCGTATGGTAAAAGATCATGACTGTGGAATCGGAGATATGCGATGGGCAATGTACAGCCATGGAATATTGATGAAAGCTGGTAAAGAGATTGAAATATTAGGAGAGACTAGAGGACCTGCAGAAAATAATGAAACTGAAATCCTTGCTGAATACATAAAACCATATTTCAACAGACACTGGGATGGATTCCACGGCTATTACTATACTCCGCCTGAAAAAGCAACAGGGCATGCTGCTGTAGCTGGAAGTGGAAATATTTATCATATATGTTTCAAGGTCTTTAATGCTTATTATGAAAGTGCAATGCTTTCACATAAAGCTATTGTAAAGTATTGCCTGGAAAAGCTTTTACCTGAACCATCATTAAAATGCAAAGATATACCTTCTACCTCTCGTGTTACTCTTACTAAAAAGGAATATACTGTTCAGCTGCATGTGAAAGCAACTTTCCCCGAAGTAAGAGGCAATATGGATATAATTGAAGAACACCAGATTATTCCTGAAGGTGCAGTTGTATCGGTAAAAGGTGAGTATAAAAAAGCCTATATAGCACCATGCAAGACACCCATTGAAATGATACAGAACAAAAATTATACTGATGTAATTCTTCCACAGGTAAAGGGTTACATAATGATAGTAATGGAAAAGTAAAACCAATAATAAACAATACAAGAACACATTGTGATTTTTTGATAACAGAATCTTCAGGATTTTGGGTGACTTACTAATAAAATATGCACCCTCTATATATTAAATAAATTGACTTTATGCAATATAGCATATATAATAATATTAAGGAAAACGTTATTACAAAAGGGAGCAGATATGAACACAAAACTTGTAGACATAGCAAAACATCTAAATATATCAGTATCAACCGTATCAAGGGTTATTAACGGGAAAGACAGAGTAAGCGATGAAACCCGGGAAAAAGTTTTAAATGCCATAAAAGAGTTTAATTATCAACCCAATGAGATAGCACGCAGCTTAAGAAGTAGAAGCAGCATGACTATAGGTGTGATATTGCCTGATATATCAAATGAGTTCTTTGCGCTATTGATTAAAGGGGCAGAGGCAGTTGCAAAAAATAATGGATACCTTGTTATACTGTGCAACAGTGATTATGATGAAACAATGGAGAAAGAGTATTTAAATATGCTTGCTCAAAAGCAGGTTGATGGAATTATTGTTGCAACAGTATGCAGGGATGGTGAATATTTTGACAAAATACTTAATGGTAGCATTCCTGCAGTTTTTGTTGATAACCTTCCGCAAGTAAAAAGAAACTATAATTTTGTGACTATAGATAATGAAAAAGCCAGTTATGATCTGACAAAGTATCTTATAAGTTCAGGTTATAAAGATATTGCCATTATAACCGGTAAACTCCAGGAAACATCTGCCATTGAAAGATTGGATGGCTGGAAAAAAGCAATGAATGACAGTGGTGTGAAAGTGAATAATGACTTTATTGGGATCGGAGATTTTAAAATTGAAAGCGGTTACAAAACAATGAAAAAGATGTTGGAACTAAACAAGAAGCCTCAAGCACTACTTGCTGCTAATAACTATATAGCTTATGGTGCTGTAAAAGCAATAAGGGAGAAAGGCTTGAGAGTTCCTGAAGATGTTTATGTAGTATGTTTTGATGCAACCGATGAGACAGGATTAATGAGTATAAGACTTCCTTCAATGATACAGCCTGCAGAAAAAATTGGTGAAATAGCACTCGAAATTATTATAAAGAGAATAGATAACAAAGAATTTAAGATTTATGATAATGTAATTCTTGAACCGGAATTTGTAAAATAAGGTTTTCCTACCTCTATTAGGTAGTGTGTTTGCAGGACATGCATTTGCTTTGCTGACTTTCAATCTAAAACATAACCCCTGCAAGTAGTGCAGGAATTGTTAAGATGTTATTAAAACTCCAAAGCAAGTCTGACCAAGGTTGTAATAACGTTTTTACAAATAGACAATAAATTATTTATCAAGCCCAGCTAATTCCTGTCAAGGGTATATGAAAAACATTTTAAGGAGGTTGATTAAAATAGAACTCAATAACGGCAAGAAAATATGGTATTTCCCTGATGGTGAACTGCCTCCACCGGGTGATGAACCTCTTAAAGGTCATGAGTCAATTATTATATTGAATGACAACGAAGGCACAGCTAATGTAATTATGACTCTCTATTTTGCGGACAGGGACCCAATTGAAGATATTAAAATTACTGTAACACCTAAAAGGGTAAAATGCATACGAATGGACAATCCTGAGCACCTTGGGGGAGTAATTTTACCCCGTGAAACACAGTATGCAGCAAAACTTGTCAGCGATATACCTGTAGTAATACAATACGGGAGGCTCGATACAAGGCAGGAAAAAATGGCGTTTTACACAACGATGGGATTAAGCTTTTAGCTTTAGCTCCAAGTTTAATTTTCAAAGCATCAAGTGTAAAGAGACCAGCTTTTATTTATTATGCGTTCGATTGTATACCTTTAGATATATGCTTTCAGTGCTTTGGATATAGCCCTGTCCTCGAAAAGGAAAGATAGTATTTATTTTATAAAATATATTATATAATTGAAAGTGAGGTTTCACACATGAGTAGAATAATGATACCTGATTGGGAATACAAAGAAAGGGTTAAAAAGGCTTCAAAGCTTGCAGGAGAAAAGGGACTTGATATATTCCTTGTAAATTCCAATGAGGCAGATTATGCAAATGCAAGGTACTTTAGCGGATTTTGGCCTTTATTTGAAAGAGCCGGAGTTGCTATTACACCTGAAGGTAATGCTGCTTTGATCGTAGGCCCGGAAAGTGTAATATTTGCTTCTGATGTAAGCAGAATCGAGAAAATTTTCACGTCACTTGACTATCGTGAATCAGCAGACCCGTCTTATCCAGAAACTAAAACCAGTACATATAAAGACATATTCAATGCTCTTGGTGTAAAAGGAGAAAAAATAAAAATAGGAATAGGCAGTTTTCTTGATACTAACGCTGTTATGCTAGAGAGCCTGAGAGCCAACTACCCGGAAGCAGAAATAGTAAAAGCTGATGATATTATGCTTAATCTGCGAGGTATAAAATCAGAAAATGAATTGGCTTGTATGAGAGAAGGATTCCGCATAACTGAACTGGCAATTCAGGAAGTTATCAAAAACCTGAAACCTGGTGTTACAGAGTTGCAGATGGTAGGTATTGCACAGAGGGTTATATATGAAAATGGTGCAGAGTATGAAGGACTTCCAATGTATGTTTTCAGTGAAAAATCAACCAGGCATGCAATTTCCAGATCATCTCACAGAATTATAGAAAAAGGAGACCTGGTACAACTTAACCTATCCGCAAAAGTAGACGGCTATTCACCAAGTGTTGGAATGCCTGTATGTGTTGGCAAACTTACTGAGGAAAAAAGAACATTAGTAGAATTCGGTCTTAGGGCACATAATTGGACGGGAAAACAAATTAGAGCAGGAATACCCGCATCTGATATTGCAAAAGGTTATTATGATTTATTTGTATCAAATGGTTATAAGGATAATTATGTATATGGCCCTTGCCATGGAACAGGAATGATAGAAGTAGAAGCTCCATGGATGGAGACTAATTCAAAATATCTGCTTAAACCCAATATGACTTTTCAAATTGACAGTTTTGTATCTGGAAGCACATTTGGTCTGAGATGGGAAAAAGGAATTGTTGTTACTGAAGCTGGCTGCGAAAGCCTTTGCAGTCCTATAGGAGAAATTATTGAATTGGATTTTTAAGTTGCTGTGTAAGTCAATATGGTAACAAGTGGAGGCAGTTCGCATGTGAGGACGGTGCCAATGGTTCTAAATCAATGTGGGACTCCTCCATATGATCATTTACCAAAATGATTTAATAATACTTATAAGGATAATACTGATAAGGTTATCAAGATAAATTAAGGTGGCAGGCTGGATGACAAGCAAGAACCGTCCACCCTTGTCTTTCGCTCTGGCTTGTCATTCTCACTTGCCTTTGAAAGGAGCAAAAATATGAAACTGGAATATATATTTCCAAAAGACGTTGATAAAGCAAAGGCTGAAAAATGGCCGCTTGTAATTCCTGTTGGAACAATTGAGTACCATGGACCGCATTGCTCTTTTGGCTGTGATACTCTTATTGCATATGGTCTGCTTGAAAGACTGGAAAAGGAAAAAGACATAATAATTGCCCCTCCTGTATGGTATAGCCCTGCAAGCTATGCTGTAGCCGGGCCTGAAAAAGGTACAGTGCATGTTGGCGCAGACATATTCGAACAAAACATATACTGCATATTGAAATCACTTCTCTATGGCGGGTGGCGTAATATATACCTGCTTATACATCATCAATATGAGCAGGAAAACCTTCTTCCAATGACATTAAGCTGTATGAAAGCAGCTAAAAAACTTACCTTTGAATTTCTCGAAGATAACAGAGGCATTGGATGGTGGGGCAGCAATAGCAACAAAGAGTTTTATGATCAGCTTGATGGCCAGGATAATCCATGGAACTGGATTACAGTATTACCTTGCATGAGCAGGGAAGTACAGTCCGCAACAGGATATGACCATGCAGGCAAATGGGAATGCTCAATACTAAGTGCCCTTTATCCTGAGACAGTCGTAAAAGAGTATATAAAAGATAGCGACGAGTGGTTCATTCAGGACGCTGTTGAATCATCACCGAAAATAGGAGAGAAAATGGTTAGTCTTTGCTTGGATGATCTTAGAAAGAAGATTAAGTAATCTTAAAGCATAGGGTAGGTAGGCATAGATTTTGTGTGTCTACCTTTATTTGAAATATGTGTTTATCATATTAAATTTAAAGATTTGATGAGACATTTTCGTGTCTTATTACAGGTAAATGTCCATAACTTGTTTTGCCGTAGCTGGAAGGGAGAGTTACATTAATATGAAAAATGTGGTAGAAAGAAATTATGAATTTAGGAAGCGATTGCTTGAAGTGCATAAACAGGATAGACGAGATTACAACATAGTTCCACAACAGGATGAAATTGTGGTAGATGATACTTGGGATATAGCTATACCTGATAATGCGGATAGAGTTATTTTAAATGCAGCAAAAGACTTGCAGGATTATTTTTTCACTTCAATGGGAGTATCGCTTAAGTTAATCAGAACCAATAATATTGAAAAAGAAGCTGAATCTGGTTTGAAAAAAATTATATTCATAACGAAAGAAATAGCAAAAAAACTAGGCAAATGTCTGGATACACCTCGCAGTTATCATTTTTCATGTTCAGATGACAGAATAATTTTATGCGGATATGATGAAAGAGGAGCGGCACAAGCATCTTATTATCTTGAGGATTTGATGAATTTTAAATGTGCTCCTATAGTAAAAAAAGGTGAAGAATGCAGAAAACCGCTATTTTCACCTAGAATGGTGCATTCTGGCTATGGTTTGGATATGTTCCCGGATGCCCATCTTAATGCCATAGCTCATGCAGGGATGGATGCCATACTGGTGTTTACAAAAGATGCAGATACAACTCCACACGGATACCTCGATTTTAATGAGCTTATATATAGAGCAGCAGGTTATGGTATTGATGTTTATGCTTATAGCTATTTAAAGAGTCTCAAGCATCCTGATGATGCAGATGCAGAAAGCTACTATGAGAATACATATGGAAAGGTTTTCGATAAGTGTCCCGGGCTAAAAGGTATTGTGATGGTTGGTGAGTCGGTTGAGTTTCCCAGCAAAGATTCTCATACTTCAGGTAAGTTCCATAGAGAGAATACAGAGGATGGTTTACCAACCGGAAAGCCAAGTCCAGGCTGGTGGCCATGTCAGGATTATCCCCAGTGGCTTAATCTTGTGAAAAAGGTTATAAGGCAGCATAAGCCGGAAGCAGATATAGTATTCTGGACATACAATTGGGGGTATGTAAGCAAAGAATACAGAATTGAATTGTTAAAGAATATTCCTACAGATATATCACTGCTTGTTACATTTGAAATGTTTGAACAGGTAAAAACAGGAAACATAACAAGTACATGTGTTGATTATACTCTATTCTTTGAGGGACCGGGAAAGTACTTTATTAGTGAAGCCGAAATAGCACATGAAAGAGGAATAAAACTTTATACCATGTGTAATACCGGAGGATTAACCTGGGATATAGGGGTTATACCATATGAGCCTGCTCCTTATCAATGGATGAGACGCTATAAAGGTTTGCATGATGCACGG
>DAOSDD010000090.1:0-16251 GCA_035362115.1 Clostridiales bacterium | reverse complement strand
CAGTATAATTCTTATACGGAGGGATCATTTCCGCAGTAACAAAACTATTGTATCCAACTTTATTCAAGGCATCAACTACTGCAGGATAATTTACGTCACCAGATAGAAGATCAACAAAACCTGCCAAAGTTCCTACATCTTTTCTATAGTCTTTAAAGTGAACTTTCTTTATTCTTCTACCCAGAATTTTAATCCAATGCTCCGGGTAACCAGAATATATTACGTTTCCAACATCAAAATATGAGCCAACATAACCTGAACCAATCTTATCAATAAAATCCCTCATTTCCAGTGGAGATAGCAGGAATTTATTCCATACATTTTCTATACCTATGCAAACTTTCTTTGACTCAGCATAAGGAGCAAGTTCTTTCATTGCTTCAAGTGCCCTTTCATAAACTATATCATAGTCAATAACTTCGCTGCCGGGCACGAAATCAACTCCTACTGCTCCGGGTACAACGAGGATTGTATCTACTCCAAGCAATGCAGCTGCATCAAGCTGCTTTCTAACTATGTTCTTTGCCTTTTCTCTTGTTTCGGTGCAGTTGCTTGTAAGTGAATATGACCAATATAATCCTGTTGCAAGGCTGCTTAATTCAATCCCAATCTCTTCTGCTGCTTTTTTATAGTCCAATATTTCTTCCTCAGTACTTTCAAGGCCTAGTTCACCTGTTTCGTTCAATGCCAGTTCAATTCCTTCAAACCCGGCATTTTTAGCCAGTTTAATACAATCAACTATTTTCATATCTTGAGGAAACGACCATATACTAATACTTTTTTTCAATTTACATACCTCCCTGATTAAAGTAGTGATATTGAACAAAAATAGCATTTATGTAGACATATCTATTTTAAAAGATTACTAGTCATTATAATATCAATTAATTAAAACTTTTGCAAGCAAGTTTACCTATTTTCATTCTTCAATCAGGTATCTTTAAAACCATTCCAGGGTAAATTATACTATCCGATAATTCATTTATTTCCTTTATATTATAAATAAAGTCACGAATATCTCCGCCCTTTTTGTTTGCCTTTGCAATTTCCCACAGTGTATCACCTTTTTTTATCTTTACTTCCTGATATGTTTTTTCTTTATAACCATCGACTGTTGTCTTAAAAAAAACAATTGATAGAAGTAAGAAAGTCGTGGATAAAAAAATTGCAAACCTTACCTTATTTTTTAATATGTATCTTCTACTCATATACAACCCTCCTATTATGGAACGCCCGTTCTAATACTATTATAAATAAACGCTTGTTCTGTTGTCAATAGTTTTTAAAAATTTTCCGAACACACGTTTGACAATTGCTGAAGAAATGATATAATATATGTAAAGTATTATTTTTGTATAAGTAGGTCTCTCCAATATCATGAATATGAGGTGTAATTATGAATAACAACAATTTAAACAGGTCAGATGAAAATGTGAAGCTTAATGATAAGCAAAAGAAAATCCTTAATTTTATGATTAAGGAAGTAGATGAGAAAGGTTATCCGCCTTCTGTTAGAGAAATTTGCAAAGCTCTGGACATAAAATCGACTTCAACGGTCCATCGTCAACTTGAGTTGTTGATGAAATATGGATTCATACTCAAAAATCCCTCAAAACCAAGGGCTATAAAAATAATCAATAATGCTAAAGCTGAAAGTAAAGACATGATAAGCAGCATTTCGTCCAGTATGGTTAACTGTAATTTGTTTAATAAAGAAATTGCAAGTGTTCCTATTATAGGCAGAGTAACAGCAGGTAAGCCTATACTTGCCGTAGAAAATATAGAGGACACTTTTCCCGTCCCGGTAGATTTTACTCAGAATGCCACGATGTTTATGCTTAAAGTTGAGGGTGAAAGCATGATTGAGGCTGGAATTCTTGACGGTGACCTTGTTCTGGTCAAGCAGCAGCATTCAGCGGAAAATGGTGATATTGTAGTTGCATTAATTGATGATGAAGCTACGATAAAATCCTTTTACAAGGAAAAAGATTATGTAAGATTACAGCCACAGAACCCTTATATGGATCCAATCATTGTAAAAGACAACTTATCTGTATTGGGTAAGGTTGTAGGTGTATATAGAAGATTATAAGGATTTCAGTTCAAGTGCCTGATTGCATAAAAATTATTTTAAATTTATGCTGGGCGCATATAATTATTTAAAAATATTATTTGGTGAAGCACTGTAACGATAGCTTCTTGAATATATTTCTTAAAAAATTAAAAAATGCGCCCTTAATACTATGATGATTTTTATTCTTTTACACCGTCGTTAAATATGAGGTTCACTACTTTTAATGGGCTTATAGTAGATATTGCATGCTTATATATAAGCTGCTGTTTACCCTCGCTGTCCAGAATAACTGTAAAATTGTCGAATCCCTTTACTATACCTTTCAATTGGAACCCATTGGTAAGATAAATTACAACTGTTATATGCTCTTTTCTTACCTGATTTAAAAACACATCCTGTAAATTAATGTTGCTTTTGTTCATGGAAAATCCTCCTCTATATCTTTTTCTATGTCAGTTTAGTTAAAAAATATATCTTTATACTAAACAAATCTTTTTGTATAGGTAATATCTATCGCCTAGTTATAAATAGATTCTACCGAATTATACCAATAGTTTCAAGATAATATACAACATTGTCATATAAAGTTAATAATATGTTGGATAATATCTTTATCCCTGGTTTCTTCATTTATATTAATCCATACAATTTCTTTTATTTTTCTGAGCCAGGTCATTTGTCGTTTGGCATAGTGTCGTGTATCTCTTTTCAAAAGATAAACTGCTTCATCTAAAGAAGCTTCTCCCTTGAGATACCATAATATTTCCTTATAACCTAAACCTTGCATTGATACATGGCTTTGGTCATATCCCATGTTCATTAAGTTTTTAACCTCGTTAATCAAACCTTTTTCAATCATAAGGTCAACTCTTTTATTAATTTTATCATAGAGAACTTGCCTATCCATTGTTAATCCAAATAAAAGATAATTATATGGCGAAGGCTCAGATCTTGATATTCTCTGGTGGTAAGTCATGGTTTTATTTGTAGCCCTAAAGACTTCAATAGCTCTTATAATCCTTTTTACATCATTAACATGAATTCTTTCAGCAGCTTCAGGATCAAATTCTCTCAACTGATTGTGCAAATATTCATTCCCTTTTTCATTAGCAATATTCAGTAGGTCCTTTCTCAAGTCCCAATCAGTCTCGATTTCAGAAAATCTTATATTATATATTAATGAATTTATGTAAAGCCCGGTACCTCCGGCAATAATAGGAATTTTACCTTTATAAAAGATTTCTTTAATATAGTTTATCGCAAGTGACTGGTATTTTGCTACACTAAACTCTTCGTTCGGATAAACCTCATCTATAAGATAATGTTGAATTCCCTGTCTCTCAATTATTGTCGGCTTAGCTGTACCAATATCCATATATTTATAAACCTGCATAGAATCAGCAGAAATTAGTTCACCATTAATTGCCTTTGCAAGTTCTATAGATACTTTTGTTTTGCCAGATGCCGTCGGACCTGCTATAACAATTATATTATTCACCACAAACCTCCATAAATACCCGTATTTTATTTATCTTTAACATCGAAATCACGATACTATCAAAAATTATACCAGAAGACATAGCTTTTCAAATTGGCATTATAGTACTAATCTTAAACTATATTTTTCTCTTAAACATTTTCTCCAGTTCATCTTTAGTTATTTTTAATATTGTTGGTCTGCCATGGGGGCAAGTGTATGGGTTATCAAGCATCATCAGTTCCTTTATCAACTCAAACTTTTCCAAATCATCAAGATGCATATTTGCTTTAATTGCAGCTTTACAGGCTATTAGGTATAAAGCTTCTTCTTCCAAAGCAATACCGGGACTTCTGGAATATGTAGAAATATAATCAAGAAGCTGAAGAAATAGCTCTTTTCCATCATCACCCTGTTCCTTATATGGTATAGACCTTAATATTATAGAATTATTCCCAAAATCTTCAAAGGTAAAACCCATTTTCGTAAATAATTCTTTATTTTCCAATAGTACTTCCAATTCTTGATAAGTAAGTTCAACAACTACAGGCACTAGTAGAATTTGTGCCATTTGCTGATTATTAAAGAATTTTTCCTTCATTTTTTCGAACATAATTCTTTCATGTGCAGCGTGTTGATCTATTACAAAAAAATTATCATTTTTTTGCAAAAGTATATAGGTAGAAAACAACTGTCCAATAATTCTTGCATCTTTAATATCATTTATTTTATTATTACTAGTAGTATTGTTGTTAGTATTACTATTAAAATTATTATCATTATGGTAAGTAGTAGTATTTATATTTACGCTAGAAATTTCATTATAATTTACATTAGTATTTATATCGGCATTATCGTTTGTTTTAGTGCTTGCATTAGTGTTTTTATTAACGTTTGTATAAATATTACTATCATATATATCTTTATTGATTTTCAACGCTGGTTTATGAATATAATTTGCAGTATCTGCAGTATCTGCGGTACCTGTACGGGGGTTAATTTCAGATTTATATTCATTTTCGTTAAGAATAGTATTTTGTCTACTGATTATATTTTTATCATTAATATTAATATTTCTGTTTTCAAAATTAATGTTCTGCTGCTTTTCACTAACTATATTTGTATTAATATCATGTTTTTCATACTTGACTTCCGGAATTTTTGCACCACCCAGCAAAGTGTTGCTTACAGCATGGTAAATACTCCTGAAGATTTCCTGTTCATTAGAAAACCTAACCTCCATTTTAGCGGGATGAACATTTACATCAACTGCAGCAGTATTTATCTCTATTTTCAAAATAACAAATGCAAACTTATTTTTCATTAAAAATGTCTTATAGGCTTCATCTATAGCAGATGTTATCAACTTGCTCCTTATATATCTACCATTAATGAAAATAGATTGATGATTTCTATTAGCCCTGGAAGTCTCAGAGCCGCCTGCATATCCTATCAGTTTTATAAATTCATCCTGATAATTGATTTCAGAAAGATGCCTGGTAATATCAGTGCCATAAATACTTGCAATCGTGCTTAACAAATCATTGTTACCAGGTGTATGAATTAATGCTGTACCATTGTTCACAAATTTCAATGATATCTCAGGGTGTCCCAAGGCTATCCTGTTTACTATATCTGATACATATCCTGCTTCTGTGGAATCCCTTTTTAAAAACTTATATCTTGCCGGAGTATTGTAAAACAAGTCTCTAATAGTAATACTTGTACCTGCAGGTGCTCCTGTTTGCTTGATTTCTTCAACATTTCCCCCGTTCACTATGATTTTTATGCCATAATGTTTATTCTGTGTCCTTGTTATCATCTCAACCTTTGAAACGGCAGCAATACTTGCAAGGGCTTCTCCACGGAATCCAAGAGTCAATATGGAGGGTAAATCATCAGAATGCCTTATCTTACTGGTAGAATGTCTTTCAAAAGCTATTTCAACATCATCTTCATCAATACCGATGCCATTATCAATAACCTTAATAAAAGGAATGCCTCCTTTTTTAATTTCTACCACAATTCTTGTAGAACCTGCATCTATAGAATTCTCAACCAGCTCTTTGATTACCGATGCCGGTCTTTCAACTACTTCGCCTGCAGCTATTTTATTTATTGTATTTTCATCAAGCGTAACAATTTTACCCACGCTAAACCAAAACCTTTCTCATTATATAACACACCTAACATATAATACACCTAACATATAACACACCTAAGCTTTTAACACTTTCTGCTGCAAATTGTAGAGAATATTCATGGCCTCAATAGGTGTTAGTGATAAAAAATCAATTTTCTTAATTTCATTAACCAGTTCCTCATGCTTTTTGTGAAAGCTGTTATATGTAAAAATATCAATCTGACCTTCAAGAGGTTTCCTGATTTTTCTTAACCTTGCTTCTTTTTTACTTATATCAGCTTCTTCAAGTTCCCTGAGTATTTCGTGAGCTCTGTCAATTACCTGCTGAGGCAGCCCTGCAAGCCGTGCTACTTGAATTCCATAACTTTCATCAGCTCCGCCACGGACTATTTTTCTTAAAAATATAATATCTTCACCTTTTTCTTCTATAGTTACTTTATAATTTTTTACACCCGATATTTTATCTTCCAGGTCTGTTAATTCATGATAATGAGTTGAAAAAAGAGTTCTTGCCCCAACTTTATTCTTATCAGATATATATTCTATAACTGCCCATGCTATACTTAATCCATCAAATGTGCTTGTACCCCTGCCCACTTCATCCAAGATAAGAAGACTCCTGTCAGTGGCATTATCCAGTATATTGGCCACCTCTGTCATTTCAACCATAAAAGTGCTCTGACCTGCGGCAAGATCATCTGTAGCACCCACTCTTGTGAATATCTTATCTACAACCCCTATTTTGGCAGAATCAGCAGGTACAAAACTGCCTATCTGAGCCATTAAAACTATTAGGGCTACCTGCCTCATATAAGTAGATTTTCCCGCCATATTAGGCCCGGTAATAATAGACACTCTGTTTTTTTCCATATCAAGGAAGGTATCATTAGGGACAAAAGTCCCCTCATTTATCATTTTTTCTACCACAGGGTGACGGCCATCAACAATAACCAACTCTCCGCCTTCATTTACTTCCGGCATACAGTAGGATTCCCTGTCCGCTACTTCAGCAAGAGAACATATAACATCAGTTTCCGCTAAGCTTGATGCTGTACTTTTGATTCTCCCAACCTGAGAAGCTATTTCTTCCTTAACTTCGTTAAAAATCCTGTATTCCAGTTCAACAACCTTTTCCTCTGCACCTAAAATCGTATCTTCAATTTCTTTTAACTCTTGTATTATATACCTTTCACAATTTGCAAGAGTTTGTTTTCGTACATAATAGTCAGGTACAAGAGAATAGTATGATTTTGTTACTTCAATATAATAACCGAAAACTTTATTAAAACCTACTTTTAAGTTTTTTATTCCTGTTTTTGCTCTCTCTGATGCTTCAAGGTCTGCAATCCACCTTTTGCCATTTGTTGAAGCTTGTCTAAGCTTATCAACTTCCTCGTTATATCCATCTTTTATAATGCCCCCTTCTTTAACTAAAATAGGAGGGTCATCCACTATGGATTTTTCAATAAGCTCATAAACATCCTCAAGGTTATCCATTTTCTCATAATTCTTGATATTAAAATCAGCAGAGCAGTTCTCCAATATGTTTTTTATATAAGGAACCTGTCCAATTGATTCTTTCAATGCAACCAGGTCTCTGCAATTGACATTACCGATAATTACCTTGCTCATTAGTCTTTCTATATCATAAACTTTTTTTAAAAGCTCTCTGATTTCCATGCGAACCATATATTTGTCTTTCATTTCAGCCACTGCATCAAGTCTTTCCTGAATATCCGGAATTTTGATTAAAGGCTGCTCAATCCATTTTCTAAGAGTACGCCCTCCCATTGAGGTAACGGTCCTGTCCAGTACCCATAACAGAGAACCTTTTCTTGTTTTATCCCTCATGGTTTCCGAAAGTTCAAGGTGTCGTCTTGTAGATACATCTATAGCCATGTATTCCTCAATATGATATGATTCGATTTTCCGAATGTGTGTAAGGCTTACTTTTTGTGTTTGCTCAAGATAAGCCAGCAACGCACCGGAGGCATTAATAGATAACTCTCCCTCATTTTTGAGAATATCACTTTCTTCAAAGCCTGATTTTATTCGCTCTATTGCGCTGCTTACCTCAAAATATTCATCTGCAAAAGGAGTAATATATGTGTTAAATCTTGCAGTTATCTGGTTTATAATGCTCTTATCATTATATAATTCGGTGTTTACAATGATCTCTGACGGTAAATATTTTGCAACCTCGTCCAAAAGTTTTACAACAGTGTTGCCCCATATTATCTGTGTTGTCAAAAATTCTCCTGTTGTAATATCTACTGCTGCAATACCAAAGAATACCTTATTTTTAAATATTGATAAAAGAAAGTTATTCTTTCTTTCATCCAGCATGGATGATTCAATTACAGTACCAGGCGTAACAACTCTTATAACTTCTCTTTTTACAAGTCCTTTAGCAAGTGCAGGATCTTCTGTCTGCTCACAAATAGCCACCTTATATCCTTTATTTATTAGCTTGGATATATATGGGTCTACGGAATGAAAAGGTACACCACACATGGGAGCCCTTTCATCAAGACCACAATCCCGTCCTGTCAAAGTTATTTCCAACTCTTTTGAAGCAATTTCCGCATCCTGAAAAAACATTTCATAAAAATCGCCCAACCTAAAAAAAAGAATACAGTCATTATATTGCTCTTTTATATCTAAATACTGCTGCATCATTGGTGTCAAATTGGTCATTCCTATACCTCACTTTAATAACGTACCCTCAAGGGACCAGGTCTGGACCTTCTCAATTTTTACTGTTCTCAAGCTCCCTATTATGAGGTCTTCATTTCCCTGGAAATTTACAATCTTATTAGTACACGTTCTGCCGGTGTATATTCCCGGATTGGTTTTACTTGGTCCTTCTACTAAAACTTCCAGGTCTTTTCCCAGTAATTTGTCATTAATCTTTTTACTTATTGCGTTCTGAACTTCCAAAAGTTCTTCAAACCTTGCTTTTTTCACTTCTTCCGGTACCTGATCTTTTCTGTCTGCTGCGGGAGTACCTTTTCTGATGGAATAAATAAATGTATAAGCCGTATCATATTGTACCCTTTTTATTACATCCAGTGTATCCTGAAAATCTTCATCATTCTCCCCCGGAAAGCCTACAATAATATCAGTAGTAATTGAAATTCCGGGGATATTAACTTTTACTTTATCTATTAACTCAAGGTATTTTTCTTTTGTATATCTTCTATTCATTTCCTTTAATATTCTGCTGCTTCCTGATTGAACAGGAAGATGAAGATGCTCGCATACCTTTTTGCATTCTCTCATAGCTTTAATTAAATCATCTGATAAATCTTTCGGGTGAGATGTCATAAAACGTATTCTTTCTATAGTTTCTATGGCATCTACCTCATATAGCAATTTTGAAAAATCAGGGTATCCTTCAATATCTTTGCCATAGGAATTTACATTCTGACCCAGCAGGGTAATCTCCTTGTAGCCCTGTTGTCCTAACATCCTGACTTCATTAATTATGTCTTCCGGTCTTCTGCTTCTTTCTCTTCCTCTTACATAAGGTACAATACAGTATGAGCAAAAGTTATTACATCCATACATAATACTTACCCAGGCTTTAATACCATCTTTACGTAAAACAGGCAGGTCTTCTGCGATTTGTCCTTCTGTATCCCACCATATATCATATAATCTGTGCTTGTCCTTTAAAACAGAGTACAAAAGCTCAGGAAACTTATAAAGGTTATGGGTTCCAAATATAAGATCAACATTACGGTATTTCTTCTTTATTTTTTCAACAACTTCCTCCTGCTGCATCATACAGCCGCAAACTGCGATAACTGTATCGGGGTTTTCTCTCTTAACTTTTTTCAATGCCCCCAAATGCCCGAATACTTTCATTTCGGCATTTTCTCTAACGCAACATGTGTTATAAAGTATAATATCACTTTCATTAATATCATCAGTTTCTTCATATCCCATCAATGAAAGCATGCCGGCAAGTTTTTCCGAATCATTTTCGTTCATCTGACAGCCAAAAGTAGTAATATGATATTTTTTAACAGACCCCTGGTTAATTTGTTTAACCAGGCTGGTATATTTTTTTTGTGCTTTAATTTCCTCCAGGCTAACAGTTATATTTTCTCTTTTTTCCATTAACTCTATCATGCGCCTTTCTCTAGTCCATATATGTTTTTTTCTATGCAAAGCTTTGCTCTTTCAGCATCTTTTCCACCCGAAGTCAATGCATTTTCAAGAAAATCAGGGTTGCCAATTAAAAACCTTTTCATAGAACCCTTAGGATCGTTAATAAAATCAATTATCATATTGTATTGTTTCTCATCAATTAAACCCATATTTAATGCATTATCAAAGGTTCCCCTATCAATGCATACCATCGGGTACAAATTCACTCCCATTCTAGCAAGTAATTCTTTCCCACCCTGTTTTCTATCTACTACAACAACACTCCATTTAATTATACCATTTATTCTGTTTATTGCAGGTATCCATGCCCTTTCATAACTTGATGCTTCAGTTACAAGGTCTGCTATATGAAGAACATTTTTATTTTGAAGGTCCGTAATAGTATTAACTTTATTTTTATAAAATTCGTTAATGCTCAGGTCCTTATAAATTGTCAAATGAGGTTTTTCAAGTAATTGGGCAACTAAAAATGAAAAAAACCAATCTCTTCTCTCTCCGCCTGAAATATAATCGACTTCATTTATATTTATATTGTTCTTAATAAATATACACATATGATCGATTAAGCCTTTAAAAATAGCATCTTTATTGTAGTTTTCCCATAAAAGTTCAGTTAATTTTAAAGGAAAAGAGCATATGTCTTCCTTTGCCTCGTTAATAAACTCAAGTAATTCAGTTGCCTTTTTTTCACTTCCATAGAGAAAATGAGTGTTAATATAATAAGGGCCTATAGTGCCTGATGTGTACCAAAAAGGTTTATCTGCACTACTTACTCTCAAAGCATCAGTTTTAAAAAGCCACTGTACAAGTTTATTACTCATAAGCACTCACTCCTTTTTTATCTTTAATATTTTTCTGCCACCATTCCTGGTTGCCAAGAGTTTTCATTTCCTGACTAAGGTGGGAAGTGTTACCTTCGGTTATAACCGTAAACTGCCCACCTTCACAATCTTTATTATCTTTATCATCTTTATCATCTTCGTAATCAACTATTGTAAAGGAAGTGTTGTCAACCCATGGAAAACCAACCATTTCTTCCAGATCGCAATGATGGAAATAGCACATTAAAGATCTTATGGCAGTACCATGTGTAACAATACAGATGTTATTACCTTTATTACTGCTAATGATGTACTTAAGCTCCTCTATAAGACGCCTCTGAAACTCCTTCATGGATTCACCGCCAGGCATTTTGTGGGCATGAGGTTCATTTTCCCAGGAATAATACTCTTGAGGCCACTTTTTAGGTAGTATATCCCAGGCAACATCCTCCCAGTTTCCTCCATTTATTTCCTTTAGCTTGTCTGTTCTGATAATTGGTAATCCCTTTGCCTTCGCAATATATTCAGCTGTCTGAAGTGTTCGCTTCAAGCTGCTGGAATAAAGTACATCAATATCAGTATCTCTAAGATATTGGGCTATAAGCTTTGCCTGAGCATGACCCTTTTCAGTTATTTCTGAATCAGTCCATCCATGGAAAACTCTATTGATATTACCTTCTGCTTCAGCATGCCTTACTAGAATTAATCTTGTTACCATCTCTTCACCCATTCATTTGTATTTTACCTATTATATCATATATGCTGCCGTGATTGTATTCATCCAAATATTTTTCGATACCGTTCACAACATCAATGCAGGTATTAGGGTTAACAAAGTTCCATGTACCTACCATTACAGCGCTGGCTCCGGCAAGCATAAACTCAACAGCATCTTCCCCACAGGAAATACCTCCCATACCTATAACAGGTATTTTCACAGTCTGTGAAACTTCATATGTCATTCGCACAGCAACAGGTTTTACCGCGGGACCAGAAAGCCCGCCGAAATTATTAGCCAATACAGGCCTTTTTTTATGTACATCTATAACCATTCCTAACAAAGTATTAATAAGAGAGACTGCATCCGCTCCATTTATTTCTGCTGCAAGGGCTATTTCCTTAATATCCAATACACTGGGAGTCAATTTGACTATAAGAGGCTTTTTGCAGTATTTCCTTACCTGCCTTGTTATTTCTGCTATACCGCCCGTAGTGTTCCCAAAAGCTACACAGCCCATCTTTACATTAGGACATGATACATTCAATTCAAAAGCATCAATATCCGTATCAGAGAGTATTTCTGCAATTTCACAATACTCTTCTATAGTATTGCCAGCAATGTTTGCAATAATAGCTGTATTAAATTGTTTGAGAAATGGCAGTTCCTCCTCAATAAATCCTTTAACACCCGGGTTTTGCAAACCTATGCTGTTCAATATTCCTGCAGGTGTTTCAGCAATTCTTGGAGGTTCATTTCCTTTTCTGGGTTTTAGAGTGAGACCCTTGACTGAAATCCCACCAAGTTTATTTAAATTAATGTAGTTAGAATACTCCCTTCCAAAACCAAAAGTACCGGATGCTGCAATCACTGGATTTTTAAGCCTTATGCCTGCTATTTCTACTTCCATTCTTTTATCATCCACGGAACTCCACCTCTTCTCCCCAAAAAACAGGTCCATCCTTACAGACTCTTTTATACTGCCAGCCATCACCCGTCTTTATCTTGCAGGCACAGGCAAGACATGCTCCTATACCACACCCCATTCTCTGTTCAAGGCTTGCCTGACACTTTATTCCATACTTGATGGCTGTATCTACAGCCTTTTTCATCATAAGTTCAGGCCCACAGGTATATATTATATCATACTTTTCAGTCATGATTCTTTCTTCAAGCAAATCAGTTATAAAGCCTTTGTAGCCCATGCTTCCATCATCAGTAGACACTAGTAATTCATGGGTATTCACTTTGAAGTCATCCATCAAGACAGAATTGTCCTTATTCCTAAAGCCGATGAAAGCCGTTTTATGTATACTCTTACTTTCTTTTAACAGAAAAAGCAGTGGAAAGATGCCTATACCTCCACCTATTACAGCTATTTTTTCATATTGGTCCGAAAGGTCAAAGGACCCTCCAAGAGGACCTATAAGGTCAAGAAAATCACCGGGGTTCTTTTTTGAGAGATATTCAGTTCCTGTTCCTTTTTTTTGAAATAAGATTGTGATAGTGCTCCCATTTCTATTTACGGAACATATGCTTATAGGCCTTCTAAGGATCGTATTTAAACCTTCACAGCACTTAATATTTATAAACTGTCCCGGTTTTGCCCTTTGGGCAATATAATCAGACCTGATGGTCATTTCAAAAATATCAGGACATACTTCTCTGTTACTGATAATCTTTTCCATCAATATACATGACATGTACTTCTTCTCCTCTTCTGCTTTCTTTCTCTGTTCTCTATTATCTGTTATATATCCACTACCCACTATCCACTACCCACTACCTTTACCTTGCGTTTAGCTCATTGTTTATGTCATCTCTCATTCTGATTACTTCTGCTCTTGCCGCCTCATCAAACCTACTTTCATCATATTGGTCTTTCCATATATCAGAATTGTGGGCACACATGATGCTTCTCGATGCATTAATAATTGCTCCAAGCCCGTCACAATTAAAGGAATGAATTACATCTCTTGCTGTCCCGCCCTGTGCTCCATAGCCTGGTACAAGAATATATGCATTTTTCATAATTTTTCTGAGAATTTTTGCCTGGTTCGGGTATGTAGCTCCTACTACAGCACCTACGCTACTATAACCGTATTCCCCCAAAAGGTTCCTGCCCCACTCATTTACATACTCCGCAATAATTTCATAAACACTTTTGCCCTGATGGGTCAATAAATCCTGCAATTGTCCTGATGATTTGTTTGAGGTCTTTACAAGGACAAAAATACCCTTGCCGTATTTTCTGCAATCATCATTAAAAGGTTTTATACCGTCATAACCGAGAAAAGGATTAACTGTTAATGCATCAGCATCAAAAGCAGCTTCTTCAATACCATCATCAATATTAACCTTGCCCAAATACGCTGAAGAATATGCTTCCGCTGTACTGCCGATATCATTTCTTTTGCCATCACAAATAATAATAAGTCCCTTACTGCGGCCATATTGTATGGTTTTGTTGAGAACTTCAATTCCATAAAATCCATATAGCTCATAATATGCCATCTGAAGCTTCAAAGCAGGAACAATATCAGCTATGGCATCAATTATTTTCCTGTTAAATTCATATATAGCTTCAGAACAACCTTTTAAATTCTTTCCATATGTGTTAAAAGCCTTTTCCTTTATAAATGATGGTACATAGTCAATCCGCGGGTCTAGTCCTACAACAGTTGGATTGTTTTTTTCCTTTATTTGTTTAATTAAATTATCTATAAACATGTTTCTGCCCCCTTTTATTAAAGCAACACTTTTTCTCGAACAACAACTCTACCATTAACTATTGTATGGTAAACAACACCATTTAATTTGAATCCATTATATGGAGAATTTTTGCTTTTTGATTTGAATTTATTTGTATTTATGGTTTGCTCTTCATTAATATCTATAATAGTTATATCAGCAGTCCGTCCTTCCTCAAGTACACCTTTATTTAATCCGAGTATTTTAGAAGGATTATAACACATTTTTTTTACAATCTGATCCATCGTAAGAATTCCGGGCCTTACCAGGTATGTAATAACAAGAGGCAGGGCAGTTTCAAACCCTACAATGCCATTTGATGCTAAATTAAATTCAACATTTTTTTCATCAATATGATGCGGTGCATGATCAGTAGCTATAATATCTATAGTACCATCCTGCAGTCCTTCTATTACAGCTTTTACGTCTTTTTGTGTTCTAAGAGGCGGGTTTACTTTTGCAATTGTATTAAAACCTTCACAGGCATCTTCGGTTAACGAGAAGTAGTGAGGGCATGTTTCAGCAGTTACTTTTACACCTCTTCTCTTAGCATTCCTTATAAGATCAACTGAAGCTTCCGTACTTACATGAGCTATATGAATGCTTGTATTTGTATATTCAGCGAGCAAAAGCTCCCTTGCAACCATAACAGATTCTGCAGCAGATGGTATTCCTTTTAATCCCATAATTGTAGATTGATACCCCTCATTCATTACACCTTCATCTGCCAGGTCCAAATCTTCGCAATGGGATATGACAGTAATATCAAACATAGATGCATATTGCAGGGCTTTTTTCATTAATGATGGATTCATAACAGGTTTACCATCGTCAGAAATAGCAACAGCTCCTGCAAATTTCAATTCACCTATTTCCGAAAGCTCTTCACCTTTTTGACCCTTTGTTATTGTACCTATAGGATATATATTAACATATGCCTCCTGTTTTGCTTTATTTAAAATATATTTTATGACTGCCTGATTATCAATAGGCGGATTTGTATTAGGCATGCACGCAATAGATGTAAAACCTCCCTTTGCTGCACTTGCAGAACCGCTTTCTATATCTTCCTTGTATTCATAGCCAGGGTCTCTTAAATGGCAGTGAGCATCCACAAATCCTGGAAGTATATACTTGCCTGAAGCATCTATAAAATCACAACTTGCATCATCAAGACCATTACCTATTTCCTGAATTTTCCCTTCATCTATTAAAATATCAAATATTCCATTTCTTTCAGTTCTTGCATCAACTACATGTCCATTTTTAATTAACAGCTTCAACCATACCACTCCTTCTTGTTAAAAGGTATAAAAGTGCCATTCTTATTGCTACACCATTTGTTACCTGCTCGTTTATAAGAGAACTATCACTGTCAATTACTGATGTTGTAAGTTCAACCCCCCTGTTAACCGGTCCCGGGTGTAATATAAGGGCATCTTCTTTAGCCAGTTTAAGACGTTTTTCATCAAGACCAAAGAATCTGGCATATTCCCTTATTGTGGGGAATAACCCTTTTTTCTGCCGTTCAAGTTGTATTCTTAATCCCATAACCACATCAGCATCAATTAATGCTTCCTGAACGGTACTATAGACTCTTATCCCAGTTTTTTCCAGACAAGGAGGCAGTAAAGTTGCAGGTCCTGCCACACATACTTCCGCCCCAAGCTTTGTCATTCCCCATATATTGCTTCTGGCAACACGGCTATGATATATATCCCCAATAATGGCTACTTTAAGGCCATTTAAATTCCCTCTGGCCTCTTTTATGGTAAACATATCCAAAAGTGCCTGCGTTGGATGTTCATTCATACCATCGCCCGCATTAATAACTGAGGATTTTACGTTTTTGGCCAGTAATGCAGGTGCTCCTGACATAGGGTGCCTTATTATTATTACATCAGTACCCATTCTTTCTATAGTGCGACCTGTATCAATGAGGGTTTCACCTTTTGCTACACTGCTTGAAGATGCAGAAATATTAGCAGAACTGGCGCCCATGTACTTTGAAGCAAGCTCGAATGAAAGCCTTGTTCTTGTACTGTTTTCATAGAATAAAGTAACAATTGATTTACCTTGCAGATGCGGAGT
>DAOSDD010000089.1:0-16319 GCA_035362115.1 Clostridiales bacterium | reverse complement strand
CGATATTTCCTCTGTACTATAATGACTATTACCATATATATATACATTAGAAATATTAAATATTGGCGACATTATAAGCACTATGAGACCTGCAACAATTAGAAAAAGAATTGTAATATACTCCAATTTCTTTCTTATGTGCCTGATGCTTTTATCTTTATATTTTAGATTTCCCGTATTCGTATTTATTTTATACTTTTTATCCTGATGCATAATATGACTTCCTAATCTCTTAATCTTGTCTCCTAATTAATGCTCCTAATTGTGCTAGTTTAACTTCCATATTTTCATAGCCTCTATCAAGATGCTTAATATCTAACACAACAGTTTCTCCTTTCGCAGCTAGCCCTGCAATTGCCAATGCTGCAGCTCCACGCAAATCTCTTGCATATACAACCGCTCCATTTAATTTATCAACTCCCTTGATAACTGCAATCCGGCCTTCCAATGTTATATTTGCACCCATTCTCATTAATTCATCAACATGCTTGTATCTGTTTTCGAAAACTGTCTCAACAACTATACTTGTACCTCTGCAAACAGTTAACAGCGAAACAAAGGGAGCCTGCATATCAGTAGGAAAACCCGGGTAGGGGAGTGTTCTTATAATATCAACTGCTTCATTTCTATCCGGCCCGCATATATAAATATGGTTTTCATCATTTTTGATAGTACATCCCGCTTCGCTTAAAGCGGAAATTACCGCACTAAGATGCTCAGGCATGACATTATTTAAAGTTACTTCTCCTCCCGTTATCGCAGCAGCAACCATATATGTTCCTGCTACAATTCTATCCGGCATTATAGTGTATTCCACATCCTTAAGCTTTTGTGCCGTACCCTTTACGCAGATTATTCCTGAACCAGCTCCTGAAACATCAGCTCCCATAGCTCTCAGGAAATTCTGAAGATCTGTTATTTCCGGTTCTTTGGCCGCATTATGTATGTATGTTTCTCCTTCTGCAAATACTGAGGCTAACATTATATTTTCTGTAGCACCAACACTTGGATAGCTTAAATGGATTTCAGTACCTTTAAGATGGTCAGCATTGCAATAAATAAATCCCCCTTGAACATCAAGTATATTGGCCCCCATACTTCTTAATCCTTTAAGATGCAAATCAATGGGCCTCGGGCCAATCTCGCATCCTCCCGGAAAGCTTATTACAACCCTCCCGCACCTTGCAAGCATAGGTCCCATAAAAATTATGGATGATCTCATTTCCGCAGCCAGATCTACGGGTATTTCTGTGCTGGTAATATTGGAGGAATCTACCATAACAGTATCTTTATCAACTTCAACTTTGCAACCCAATTTCATTAGTATCCTAAGAGTTACTTCAACATCCTTCAGTTTCGGACAATTCCTTATCACACTTCTTCCGCTATTTAAAAGTGTTGCAGCCAATATTGGTAAAATCGCATTTTTTGAGCCTTCTACAGATATTTCGCCCTTTAATTTTCTACCACCATTTATTATGATCTTGCTCATTTTAAACACCTCGCATACATTACCATATTATGCGCTGTGTTTAAAAGGTGTTACTCAGTTTAGAGGTGAGAAGTGGGAGGTGGGAAATTGAGCAGATTTAACAAAGTATCAAAAGGAGCATAAGTGAAGCTGCTGTAGAGCCTTTTAATCTGAGCGTAGGATAAGCAAATATGCACCCCTTCTAGTCTTATATCCTCCCATAACTCGTATACCGTGATATACTTAAGAGTATACCTATAGCCCCCATTATCAAAACAAGTGATGTTCCACCATAGCTAAACAGAGGAAGAGATACACCTGTAGGAGGTATTGCTGAAGATACAACAGCAATATTAAGTACTGTCTGCACACTTATTAGTGATGTTATTCCTACAGCAGTATAGCTTCCAAATAGATCCGGTGCACTCATGGCTACTTTTATTCCTCTCCATGTAAACATTAAAAACAAAACCATAACGGTTAGCACTCCTAAAAAGCCCAACTCTTCTGCCAACACTGAAAAAATAAAATCATTATGGGGATATGGCAGATAAAGAAATTTCTGCATACTCTTTCCTAAACCTCTTCCAAACAGCCCGCCTGAACCTATGGCATATAGAGATTGAACTGCATGATAACCATCTCCCTGCATATCTTTCCATGGATCTAGAAAAGAAAGAACTCTTCTATTCATATATGGTACAAAAGCTACTAGAGCTGCAAAAGCAGAAGCAGCTGGAACAAATAATATCATGAAATGCTTTATTTTTGCACCTGCTGAAAAGAGAATGATCATAGCCACTATTAATATAATTATAGTGCAGCTCAAATGTGGTTCAAGAAGTAAGAGTCCGGAAATAACACCTATTAGTATAAGATAAGGTAAAAGATCCTTGAAAAATGAATTTAAAGGGGATTTTCTTTTAGATAAACTAGAGGAAAAATATAGTATTATTGCTATCTTTGCGATTTCTGAAGGCTGAAAACGCAAAGAACCAAACTCAATCCATCTTGTTGATCCATTTTCTTCTTTCCCTATGCCTGGAATAAGTACAGCTATTAACATAACTATACTTATAATAAGAAGTAAGGATGAATATTTCGCTAATATTCTGTAATCTATATTCATGGCAACAAACATTGCAACAAGCCCTATCGCCCCATATAACAGCTGTTTTTTAAGTATATAATATATATCGCGAAAGTTGCTGTAGGAAAACGGTGCACTTGCGCTGAAAACTGTTATTATGCCAATAGATAGCAATATAAGCACTGTCATAAAGATCCAAAAATCAAAAGGTTTTCTTCCTTTCATATATGCTACCCCCAATAGTTTTTTTTAAAAGAACTTTAGCCTTAAGGTCAATAATCCTATTATACAGGAAACAAAAGTAATCACCCAAAATACTGATACCACCTTTGTTTCTTTCCATCCTAAAAGCTCAAAATGATGATGTATAGGTGCCATTCTAAATACTCTTTTGCCTTTAAGTTTAAAATATGAAACCTGTATGATAACAGATAATGCTTCTATTACATAAATAAAACCTGCAACAAGTATAATCCATGGCATTTTCATTAAAATCGATATAGCTCCAACCGCACCTCCAAGAGCAAGGGATCCCGTATCGCCCATAAAGACTCTGGCAGGATAGGCATTAAATGCTAAAAATCCAAGGCATCCTCCGGCAACAGTTGAAGAAAATATTTTCAAGTAATCCCAGTCACTGCGGGTCATGGCAATAATGGTGAATAATACCACAACTATTAATGTTACACCTGTTGCCAAACCATCAACTCCATCAGTCAGATTGACAGCGTTGGTAATGGCGAGTAGGACAAAAATCGTAAATGGTATGAAAAACCACATTGGCAACGCTACTGTATAATCCATGCCCATGAAAGGTACTATCATTTCAGTATTTAATATTCCTTTGTTAATACCATACATAGTAAATGCTACTGCAATAACAAGCAAAGCAAACATTTTCTGTTTCCAAAATAATCCATCCTTGCTTTTTTTTACAACTTTAAGGAAGTCATCAATAAAACCAACTGCTCCAAACCCCAGAGTTACTATTATTAATGGTATAATATCAGGATATTTTGCAGAAAAATAAACAGATACAAGAGTTATTGGTATAATAAATATAACCCCGCCTATTGTTGGTGTACCCGTTTTCTTAATATGCGTAGATGGTCCATCATCTCTTACAGTCTGACCAAATTTAAGCCTTCTTAGCATAGGTATAATTATTGGTCCCGCAATCAAAGATAATATAAAAGTTAATATAAATGCAACAACCTGTATAGATACTTTAAAGTATTCATTCAAGCATTTTCACCTCTTATCAGTTGTTCAACTATTTCTTCCATTTTCATTCCCCTGGATCCTTTTACAAGTATGGCATCACCATCAGTAATAAAGTCTTCCAAAAATCTTGTTACTTCTTTGTTATCGGAAAAATGATTTACATTTTTAACAGAAGCACCTGACTCCAGGGCACCTTCTGCGATATATCTTCCATTTTCCCCTACAGTTATAATGTAATCTATTCCCATATTAAATGCAAGTTTCCCTATATCTAGATGAGCCTGCCGAGCCCATTCACCTAGTTCCAGGACATCACCTAAAACAGCAATACGCCTGTTTACATCTTCAAGATCAATTAACACTTTTAAAGCTGCATCTATTGATTGGGGACTTGCATTGTATGCATCGTTAATAACCTTGATTCCATTGTTTTTAACAATGTTTAACCTCATTTTGCCAGGTATGAAATTACGGATTCCTTGTATTATATTTTTCATTGAAATGCCGGATTCAACTCCTACAGCTATTGCTGCCAGTGCATTATATACGTTATGTATACCTGGAACAGGAACATGAACCTTGTATTCCACATTTTTTACATTAATATCAAAATAAATGCCTGTTTCCCCTGCACTCTGGACATTATAAGCCTGATAATCCAACCCCTCATCCATGCCATAATATAATGTGCGAAAGTTTAAAAAACCCTTCAAGCCGTATAAAAAAGTATCATCTCCATTCATTACAACCAGTCCGTCTCGGGGTAAGCCTTCAAATATCTCCATTTTTGCTTTTAGAATATTCTGCCTTGATCCTAGTTTTTCCATATGGGACATGCCAATATTTGTTATTACCGCTATTTTGGGTTTGACAATGGAAGTAAGCCTGCTTATTTCTCCAAAACCGCTCATTCCCATTTCAACAACTGCTGCTTCATAACTATCATTCAAGTTGAATATAGTTAACGGAACACCAATCTCATTATTAAAATTTCCCATAGTCTTAAGTACATTATATTCCTGCTCAAGGACACAAGCTATCATATCCTTGGTACTTGTCTTTCCGACACTTCCGGTAATACCTGTGAAGGGAATACGGAACATTTGTCTGTAATATGCAGCAATATCTCTTAGTGCTTTTAAAGTGTCATTAACTTTGATAATTAGTTTTCCATCAAAAGAGCCCTCATGCTCAGGACAGCACTTTAATTCCTGTAAATCGTATTGGGTTAAAGTACCTGCAGCACCAGCTGCTAAAGCGTCTTTAATGAAATTGTGACCATCAAACCTTTCTCCTTTTATTGGGACAAAAAGGCTTCCTGGCTGTACCGACCTGGAGTCGGTAGAAATTCTCATTATTTCCTGCTCACTGCTGCCATATAATAAAATACCTTCTGTAGCTTCTACAATTTCCCCGCATCTTAATATTTTCATAATATACCTCCGCTATCGTATCGAAGCTATTCCCTGAATACTTCTCAGAAATAGTTTCTTCACTCTTTCTGTAAAACTATTTCTTCACTTTTTTCTGAAGCGGTTTCACTCAATATTTCCCTTACTACTTCCCTGTCATCAAAATGTATTGTTTTGTCTTTGAATATCTGATATGTTTCATGACCCTTACCTGCTATTACTATTATGTCCTCGGGTTTGGCACTTTCAATTGCATACCTTATTGCTTCTCGGCGATCCACTATTTTTATATATTTACCTTCTGTCTTTTTTATTCCTGTTTCTATATCATTGATTATAGCTGCAGGGTCTTCAGATCTTGGATTATCTGAAGTAATTACAGTAAAATCTGCTATTTTGCCTGATACTTCTCCCATGCCGAATCTTCTTCCCTTATCTTTGTTCCCTCCACATCCAAATATACTGACAACTCTACCCTTTGAGAAATCCTTAACAGTACTCAGAATGTTTTCAAGGCTATCCGCCGTATGAGCATAATCTACAATAACAGTAAAGTTCCTCCCCGTATGAATTGTTTCAGCTCTTCCAGGCACACTAATACTTTTAAGACCATTTTTAATATTATCGAAGGATACTCCGGATAAACAGCAAACTCCTATTGCTGCTAACGCATTATATACAGAAAATTTACCAGGTATATTAACAAGAATGTGACCATTCACCCATGGTGAACAAACTTGGAATTCCACACTGTGTGGATGCTTTATAATATCATAAGCTCTTATATCACAATCATTTTCTATACCAAAAGTATATATGGGACATTCAGCCTCAGCTAAAACTTTTGCTGCATATGGACTATCTATATTAACCAGCCCTTTTTCACACATTTTAAACAGCTTTATTTTTGCGTTAAGATACTCCTCCATATCTTTATGCTCTGTAGGTGAGATATGGTCTTTATAAAGATTGGTAAATACTCCTATTTCAAAATGGCTGCAACTTACTCTGTTGAGTTGAAGTCCTTGAGAAGACACTTCCATAACAACACTTTTTACGTCTTTTTCACACATTTCAGAAAACAGAGCCTGTAAGTCGTAAGATTCCGGTGTTGTTCTTTCTGCGTACAGCACCTCATCGCCTATCATATTCTGTATTGTACCTATAAGTCCTGTTTTTAGACCCGCGTCTTCAAGAATATGCTTAATCATGTATGTAGTTGTAGTCTTCCCCTTTGTACCTGTAATACCAATTAAATTTAGTTTTCTTGAGGGATGGTCATAAATTTTATCTGAAACAAAAGCAAGTCCATATCTTGTGTCTTTTACTTTTATTACGGTAATATTGGGGGGAACATTTACCTCTTTTTCTACCAGCAGTGCTCCTGCTCCATTTTCAATTGCTTCCGGGATAAATGCATGCCCATCAACGACAGAGCCGTCTATACATACAAATAAAGAATTTTTTCCTGCTTTTCTGGAATCATATACTATATCTCTTATATCCAAATCACAATCTCCTGAGATTACATTAGGGTTTAGTCCTTCAATTAATTCATGCAGTTTCATAGGCTACCTCCAATTTTAAAATTAATTATAGTATGCTGCGTTATCAAGGGTATCTTATACACATCTCTACTCTACATTGTCCAGATGCCTAAAATCAACTTCTATTACCTTCCCAACAGGCACTTCAGACCCAGGGACAATTTCCTGCTTCACAGCAGTTCCATCGCCATTCACTTTAATATTTAAGCCTGCATTCTTTAATGCCTGGGTTGCTTCATATACGGTTTTGTTTAAAAGATTCGGAACTTTAGCCATAACTTCAGTATCAGGTTTATATGTATATAATATCACAACTGATTTCTCAGGTATACTTGCGCCAGGTTTCGGCATCTGCTCCAAAATAATCGCATCTTTATTATTGCCATCACCTTCCACTCTATATTCCAAACCATATTTCGCTAATGTAGATTTTGCATCATTAAGTGATATATTTCTTACTTCAGGCACATAAACAGGTAATCTTATAGTTTCTTTATCTTTTTCAGTATATCTTTTTTCTACACCCAGATAATTCAGAACATCATCAAGTAGTTTTTGTGCTACCGGTGCAGCAATAACT
Organism: Clostridiales bacterium; assembly: GCA_035362115.1. Taxonomy (GTDB): domain Bacteria; phylum Bacillota; class Clostridia; order Acetivibrionales; family DUMC01; genus DUMC01. The sequence goes on along the minus strand of DAOSDD010000089.1, from coordinate 8,995 downwards.
CCACCCATATAGGAATCCCCTGCAGGATGATCAAGCACTATGAGGACATTTACTACAGGATTATCTGCAGGAGCGAAGGATGAGAAAGATGCAATATATCTTCCCTCTGATTTAGTTTCTGTAGTTTCTGAAGTACCAGTCTTACCTGCAACTCTATAACCTTTTATATAGGCATTTCTTCCGGTACCATCAGAAACAACACCCTCCAAAATATCCCTTAATGTATCTGATGTTTCACTGGAAATAACCTGTCTTACTACTTCTGGTTCAAATTTTTTTACAATATTTCCCTGGGAATCTCTTAGTTCTTTTATCAGTCTCGGTTTCATAAGGTAACCGCCATTTGCTATTGCGCAATAAGCAGTTATAAGCTGTATTGGTGTAATTTGAAATCTCTGGCCAAATGATGCAACTGCCATATCTATCTCTACAGGAGGTTTGTGAAATATAGAATTAGATTCCCCTGGTAATTCTACACCCGTTGGTTCAAAAAAACCAAACCCCCTGACATAATCATAAAAAGTTTTGATTCCTAAATCCTGAGCAACTCTTACAAACACAGGGTTGCATGAATTATAGACGCCTTCCCTGAAGGTTTCCTGCCCATGAGGAGCTGCCCTCCAGCATCCGATGTTCCAGCCTCCCACCTTTACCGGGAAATCATTTACAGGAGAATCGGGTTTTATTACTCCCTCTTCCAGAGCTGCTGCAGCAGTTATCGCTTTAAAAGTTGAACCCGGCTCATAAGTATCTGATACAGCCTTGTTCCGCCATACTGTCTCCTGGAGTTTTGTAACATCTTCATTAGTATAACCCTTCCATTTTTCAGGGTCAACTCCAGGGGGTGCTGCAAAGGGATTATTAAGGTCATAATCCGGTTTGGATACCAATGCCAGAATATCACCGGTTCTAGGGGCCATAACTATTACTACGGCACCATTTAGCACTTTATTGTCATCAATTGCTTTCTCTATTGCTTTTTCTGCAAGATATTGTATGGTTTCATCTATGGTCAGTACAACATCAAGACCATCCTGAGTATCAACCCTTCTCTCCGGAGTATAAGGCATTGTTCGCCCCCCTGCATCCATCTCACTTAATATTTTACCGGGAACTCCTTTCAGATACTTTTCCATTATAGCTTCAATGCCATCCAGCCCCTGATCCTTACCAATAAATCCAATAATGTGAGATGCCAGATTCCTATGTGGATAGTACCTTTTTGAATCTTCATCAACACGTACACCTTCAATTTTTTCATCCTTTATCCATTTTCTTACTTCATCACCAATATTCTTGTCAACTTTTTCCTTTATCTCTTCATACCATGTATTTTTTTCAAGCTTGGCTATTATTTTCTCCTCATCAATTTCAAGTATTTCACTGAGCTTCTTTGCTATTATTTCCTTTGAAATACCTGATTTCGCTACATCCTTTGGATTTACTGCAATAGTATCAACTGATGCACTCACTGCAAGTTGCTTACCATTTCTGTCATATATCGTCCCTCTTTTGGGAGTTATGACTCTTCCTCTTGTTTGTTGTTCATAGGCCATACTTTTTAATATCTGACCCTGTACTATCTGGATATATCCTACATGTCCCAATAGAATAACGAATATCAAAAAGAATCCTATCAAAACAATTAATAACCTTTTTTTTGCCTGTAAGCCTGGTCCTGCCACAGAATGTCCCCCCAAACCTGCTTAAAATTAAAGGCAGTGAAAACATATCACAGCCTGAAATTATAATGAGTTTCATATAATTGTATAAAATAGCAGACTTTTATTTTAGTTAAATAGCTTTTTAATTGCTACTCCCTTTCGAACTAATTCAACGAAAAGGTTTTCTTTTGCTGTAGTATTTTTATATGCATCAGAAATTACTGTATAACTGGTTTTTGGAACTCTTATATGTACTATCTGATACTTATCAGGTTTTTGCATTCCAAGCTCATTCTGTGCAATTTCAGAAATCCTTGAAAGGTTGGTTTCATTTTCTATTGCAACTTTAAGCCTGGAATTTTCATTCTTCAGCTTTTCATATTGTCTTTCCATATTGCTGATTTTGTAATTCATGTCAGCTATCAGAGCATACCTGTACATAACAGCAAATCCAATAAGGAAAGCTAATAAAATAGATGCTACCATTTTCAGTTTTATAGCATTATTTGCTTTGTATTGCTTCTTTTCTTTAAGGACCTTATTTTTCTCATATACATCATATTGAATTTTTTCAGCTGCTGTACCATACACATATTTATTATTCTTTTGTACCAATGTATTCACCTCTACGGCAATTTATTACATTCATTATTTGCTTATTATTAACTTATTCCAGGAAGATATAGCCGGATCTCATTCGAAATCCGGCCTCGTGTAATTTAGCATAACTCCTTATCTTTAGTATCTTTTCTATAGTCATATCTTTTCTACAGTCTTATCTTTCGTATTCCTTACTGGTATTTTATCTTCTGTATATTTGCTTATTTTTTGTATTAACATTCTTTGCTTATGTTTTTTCTTTTGTAATCTTTACTTGTATTTTTTCTTTTGCATTCTTTACGAACGTTTTATCTTTTGTATTTCATACTTATTTTTGTCTTTAGTTTCTATAATTTCTCTATTACTCTTAGTTTTGCACTTCTTGCTCTAGGATTGCTGCATATTTCCCTCTCTGAAGGTAAAATGGGTTTCTTCACAGTAAGTATAGCAACCGGCCTTTTACCACATACACATATGGGAAAGTCTACAGGGCAACTGCAAGGATTTACAAGTCTCTGGAACTCTGTCTTCACTATCCTGTCCTCAAGGGAATGGAAACTGATTATACATAATCTGCCCCCGGTCTTTAAAACTGAAACTGCATCATCAATTGTGTCTCTCAGAATTCCCAGCTCATTGTTAACTTCAATTCTGATTGCCTGGAAAGTCCTTTTAGCCGGATGCGGGCCTTCACGCCTTGCTGCTGCCGGTATTGCAGCTTTAATAATTTCTACAAGCTCCAGCGTTGTACTTACTCGTCTTTCAGCCCTTGCATTTATAATAAAGGAAGCTATCCTTGATGCCCATTTTTCTTCACCATAGTCCCTTATAATCCTGTATAAATCGCTTTCACTATATTCATTTACTACAACTTCTGCAGTTAAAGGTTGAGTCCTATCCATTCGCATATCAAGGGGTGCATCTTTCTGGTAGCTGAAACCTCTTTCAGCTTCATCGAACTGATGAGATGATACTCCAAGGTCTAGAAGTACGCCATCTGCCTCATCAATTCCATTTTCAGAACAAACTTTTTTGATATACATGAAATTGCTGTTAACCAGTATTACCTTTGCTTTAGTTTCAATTGTGTCCAACCTCTTACGGGAACTTTCCAAAGCATATTCATCCCTATCAAGTCCTAGTAGCGTACCATCTTTACCAAGCCTTTTCAGGATTTCCGATGAATGTCCTGCACCGCCTATTGTACCATCTAAATACGTTCCGTCAGGTTTTATACTTAACATTTTAATGCATTCATCCAGTAATACCGGTAAATGATAAAACTCCAATTCAACACCTCATAAACTAATAATAATGTCATATTCCAAGCATTGCCATTTTTTCAGCGATTTTATCCGGGCTGATGTTATCTTCACTGCAGTATTTCTCCCATTTGCCCTTATCCCAAATTTCCACTCTGGTAGAAACACCTATTACATAAAGATCTTTCTCAAGTTTTGCATACTCCCTCAGATTCTGCGGTACCAATATTCTACCCTGCTTGTCCAATTCGCATTCGGTAGCACCTGCAAAGAAAAACCTGACAAATGCTCTTACATCCTTATCAGTAAAGGGAAGGGCTTTCAGTTTTGATTCAAGGTTACTCCATTCTTGTGATGAATACACAAACAGACACTCATCCAGGCCTTTTGTAAGAATAAATTTGTCTCCCAGTTCTTCTCTAAATTTAGAAGGCATTATTATACGACCTTTTGAATCCAGTGAATGCTGATATTCACCATAAAACAATTAATTCACCTCATATCTATACCACTTTCAACCACTTCTCACCACTTCGCTCCACCTATAAGTTATTTTATTGCATATTGTTAAAATAATCAAGTGTTTTCTAAGAATTATTTCCAAAAAAAATAGACACTCCGTTGTTTTCATTTATCTTATTAACGGAATGTCCACTTTTTATCATCATTATTCAGGTTTTACATAATACTATTCCGGACACTTAATATTAAACTTTATAACATTATCTACAATAGCACATTTAGAGTCAAGCCTGCCACACAGTTCCAGCTCTCTTTTAAGCATTTCAAAAGGCTCTTCACCTTTCGGTATAATAACATGAGTTTTTTCAATGGTTCTTATAGGTATCAACTCAAGTGAACTTAATTTATCATCCGTAATTTCCATATTTACTATAAATGATTCCTGATTATTGGGATCATTTTGGTCAAAAATAAAGTTCCCAAGGCTGTATACAATAGGCTTATCATTATATATTTCTACACCTTGAAATCTGTGAGGATGATGTCCTAGAATAATATCAGCACCGTCATCGATTAACTTGCGTGCAAACTCTCTCTGCTCTTCCGTTGCATGGAAGCTATCTTCCACACCCCAATGAAGTGATACAATTAAAATATCAACATTTTCCCTTACAGATTCAATATCTTCCTTTATCAATTCATATTTTCTTGGGGCGACTCCACTTTTCTCTTTTTCTGCAGCAAAACTTATCATTGGATTACCTTTAAATATTAACTCTGCCATATCTGTATAGGATATTACTCCAATTTTAACTCCCTTTTTTTCAATAATTGCAGGTTTACGGGCTTCATCAATTGTTTTACCTGCACCTGAATAAGCAATCTCATGTTTGTCGAGTACGGAAATAGTATCAAGTAGACCTTTTTCGTAATAATCCATAATATGATTGTTGGCCAGATTTAAAATATTAAACCCTGCATACTTCAAACCTTCTGCTGCTTTCTCACTACTTTTAAGCACAATTTTACCACTTGGATCAAGGCCATGGTTGCTTTCTGTCAACGGAGCTTCCAGATCACCAAAAACCATATCACCTGAACGCAAAATGTCAACCGCATACTGGAAAGGATATGTATAGTCTTTGCCCAATCTATTCAAATGATATTCCACACCTCTTCCAAGCATAATATCACCCACAGCTACTATTCTTACGGGTTCCTTCAGGATCTTGTTGTTTTCGTGATTTTCGCGAAGCTGTCTACTAACTGGATTATTAGTTGAATCACTAATATTTTCAGTATGTTTTTGCAGTAAAGCACTACCTGTATTTGATGAGTTTTGCTGTTCACTTTCTTTACTTAACTGCACCTGAGCATTTAAAACCTCATTATCTGATTCTTGAGTTCTTAAGCTTTCGCTGGTCTCAGTATTTTTATCAGTAGATTTTAAAATATTTGTTAATTTTATACCTATTAACATTATGACTAATAATATAAGTGAAAATATAATCTGTTTGTTCCTCCACATTTAATTCACCCCGTTAAAATACTATCACAAATAAACAAATATTAAAAGCTAAAGATTATAGTTGATAGCAAAGGATATACATTAAATTCTAGAGCTTTTAATACTTATTTATGCATATTCTTCCTATATCGCTTTTGACTTTTATTTTTGTCGGAAATTCACCCATTTTAAATTCATTCATTTGAACAAAACCTGTGCTTTCAAAGCTTATATTAAAATTTGAGGATATTGATAAATCTATGTTCCCGGTATTAGTTTCGAATTCATAATACCCACCTTCTTCATATTCTGATTTAATGTCAATATTCCCAGTACCTACCTTTACAATAGAACCATTTTTAATCGTTCCACATGATATTTTAATATTACTCATCTCACCCTTGAAATTAAGTATGCCATTCATCTTTTTTATATCCATGCTTGCCATATTTAAATCTGCAAAAATATTACAGTTTAGATCATCATATATCTTGATTTTTCCTGAACTAAGTTTAAAATTTATTGACTTTATGTTTTTGGGGATATACATTCTAATATCTATACTCTGATTTTCAGGGTTTAATTTATTTGTATCATATTTAAATTTGAGCAAAATTTTATCAGCTTTATATTCAGTAGTAATATTAAATTTCTTAAAATCTGATTCCAATTCTTCTTGTGAAGTATATACTCTTTTTATCTTTTTGAGGATCTCAAACTTAACAGATTTTTCTTCATGATTAAATACCTCGATGTTACCTGCATCTCCTGATATTTCTATTTCCGGAGATCGTTCAAAAATAATTATTTTTTCATCATATGAAATACTTTCTTTTATATGGCCTGTAACCTTTTTGCAAGCCCCACATCCTGATAAAAAAATTGGTAAAAGATAAATAATAAAAGTCAATAAGATGCAAGACCGCTCTGAGATCAACTGCGGGTATCCAGTTTTTTTAAAATATGTGCATTTTAATTGCCTTTTCATTATTTATCCTCCCATTAAAATTGTTAAATTAAGGAACATAATATCTGGCTTCTATCTTCTATCTTCTATCTTCTATCTTCTAATTAAATAGTAACAATAAAGCTTTTACACTACAAATATTTCCCACTTATAAAATTTCTTGTTTAATTTTCATTTAGGTGTTTTATTATTTTTGAAAATCATATATAATTAATGTATAAATAAATATTTAATACTGCTACGCCAATTTGGAAAGCGATTTCCATTGGAAACTTGACAAAGCAGTATTAATTTCCCATATTTTTTACTATATTTATTTTTCTCTTATGAGGGGGTGATTTTTAATGTGGTTGTATGAATTGTTCGGTTTTGTTTATAGAATGACTTGGTTTCCTGCACTTTGCTTTATTTTTGGATTTGCATTTATAACTTTTGAGCTTTTTCATCCGGGTTTTGGTGCTCCGGGAATTTCAGGGATTATACTCCTTATTTTGGGTATAATGTTTACCGCTCGTAGCTTTTTAGATGCAATTGTGATGGTAATTCTTGTATTAGTTATCATTGGCATAATACTTTTACTGGTTATACGATCAGCATCAAAAGGACGTCTGGCTAAAAAGCTGATCCTGTCGGATTCGTCGAATGTAGAATCCGGTTTTGCAGGAAGAGAAAATCTAGAATCATTTATGGATAAGACAGGCACTGCAACTACTATCTTACGTCCTTCAGGAACAGGTGACTTCGACGGTATAAAACTTGATATTGTTACAGAAGGAGAATTTATACCTAAAGGTACAAAAATTAAGGTTGTAAAAGTTGAAGGCATACGAGTAGTTGTAAAAAGGACTGATGATATCAGTTAGGTTCTTTTAACTTTAAAATACGCCTATACTTTTAATGCAAAAGTCATTATGTATATGTGTATGGCAATAATATATAATTTTTGAAAGGGGTTTTTTAAATGCCTGATATATTAAGCTTTATTTTAATTGTTGGAGTTGTGATTTTCCTTATTTCATCATTTTTTTCCTTAGTGCCTGTAGGGCTCTGGATTTCCGCATATGCAGCAGGAGTGAAGGTAGGTATCTTTACCCTCGTAGGTATGCGTTTAAGAAGAGTAATACCTTCCAGGATAGTTAATCCTATGATTAAAGCAGTAAAGGCTGGTCTGCCTGCATCAATAAATAAGCTTGAAGCCCATTATCTTGCTGGTGGAAATGTTGATAAGGTTGTAAATGCTCTTATTGCTGCACAAAGAGCTAATATTCCCCTTGAGTTTGAAAGGGCTGCAGCTATTGATCTTGCAGGCCGTGATGTTCTGGAAGCTGTTCAGATGAGTGTAAATCCTAAGGTTATAGAGACACCCATAATTGCTGCAATTGCCAAGGATGGTATTGAACTTAAAGCCAAAGCAAGGGTTACTGTCCGCGCAAATATTGACCGTCTTGTTGGGGGTGCAGGTGAACAGACAATAATTGCCCGTGTTGGTGAAGGAATTGTTACAACTGTTGGCTCAGCAAACTCTCATAAGGAAGTACTGGAAAACCCTGACCTTATATCTAAAACAGTTCTTGAAAAAGGTCTTGACTCCGGAACGGCTTTTGAAATTCTTTCTATTGATATTGCCGATATAGATGTTGGCAGAAATATCGGGGCTCAATTGCAAACTGACCAGGCTGAGGCCGACAAGCGTATTGCCCAGGCTAAAGCCGAAGAAAGAAGAGCTATGGCTGTAGCTATGGAACAGGAAATGAAAGCTCAGGTTCAGGAAATGAGAGCAAAGGTTGTAGAAGCAGAGGCTGAGGTTCCCAAAGCTTTATCAGAAGCCCTGAGGCAGGGGAAATTAGGAGTTATGGACTATTATAATATGCAAAACATTATGTCTGATACTCAAATGAGATCCTCAATTTCTTCAGCGGCAAAGCCTGAATCAGGCTACCAGGATAAAAAATAAAGGAGTTGACATTAGGTGGCGGCTATTTATTCATACTATCCAAAGCAGGGAAAGCAACCATTAAAACCTGAAACTGATTCATTTACAGGTACAATTAATAGCAGTAAAAATAATGAAACACCATATCAGAATATTGATAATAGGAGTTTAAATAATTCAAGTGAGAATATTGAGAACCATAATACAGAATTAGAGTATAACACAGGAATGTTGAAGAAAATTATTGAATTTAAATCTGAAGATATTCTGCAAGGTATAATTTATTCTGAAATATTGGGCAAACCCAAAGCTCTAAGGCAAAAAAAACGCTAATCAAAACAGTTTAGAGGTTAGAGGTTAGAAATTAGATGTTTGAAGTTAAGGATAAGTTGTGAGTTGTGAGTTGTGAGTTGTGAGAATTAATAATAAAACAAGAAACTTGCTTTGTCTGCCCAATTTCTCACTCTCACCTCCACTTCTCACCTCTAAGTTTTTCCCTTCCCAGCCACACAATTAGCTATCTATAACCTTGTCTCCCGGGTTGAGGCCTTTGGTAATTTCCACATCCATATTCGTCTCTGTTCCTGTTTCCACAAATCG
>DAOSDD010000088.1:0-16345 GCA_035362115.1 Clostridiales bacterium | reverse complement strand
AGCATATAGTTTATATAGTTAATTTAATTAGTTCAAAGTACCGCCTCACTTCACCAATATAATATAAGGATCCGAAAGCACATATAATAGCATTACTGTCAGATATCCGAAGAGATGTTTCAATACCTTTTTCTATTTTATCACATATTATAACATTTTTACAATAGCGCTTTATAGTTTCCGCCAAATCATCAGAAGGAAGAGCTCTATCACTCAAAGGTGTTACGGTTATAAACTGATTTGCAATGGGGGCAACAATTTCAACAATTTTCTCATATTCTTTATCTTTTAGTACTCCCATTATGAAAACTTTCCTTTTACCCGGGAAATATTTTAAAAGTGTATCAACCATAACTCTTGCTCCATCTTCATTATGGGCGCCATCAATAAGAAACAAAGGCTGTTTTGATACGATTTCCATTCTCCCTGGCCATGTTGCCTTTTTAATACCATTTCTAATAGCATCTACAGTAATTTTACATCCGGTATTTTCAGTAATTTTACATTCCTTGTCCATTATTACTTCACAGGCAGTAATTGCAACTGCAGCATTCTTTAACTGGTGTTCTCCCAAAAGTTTTGTTTTTAATCCCTCATATAGTCCACAATTAAAATACTGCCCATCCGCTCCGTATTCAAGAGATATAATTTTACTGAAATCAGCTTTACGAAGTGTCGAATGCATTTCTTCACAAGTTTTTGCAATAACTTCTTCAACTTCTTGAGACTGAGGATAGAGAACTACATCTCCATCTTTTTTAATAATTCCTGCCTTTTCAAAAGCTATCTTAGATAGGGTATTTCCAAGAATACTCATGTGGTCATAACTAATAGAAGTTATAACTGATACAAGAGGAGTCCCGATTATGTTTGTAGAATCATACCTGCCTCCAAGGCCCACCTCAAGTACAACAATATCACATTTGTTTTCATAATAATATTGAAAAGCGATTGCTGTTACTATTTCAAATTCTGTCGGGTGATTATACCCCATACTTACCATTTCTTGTACTTTTCCCTTTATATACTCGGTAATCCTTGCCAAATCCCCTTCAGATATTTCTTTATGATTAATGCTTATTCTTTCTGTGAAATGCTCAATATATGGAGAAGTGTAAATACCAACTTTATAACCGGCTTCAATAAGTATACTGCTTATAAAAGCAACAGTAGAACCTTTGCCGTTGGTACCTGCAACATGAACATATTTTAGTTTTTGGTGTGGGTTATCCAGCAGCTCCAGCAACTTTGCCACATTATCCAGTCCAAGCTTCACTCCAAATTTATGTGTTCCATGTATATATTTTAGAGCTTCATCATAAGTCATAGATTTCTGTTTACAACCTCCACATTCTCTTTAAGTTTAACTGCAGCACCTATTCGTTCCACTATCAAACCATAAACCGCAGCACTTGTTTGCTTTCTAATTTGTGCCACAGCACCTGTCTACTTCCTAATTTGAACCGCAGCATTTCTTGTACTTTTTACCGCTTCCACACGGGCATGGGTCATTGCGCCCTGCTTTTTGAGATCTCACTACTGGGCCGCCCGGCTGATCATTATGGACTGCATTAACTGGCTCAGCCACTTTCCGTCTTTCAAGTGCACGCCCTGTATCAATATGGGACTTAAGAACAATTTTAACTGCATCTTCCTGAATGTTTCTAATCATTTCTTCAAACATTTCATGGCCTTCAAATTTGTATTCAATTACAGGATCTCTCTGTCCGTAAGCACGGAGACCAATACCATATCTAAGCTGATCCATTGCATCTATATGGTCCATCCATTTTTCATCTACTACACGCAGTAAAACAACCCGTTCCAGTTCTCTCATTAATTCAGAATTAAGTTCCTTCTCCCTGGCCTCATAAGTTTCCATTGTCATCTCAAGAATTTTTTCTTTTAAGCTGTCCTTTGTAAGAAACTCCATATCCTCATCTTGAATCTTAAAGGTACCATGGGGCAACAATATGTTTTCTACATATGAAATAATTCCGTCCAGGTCCCAATGATCAGGGTGCGGACTTTCACTGCAATATGCAGCAACAATTTGTTCCGATATATTTTCTATCATTTTTATAAAACTATCTTTTAAGTTCTCTCCATCCAGAACATTTCTTCTCTGACCATAAATTACTTCTCTTTGTTTGTTCATTACATCATCGTATTGCAGTACATGTTTTCTTATATCGAAGTTCTTGCCTTCTACTCTTCTCTGGGCACTTTCTATAGCATTTGACAGCATTCTATGCTCTATAGGCTGATTTTCTTCTAGTCCAAGAGCATCAACAATTCCTGAAAGCCTGTCAGATCCAAACAGTCTCATCAGATCATCCTCAAGAGATATATAGAATCTTGAAGATCCCGGGTCTCCCTGGCGGCCGGAACGCCCTCTCAGCTGATTATCAATTCGCCTGGACTCATGTCTTTCTGTTCCTATAATATGCAATCCTCCTGCAGCAATAACCTTTTCCTTCTCACCGTCTGTTTGATTCTTAAAATGTTCATACAATTCTCTGAAAGTTTTCCTTGATTCCAGAATAACCTCATCATCGGTTTCGTTAAATCCTACAGCCTCAACAATTACATCGGAAGGATACCCTTGTTTTCTCATTTCCATTTTAGCAAGAAATTCAGCATTACCTCCTAGCACAATATCTGTACCACGACCGGCCATATTTGTTGCGATAGTGACAGCACTGTATTTCCCCGCCTGGGAAACTATTTCCGCTTCCTTTTCATGATGTTTTGCATTCAGCACGTTGTGAGTTATACCACGTCTTGTAAGCATTGCACTTAACAACTCTGATTTTTCAATGGATATAGTGCCAATCAGAACCGGCTGTCCTCTTTTATTGCATTCTGCTATTTCATCAATAACAGCATTAAATTTACCCTTTTCTGTTTTATATACAACATCAGAATTATCTGCCCTTATCATTGGTTTGTTTGTTGGAATTTCTATAACATCCAGTTTGTATATTGTGCGGAATTCTTCTTCTTCCGTAAGAGCTGTACCTGTCATTCCAGCCAGTTTTTTGTACATTCTGAAGTAATTCTGAAATGTAATTGTAGCAAGAGTCTTACTCTCTCTTTCTACCTTTACACCCTCTTTTGCCTCAATAGCCTGATGCAGTCCGTCACTGTACCTTCTGCCGTACATAAGCCGCCCGGTGAATTCATCTACAATAATTACTTCTCCATCTTTAACTATATAGTCTTTGTCCCTCTTCATAAGACTTCTTGCTTTTAAAGCTTGATTTATGTGGTGCGATATAGTCATATTATCAGGGTCGGAAAGGTTTTCCAGTCCAAAATAACTTTCAGCTTTTTTTATGCCCTTTTCAGTTAAAGTAACCGAGTTGGCCTTTTCATCCACAATATAGTCAGCATCAACATCATCCATAAACTCTTTGTCATCTGTTTCAGTAAATACAACAGGCTTAAGCCTGTTAACAAAAGAATTGGCTTTGCTGTATAAATCAGTTGACTTGTCTCCTGCTCCTGAAATTATGAGAGGGGTACGGGCTTCGTCAATTAATATGCTGTCCACTTCGTCAACAATTGCATAGGTTAAATCCCTTTGAACCATATCTTCTTTATAAATAACCATGTTATCCCTAAGGTAATCGAACCCAAACTCATTGTTTGTACCATAGGTAATATCGCTGGCATACGCCTTCCTTCTCTGGTTGTTATCAAGTCCATGAACTATCAGTCCAACACTTAAGCCAAGGAAATTATATATTTTACCCATCCACTCACTGTCTCTTTTTGCAAGGTAGTCATTTACAGTAACAACATGAACTCCTTTTCCTTCAAGAGCGTTAAGATATACCGGCAATGTGGCCACCAGCGTTTTACCTTCACCGGTTTTCATTTCAGAAATACGCCCCTGATGAAGGACAATGCCACCTAATAGCTGAACACTAAAATGCCTCATACCTAAAACACGTTTTGATGTTTCTCTTACAACAGCAAAAGCTTCAGGCAGTATATCATCAAGAGTAGCTCCGTTTGACAGCCTTTCTTTAAATTCCTCAGTTTTTCCTTTTAGATTCTCATCACTGAGCTTTTCTATGTCAGGTTCCAGTTCTTCTATAGCATCAACCAAAGGCATTAACCGTTTAATTTCTCTTTCACTGTAATTTCCAAACATCTTTTCTATAAACTTCAACATAATTAGTTTCCTCCCTATCAAACACTTCAGTATATCCGTTGTTGAATGGAATACTTCACCGCACTATATCCACTACTATACTATATCCATCACTGCATGGTATGCTTCTCTGCAACATACTCTTCAGTTCTTGCTATCCAGCCTGTCAAGGATCATATTATATCCATCTGCGCCATAATTTAACGCCCTATTCACTCTGCTTATAGTTGCCGTACTTGCACCGGTTAAATCACTGATATCATTGTATGTTTTCTTTTCTCTTAAAAGCCTTGCTACCTCCAGTCTCTGAGCAAGAGCCTTGATTTCTGCTATTGTGCATATATCCTCAAAAAACTTGTAACACTCTTCTGCATCTTTCAGTAGTAAAACAGCCTCAAATAGTTTATCTATAAGAGGATCTCTCAGTTTAGTATTCATAAAAACCCAGCCTCCATCAAAAAATTCTTAATGTAACATTAGATATATTGCACATTTCAAAGATTATGTTTAACATTAATACAATTTTAATTCAAATGACAGATAAAGTCAAAGGTAAAATGCACTAAGGGGTGCATATAATTTGAGTGAAGAAATTATTGGAAGAAGCATTAGTGCAGGTGCATTTAAAAGTTCTAAGCACCGTAACGATAACCTATGGAATCTATTTCTCCAAAAAATTTAAATGCACCCCTACACCCAGTGTTTTGTTTGATATGAGGTGTTGATAATGGAACAGTTATTTAATATAATAAACATGTTATTTAATTTCAATAATTTCAAATAACAATTTCAAATAAGGACGGAAATTATATGGATATTCAAGTTATTCCGGTCAGGTCCATGACTGACTTAAAAAAATTTATAATGCTTCCCTGGGGAATATATAAAGGAAACAGCAACTGGGTTCCTCCTCTTATCAGAGATATGAAAAAAAATCTGGCTCCGCTGATTAATCCCGATAAACGGGAAAAAGAGTGTGAATTGTTTATTGCCATGCTGGAAGGAAAACCTGTGGGAAGGATATATGCAGGGATAAACAGGCTTCTTAACGAAAAAAAGAATGCACAGATGGGGTATTTTTCTCTATTTGAATGCATAGATAATATTGAAGTTGCAAAATCCTTATTTGATACAGCATTTTCCTGGTTTAAGGAAAAGGGTATAAATCTTGTAAGAGGACCGGTCTCCACTGAAGGTGCAGATCTGGATGAAAGCAAGGGCCTTCTCATAGATTGTTTTGATCGTCCCCCAGTGCTCATGAATTCTTATAATCCAGAGTATTATATCCGCCTTTTTGAAGAGTATGGGTTGGAAAAAGATTATGATGTCTTTGCCTATTACCTGGACCCTGATAAGATCTTTAGCAAAAACCCATCAAAAGTACTGGATTATGCTAAAAGAAAATATGATTTCAGGGTTGATTCTTTGAACCTAAAGAATCTAGATAAGGAACTTGAAGATATAAAATACATCCTTGATCTTGCTATTCCTGCCGAATGGTCGGACCTGGCAGCTCCCGATATGGATGAAGTCAGGTCAATAGCTAAAAGCTATATATCATACGTTGATCCTGACCTGGTTGCAATTGCAAGAACCAATAACAACAGGGCAATAGGATTTGCAGTTGCTTTACCCGATTATAATCAGCTTCTGATTCACCTTAACGGGCGTATAAACCCTATTTCCATACTAAAGTATGCATATTATAAGAAAAGAATTAATGGTGCCCGCGTATTTATAATGTTTGTAATTCCTGAATACAGAAAGAAAGGTGTTTCCTTTGCAGTTTATCATTATGCCTTTAATAATGGAGTGAAAAAAGGATATACCTGGGGTGAAGGCTCAACTATAGGTGAAGAAAATGTTAATATGCGTAATGATATAGAAAGCATAGGTGGTCAACACTATAAAACATATAGAATTTTCAGGAAAGAATTGGCTTAGGAGTACAGCTCATGTATCTACCATAATGAATATTCCACTGTCTAGAACACTATACCAGTTGGTTCTCCAGTTTCATCAATAATTATTACGCCCGAATTATTATGCCCGGGCTGGGATACTCCAACCTGGGCATATGACATACTCATAAAATAATATAATTTAAACTGCAACCTATTTTTGTACATCTTCTACTTCATCACCAACATCAACATCAATAAATTGCTCATTGATAAAATCTTCATCAAGAATCGCTGCTTCATTAAAGCTTACGTTTTCAATATATCCGCCTTTTTTTACTTTATACTCTATACCTCTCCATGTAACATAAGGCCTGTTAAATGCATATAATAGATAAAAAGTACCAAATAAATCAAAAAACAGAGCCATAGGCAGGTCCACTGACAACACCTTGTTCATGGTAACTTTCCTGTGAAATAATCCATGTACCGTCCTAAAGGCCATATAGAATAATGAAAGGTACAGGAGCTTCTCATTTTGTGTTAGTACAGCAATTATAAATAATACCCAATACCATGAAAGAATTATTATAAATGCAGGCAGGTCTACTGCTATATGGGTCTTTATCCCTACCGCTATTCTTTTTGCATAGTTAAACGACTTCTCCCTTGCTATACGGTCCACATGGCATTCAAGAAATGGGCCAAGAACAAGCTTATATCCCATTTTATAAAGAGTGTTCCCAAGATGAAGGTCTTCCAGCAAAGAGCCGCCAAAAGCTTCAAGTCCACCAATTTCCTGAAGAAGTTTTTTTCTCATACCAAAAGCAGCTCCTGTAGCTCCTACATCAAACCCCATCTTTGTTAAAAATGCCCATATGAAATCAGTTTCACTATTCTGTACAAAAGTAAAAAACCTTGTCCAAAAATCACTTCCTCCAATATTTATCTGTCCGCAAGTTGTGATTCCAACTTTTTCATCAGCCAGCGGTCTTGTCATTTTAGCAATAAAATCAGGTTTAATTCTTATATCACTGTCTATAAATATTACTATATCATACTTTGCCAGCTTCATACCATTAACCATGTTGGAGCTTTTACCGTTCAACCCTTCCATAACAGGGTTTACAATAATTTCTATATCCCTGTCGTTGTATCGCTCTTTAAGTTTTTTTACAACCTTAATGGCAGGATCATCCGGTTCCTGAAAACTGAAAATATGCTGTACCTTTCCCCTATAATTTTGAATCATCCAACTCTCAAAGTTCTTCTCAAACTCGAAGTCCAAGTCTTTGATTGGATGGATTACAGTTACAGGTACATCAGCGTCTCCATCATTTGACTCAATAATAGTATTAGTCCAATGAAGGTGCAGGTACACAAATATTAACTGTGCAACCCAAAAAGAGCAGAACAAAATACCTAGCGCAACAGCAAAATACATCATATTAATGATTCCCCCATATTAATTTATTAGCCTCTTTTTAAACTGCAAATACCGGCTTTCTGTCTTCATGATGTAACTGGCTTTCGCTATCATTATATAATGTTTTTGCATTGTAGACAACATCTAAAAAATGATTTTGCTGCAAAATCTAAGCTGCTCTTAGTCATTGAAGTAATATTAAAGATAAGTTTTTGCAGCTTTTGAAGCATACCCCTTCTCAAATCTATCTCCATCATATCCAGGATCATCTTCAGGAATATCTAATAGTTTTACCTCTACTCCGCTCTTTTCTCTTGAAATTCGCCCTGCAAGCATAATTTTTACAGATTCCGTCAAAGCTTCAATTGGAGCAAGTGTATTGTTTCCGGTTTCCATATAATCACATATTCTATCGAGTAAAGCACCATAAATTTTTCCTGTATCAATACGGAACTGATATGTTCCTTTTGTAGTCATAATCACCATTTCAAAAGGCTGCCACAGCCCCTGGAAAGCATTGTATACAGCTGTTATTCCATTAGCGAATTTCACGAAAAATGTTTCACACATTTTCCCATCAACTTCACTTCTGCCTGCAAATGTACATGAAACTGCACCTGTACCTGCTATTCCTCCGATGGCTTCTACAATATGTATGCTATAGTTGAACTCATCTACACCGGAAGTCCCAAAAATGTTAAGAATCTTACCTCTCTCTTCTTCACTGGTGCTTGCAAATTTAACTACTTCTTCTGCATATCTGACTGAAGAACTACCTAAAATAACAGCGCCTTCTGCAACCAGCTGCTCTATTTTCCTGCAGTCTGCAAGGGAGCCTACTATGGGCTTGTCTATAAATACAGGCTTTTTGCGTTCTATAAAAGGTTTGATATATTTTATATGTTTATCCCAATTACATCCCTGTATAAAACCTACATCAACCATATCTGCCAGTTCTTCTACAGACTCGCAGCGTTTTTCCAGATTATAGTTTTTAATAAATCCCTGAACCTCGTCATCACCACGGAAGCCATCGTTATAAACTGCCACATAACGGGCACGATTCCCTTTCTTCAAATATTCCGAAAATGTCTTCGGGTGTGACACATCAATATTTACAACTCCAATTCTAATCATATCGCTGATTCTCCCTTTCTTCACCATATATAATCCTTCTCATTAATTTGAACAGGTGCTCCTGTTTTTATCGATTCATTTACCATAAAGCTTATAACTGCGGCTCTTGATGCCTTCACCAAGCCATTAGGACTTTCTGTATCATATACTATAGCATCTGCCAGCATATCCAATTCTATTGCATGGCCTTTGTCTACTTTGTCAAATTCCATATAAGTCTTTTTATGCCCTTCGAACCCATAATACTCCATTTTAGTAAAATCGTTTATAAATATAGCTTTCCCATCACAGTATATCTCTGTGGCTTCTTTAGGAAAATCAGGACAACCCGCACTGTTTATTAGTGTCGTCCCTATAGAACCGTCAGCAAATGTAATTGTAACAACACCACTATCAGGTATTTTTACTTTCTCAGGGTTGAGGAATGTCCCCCCTGAAGCAAAAACAGTAACAGGAGGAGCCTGTACTATTTCACATAACAGGTCAAAAATATGGCATCCTTCTCCAACAAAGCGTCCTCCACCTATTTCAGGCAGATGTGTCCAGTGCGATTCCCGGAATGGAGCCTGTATACGATGATATATCATCTTTTTACTCCCGTGCAGCTCATTATCAATAAGATCTCTGGCTTTTGTTACCATAGGTGCCATCCCTCTATTGTAGCCAACGGTATACTTTACTTTACTCCTTTTTACAGCTTCAACGACTGCTTTACACTGGTCACGGTTAAGGCCCATGGGTTTTTCACACATAACATGCTTACCTGCGTTCGCAGCCTTTATACTAAGCTCTGCATGTGAGTCATGACGTGTTGTAATAAATACTACATCTATTTCCCTGTCAGAAAGCAACCTATCTACATCCTTTGTCCAGTAAGCAGCTCCAGTACTCTCTGCTACTTCTTTTGCAGCATCTTCATATACATCCATGGCCGCATGAATTGTATATTTGGGATTACTCTTAAGTATGGGAATATGCATACCTTTAGCAAAACCTCCGCACCCAATAAGACCAACTTTCAAGCTTCTCATATCTCACCATTCCCTTTCATTTAATTTTGAATACAAACATCATGTATAACTGCCAATACATATATCATGCAAGACTGCTAATAGTTTTTTGCCAAATTTAAGCAAGATAAAAGTCAAAGCAGCTCCTAGTATTGATTATATAAGACATTGAATATAAATTCTTTACACTTTTTTAGCTATATTTTGAACATTTTGAACGGAAATCACAAATAGACATAAATATTATCTTTAACGCCATTTCTAAATTCGCTGGGAGAAATGCCTTCTTTTTTCTTGAAATACCTGCTGAAATAATGGATACTTTCGAAGCCTACCAGCTCAGATATCTGAGAAATGTTAAAATCAGAATACATCATAAGTTCTTTTGCTTTATCGAGACGCATGTTATTTATATACTGCATAGGAGAAATATTAAAAGTACTTCTAAATAGCTTGTTCAGATGTGCAGAACTTACAGCTCCTACATCCGCCAAGTTTTGAAGAGTTATGTCTTCAGCATACATCCGGTTCATATAGTCAAGGACTTTCCCAAGAACAAAACTACTTCCCTCTTTATCCTTAATTTCATTGTTCATACTGTTTTTTACCCGATCAATGTTTATTGAAAATGGATTTTCTTCATTTCTCATCAACTCCAGCAATACTCTGGTAAACCCTGTATTTACAATTTCCTTGTAAAGCACTGGTTTATGCAAGCCTTCCATTACAAGTTCCTCTAACTTCAAGTACATATTATGTGGTTTGCACTTTACCCTATAATCTAGTTCTGACAACTTTTCAGCAAAATTCTTGTCAAGAACGGTAAATTTAACTTCTATTGTACTTAATGGGATATTTCCCTGCGCTATCATCCCATGAACTATTTCGGGAGGGCAGAAATACACTTCATTTTCATCTGCAGTATACTCTTTCCCAGCAACATGCATTATACATTCGCCTTTTCTTATAAAAAACATGTGGTAGAATTGGTGGGTATGTTTTTCAAGAACCTTGTGATCATATTTGATTTTCGAAATCCACATTACATCAACCGGTAGTAAAATGTGCATATATTCTCCCTTCTGTTGTATCTGACACCACTTGAATTATAGACTTCAAATAATAGTATATACTATTGTACCTTTGTATTCAAGGGAGAATAACCTGGCAGGTGCATTTATCAAATTCGAAGAAATATTTACCAGGGGCTATCGTTACGGTGCCTAGAGCCTCCACTTATGCCCCTTACCAATATTTTCTTCAGATAAAGTAAATGCACCCTAACCTGGCGGAATAGAAAATGCGCCCCAGTTTTATTTGCTTATTCAATCCATCAAATTTTCTATAAGCCTGTTTTGGTTTTCATCTATCCATGACAATAAATGCTTCATACCTTCAGTCAGCATTTTAATAGAAAGTGCTTCAGGTATTTTTTTAAGTGCCTGCACTCTACTATGCATCAGCCTGGCTCGGATAAAATACGGTATATTTTTGATCTCCTCCTCTAAAACAGGAAGGCTGACATTTTGAGAATAACCTTTTATAAACAGTCTCATTCCTTCTAAATCAAAGATATATCCTGTAGCTAATGAAAATATATTATTTCCTGTTAAGTTTTCATTTCTTTTTGAAGAAAAATATATTATGCCATCTGTGATATCGCGTATACGAGGTTGAAGGCTTACCCAGTCAAAGTCAAATAACCCACTTATTTTACCATTCATGTACTTAACATTGGCAGGGTGGTAATCCCCATGAATCAGTAATTTGGGCAAGCTATAATAAACTTCGTCGTTTATATGCATGTTTACAAGCTTTGCCTGCTCCAATATATATTCAAGAGTTTTCCTTTCTTCCACTGTTATAGTATTGATGCTCTTTTCTATTATTCGCGAAACCTCATGTATAATTATGGAAGGGTCGTCATAGCGAGGCAAATTCCTCAGAGTCTGTGGTGTGAATCCATTTACAGCTGAATGAAGTCTTCCAAGAAAACCTCCGGCTTCCTCAACATCATTTTTACCATTATAATCATTTTCACCGTCACCTTCAATGCTATCTGCGCAATTACCTTTGCCATCACCTACATTGTAGTCCCTATTATCACCCGGGTTGCTGCCTATAAAAGGATATACCTGGTAAACCCTATTATGGCAGCTATACCAGCATAGGTGGTTTAAAGTCTTTAACGGTACGGGAACAGGTATGCCTTTTGAGAAAACATGGTTCAGGTACTCTTCTTCAAAAAGCATTTGTTCTTCAGATGAATATTTGGAACTTCTTTCCCGTATTACCAAGCTTGGTGAAGCCACGACAAGATAATTCTTATTGGCGGTTCCATTTGCTATAGGAAGAACTTCATCAAAATCCTTTATGCTAAATGCTTCTAATATAGATTTTAAATTTTCACTGCTTAACGAATTTTTAAACATATTTTTCATTTCACCAACGACTCATAATGTTTACTCTCTTTATATATTCCACCACTTTCCAGGTAGAACTCCTCATCAAGGCTAAAAATTCCATCTACTGTTTCTATCCATTCAGCACCATAACATGGATGGTATTCCTTCATTTTCTTCCAGTTGCAATAATTCTGGTGTCCATTGCTTTCAAGCACCCCAATTTTCATACCAGGTAATGGTGAGAGCCTGGCAGCTACGTTTTTATTCCAGTCTACCATAACAGGATTAACTGTTAAATCAGCGCAAAAGCATGGTACTCCTCTCTCATGAGCAATTTTAGCAATTTTAAAACTCATACTCATAGTTTTTGCAATAGGCTTTAGTGCAATTGCACTATATCCCAGGTCAATTCTTTCAATTGCATCCATATCTGAATGGGCACTTTCATCTGCTGCCAATCTTACAGGTACATCACTTACATCAATTTTGTATTCTTCTGGAAAAGGTTCTTCAAGAAGAATAATCCTCTCAAGAGCACCTATTTTATCTGCATAGTCAAGCAGCTTCATAAGTCTGTCCCTGCTGTCATACCGGCCATTTGCATCTAAATAATAGGGAATCCTCCCATTTTCAGTATAAGGTATTTTTATATCTTTCACAGCATTATGAATTTCGGTAAGTCGCTGTTTATCCCACTCCAGCATTTTATTTAAATTTCCGTCTCTTTCAGGGTCAGATCCAATTTTAATTTTAAGGAAGAAATACCCATCATCTACTGTCTTTTTTATGCCATCCATTGATACCCCATATGTAATTAATGGTATTGAAGCTAGTTTATCATGCTTGAAAGACAAAGCAGGCTTAACTTCTTCAGGAATCATATCATCAAAATTGCTTATGCCTTTTTCTTTGCAATAAACTATCCAGGCCGCATTATCAACGGCTACAAGTGAATTTAATGCAAATGTCATTCGCAGTTTGTCGTTATTTGTTATTTTTCTGCCATATTCATAAGTCAAAGGCAAAAGCTGTTCTAGAAGTTCTATGGGAGTTTTGAAACTTAAATCTCTGGCTTTTTGTAAAGCAAATTCAGTCATAAGAAACATGGCACTGTTACCCGCTGCCTGTGAGTTTGCTGCAAAGACTGCCGCATCAGACCAAAGAACACTCTGGACTCCTAGACCCGTACCCCTTTTTCCCGATTCACTTTCAAGAAGGGCTACAACCTGCCACAATTCACTAAGATAACCTCCTTTAAAACCAAAAGGAGCCAATAGCGGTTCTCTTTCAAAATTACTGTTTGTATTTTTTATCATAATTGTCATATGACTCATATACCTCCCGTAATAGAATTTTGTTATGCAAAATAGCATGGTAAGGTTTACCATACCTTATTTTCCAGCTAAACTGAGATACTCTATATAAATTATACAACAATTGAGTTAATATAATCTTTGCATTTTATTATTATTATTTTAACATATTATTATAAGATAATTTGCTTTACTCGAAACTTATACATCAAATCATATTCCCTTGTTTGCAGTTAAAAAAAGAGAGCCGGGATGTTTCCTATCCCCATGCTCCTTAATAATACCTTCAATTGCTCTTAAATTAAGTACTGCTGCTGCAGCTAAAACTCCAATTCTATAGTCTTCCCGGTCTTTGAGGATTCATATATTGCTAAAATTAGTTCTACAGGTTTCCTTCCTTCGTATTGATCAACCAGGGGTCTTCTATTGTTATTTATAGCATCAACCATATCGCTTATCTGCATAACATGACCTTCTACTCCAAAAGCTGCCGGATCACTGGCAGAACTGTCCTGCGGGCTTCCTATATTTATATCTTCAGGAACTTCCTGTCCCTCTACGCACCACTTTACAATAGAACTTTCTTCAAGAATGACCGTCCCTTTATCACCACTTATTTCCATTCTTCTGGGTAGTCCAGGATATATGGAAGTAGTGGCTTGAATAACTCCAAGAGCGCCATTGGCATATTCCATCACAGCAGCAGCCGTATCTTCCACCTCAATTTTTCTGGCAAGAGTTCGTGTAAGAGCATGAATAGACTTTACAGGGCCCATAACATACCGTAATAAATCAACCCCATGAATACCCTGATTCATTAAGGCTCCCCCTCCATCCATTTTCCATGTTCCTCTCCATCCCCCCTTATCATAATATTCCTGGGAACGGTAAAATTTCATATACATGTCTCCTGATACTATCCTTCCCAAAACGCCTGTATCAATTGCCTCTTTAAGCTTGCGAACAGCAGGAGTAAACCTCATCTGTGATATTATTGCAGCTTTTACATTATTTTTTTCACATGCTTCAATCATTTGATCAGCCTGTTCAAGCGTAATTGCCATTGGTTTTTCAACAATAATATGCTTACCGGCATTTGCTACTTTAATAGCAAGGGGTGCATGCAGGCCGCTTGGTGTGCAAACAGATACTACATCAACATCACTAGCAAGGAGCTCTTCAATCGAATCGAAGGCTTTAATATTATACTTGGATGCAAAAGCCTGCCTGGACTTTTCACTTACATCTGTAGCACCTGAAAGCTCAGCTCCATTAATCTTTAATATAGCATCTGCATGCCAGTTAGAAATTAAGCCACACCCTATGATTCCAAATTTTAACTTACTCATAAAAAACGCACCTCCATTAAACTATGTAACATATAATAATAATTATAATATTTTTTTACAGGTTAATTTTGATAAAGAAAATGCCGCAAAAAATTCTTTACCTTTAATTATTGCCATTATCATACGAGTGAATATCATATTAAATAGAACAATATATTAATTATATATAGTTTCCAAACAAGAATCTTTGCATTTATCACTTTTATTTTAGCATTTACAATTTCATATTCTATATGCCATTCTCTACTTCAAATATTTCTCCCTGCCAATTTCGCATAACAGCCCGGTCTTCACCGATGAATAACATATAATTTGGTAATATAGGGGTTTTGCCAAGTCCTCCCGGTCCATTAACAATATATGTGGGAATGGCCATGCCTGAAGTTCGTCCTCTCAATGATTCCATTATTTCCAGCCCTGTTTGTATATTTACCCAAAAACGCGATGTCCCTTTTACGGTTTTAGGATGAAATATATAATATGGTTTTACTCTTATTGTTAACAAGCTTTGATTTAACTTTCTTACAATGAAAGGATCATCATTAACCCCTTTTAGTAAAACCATTTGATTACCCAGTGGAATACCTGCATTTGCCATCTTTTCACAAGCAGTTTTTGCCTCACAAGTTATTTCTCTCGGACTGTTAAAATGTGTATTTACGTAGATCGGATGGTACTTTTTCAGTATTTTTACCAGGTCATCTGTAATACGCTGCGGCAGTGTGACGGGAGTTCTTGTTCCGAACCTGATTATTTCTACATGTTCGATATTTCTTAATTCTTGCAATAACCATTCTATTTCGGAATCCGGCATCATAAATGCATCTCCTCCTGTAATAAGAACATCCCTGATTTCTCTGTTTTTTCTTACATATTCTATGGCTTTTACCAATTTATTTTTTGGTGCATTAGTATCAAACTCTCCTATTAGTCTTCTTCTTTGACAGAACCTGCAATACATGCCGCACATATTGGTAACCTTTATAATCAGCCTGTCAGGATACCTTCTTGTAACAAGTTCCACAGGTGAGGAATCTTTTTCATTCATAGGATCAAGTACACCTTTTTCGTCAAGTTCTAAAATTGAAGGAATCGATTGCAGCTTTATAGGGCATTTTTTATTTTTAGGATCTATTAAAGATAAATAATATGGAGATATGGCATACCTGTATTTTGATCCTACTGTATTAATCTCATCTATTTCCTCTTTTGAGAGGTTAAGTATTTCAGCAACGCTCTCCAGGTTGGTAAACCTGCTTTTCAGCTGCCATTTATAATCATTCCAATCTTCTTCTGTGGCATTAAGATATTCCATAATCAGCTTCTTCTGTTTTATAATATTATTCCTATCCTCAATTCCTGTTTTTACACTATCTTTAATTTGTGCATAATCATGAATACTTTCCTTTAATATTTCAAATCTTTCCTTTTGAATACTTCTTTGTAATTTATATGCAGTTTGCATGTGAAAACCCCCTTTTTAACTTAAATGCATGCAAGCTTTACAGCCTGCTTATTTGACCGAAGCTTAAGACCTGATGTTTATAATTCAGGCCTAATGTTTATAATTAAACCTGGTGCTTATGATAATGAATAATAAATTAGTAGTACACAACATCTTCCCGATGCTATTAAAATTATC
>DAOSDD010000087.1:0-16390 GCA_035362115.1 Clostridiales bacterium | reverse complement strand
ATTTCACTCCTCCATATAAATCTTTTGTTTTTTTAAAATTAGTGTTGCACAATATCTTACTAATATGTAATATAAGAAGAACGTTACATGTAAGCATCTAAAGATTATGCTCTTTTTCTACATTGTTCAATATATAAAATCACGAAAGAAATGATTGCCACAACTGTAACCTGTGGAATCAAAAAGGCAAGTGCAATTCCACTATGTGATGATTCAAAAATTGCCTTTCCCCAAACTAATAAATCAACCACTATCGTAATTGGTATAGACAGCCATATCCAATTCCTTTTGGTAAAATATAATATTAGCACCGATAAAATTGGTGGTATAAAAAACATAATTGTGGAAAATATTTCGCCATATTGCATTAAAAAGTCTGTCATGACATCATCACCTCATCAATAAATAATCCTTGCTTTACATATTCCTACCAATATGTACTATCTATCCCTCTTTTACACCATCAAGGTTAGCATAGTCTGTGATAATCTTTTTACATTGCTTGCAAATATAGGAATCTACTCTGACAGAACTAACCGCTTTTTCTCCAAGTAAGACTTCACCCACTTTAGGATGATAGGATACTTTATGCGGTTGTTTTGCCCATAAAAGATACCTCTGTCCTTCTAATATACCAGTTTCCATTTCACCATTACAGTAGGGACATCTCATTAATTTTACCTCCATTCAAATTTCTGTTCACATTCGTGTTATATAAATAATTTTTACGTTACATAATAAGAAGAATTTGTAATATTATAAATATTGTGGTTTATTACAGTATACAAAGATTTGCGGTTTTGTCTCTATAAAGAATTCTTTTATCATATCATTATCATTGAAAATAATGTGCAAAGTCTCTTTATTATGCAATTTTTCAATTTTCATTCCTTCTACATTTTCAAGGTTAACTTGCATTATTTCTCTATCACCTGTAAACACTGAAAAAGCAATAATACCATAAGCAGGAGAAATGATAATATCTAAAGTCTCACTTCCTCTTTTAAGCCTAAAATTAACCGTACTATAAAACCACGGTATCTCTTTTTCTTTTCCATAAACATATGTAGGTCCTATCTCAAAAAGTCCCGTAAGTTCCCATAATTCAGGCACTTCTTTCACCTAATTCTTACTCCTTTGGTTCAGAGTATTTTACCATTGCCACATAAAATTAGAATGTTGTGTTACAAAATAGTATTCTTCAAATCTGAACTTTAATAAGGGTTTTTATAAAAATACACCCATACAGCAATAATCATAATCAAAATAATTACAGAAACTATTCCTAAAGGCTTGTTTTTGTTAATTATTCCGTAGATTATACCTACTATTACGGCTATTACAAGAGCAATGCCTAACGCCATACCTCACCACTCCTTTATTTTGATATTACCGTTTACCGCCACCTTTTAAAGGATTCAAATTCTATTTAAATAAGGTCGCATTTTTCTACTAATGTGTACCATATACCTTTATCTTACACCATACACCCCGTAAAAGCACCTACTTTCTTACACCTTGCTACCTTTCACCTAGTTCCTCTAGCGCCCTCTTAATCTCCCCCACAACCTGTCTCCTATATCTATTTCTTATTTCTATCATGGCAGCAATATTAGTCATGGTCAATACCTTAGCTCATATAAAGAATATGGCTTAGTTTCATATAAAGGCAATGCTTATTTTATATACTTTTGTTTTTAAAATATACAGCAGAAATAAAGCAAATTACGCTCGGCAATAGAAATACTACACTTCTGCCAATTATAAAAACATAAAAATGAACTGTAAAAAAAAGAGCATTTAAACAATGCTCAGCCTTAAAAGTGGCATTTTTTGGGTTTTCGCAATAGCACTCTTTACACGCCGTATACTTCTTCTATAACCCACCAATTATATAGGACAACAAACTAAATTTACTGAGAAATACTGATGTTAATATTGTAAATATCGATACTTTTAAATATTGATATTTGTCATTCGGTAAAATGCAAAAAAGTATGATAGCAGCAATTAAATCAAACCCTGAAACTGGAGAAAAGGTATAAAAAAAGTTGTACCCTTCTGAAATCAATAACCCAATAGGAAGAGCAGCACATAATGCTGAAATCCATCCATTTCTTTTGCTAAACCATACAATATAGGCAGCCAGCGGAGATAATAAAGCAATTAATCCCCAGCGAATGAAATAATATGTAGGAAAGAAGTTAAATAATTTCATAGAATATATATAGTAAGCCAGCAGCATTCCGACGAAAAAAGCAAAAACATGAATTGCTCCTGCTTTGGGTGTTCTGCTCCATTCAGCAATAATAGTAGCAATAAAGACCCAAATTCCTATTCTGGAACTTATATTACTAATTATGTTAATTAAACTGCCAATCGTACCATTAGAAGGTATAGTATCAATATATTTTGCCAGAAATCCAGAAAGGATTCCTATAACAAAGAATAATGTAATTCGGGTTGCCTTTTGTTTGGTATTTAGCATGGCTTCATCCCTCTTCCACTAACAGTATTAATTTTAATACTCCTCAATAATATTCTCTATTATCTACCAGGTGATTATATTAATCTCATATACTTCATAACTATTAAAATTATCTATCGTACACATCAAAATGAAAATCTTTTGGTATAATTGGAGGAAAATGGTCACAATCTATATGCATTTTTCGTAATAAAATCTTTAATGTTGTATTCAAATTCAGAAACCCCTGTAAAATCTCCTGAAATTACTTTAACATTAAAAGTTGTATTATACGGGTTCCCATTATTGAAATCTTCGTAGGAAACACTAATGTTGATAATAATTAGTTGCTCATAGGGATTTCCTGTAATAATAGAGTACGATTTCAAGTTTTTTACCTCTCAAAACTTACATTGTACTTGGTTAGCATTTTAATACTGTTCTGTCACAACATATAAAAAATGTGAATTAAAATCACTTTAGCCTATATTGAGAATCTTACTTTTTAATTGCTCTTGTTGCATAAAAAGTTGGAACGTTGAATTCATGAAGTCTACCTACGCCGTTTGTATCTTGGTATATATCTGTAAGTACAAATCCTGCTTGCAATTGTCCTCCAATTTGTTCTTCAATGGTATGTGAAAACTGAATTCCCCAATTATTTTTTACTGAATCCTCGTATAGTTGTTTATCCTTCAATGGATTAAATGGCAGTTTGCGGATTACCATTTTTTCTTCATCATCAAAAATATAATTAATGCCGTTATCCAATCCAGCCAATAAAATTCCACCTTTTTTCAATACTCTATAACATTCTTTCCAAACGGGGAGAGCGTTCTCAATATAGCAATTAGAAACTGGATGAAAAATCAAGTCGAAGGATTCACCTTCAAAAGGCAAAGGATTTGTTATGTCTGCTCTAACTGTTTCAATCTCATAGTTTTCTCTTTCTGCAACCTCTTTTTCTCTCAATAATTGTTTTTCTGAATAATCCAGTACCGTACACTTTGCACCTAATGCCGTAAATATTGGCATTTGCTGACCACCGCCAGAAGCCAAGCCCAATATTTTAGCATTCTTCATTTCGCAAAACCAATCTTTTGGCACGGGTTTTGTGGGTGTTAATAGCACAAACCAATCATTATTCCTTGCTTTTTCAAAAACTTCATGACTAATAGGTTGTCCCCACTCCCAGCCCTCTTCTACCCATTTGTCAATACACTTCGAGTTAATTTCAGTATATTTTTTGTCCATATAAACCTCTCCCCTCATTAGAAAATATTAGCAATCATTAATTCCCTTTAGTATTCTACTGCATAATATTCTACTTATGCACCGTAATTTATAATGTGAAATATTAGGTTTGTTTGAGATACTTGCGAAAAACCATACCATGAGATTTCAGCATTCCAAATTGTTCATAGAAGCCCTGCATTTGAATGTCACAAGTCAAATCAATACATATAATATCTTCAAGTAGTTTTAGCATCATTTTGATAAGTCATTCATAATCCACTTAACAGCATCCAACACGTTTTCTGCTATATAGTCATCCTCAATATGCTTCCATGTATCCCGGAATTCATTTAAACTACCTTTTCCAACTCCTGTTAAAACAAGAATTCCTTTCGCATTAATGTTTCTTGCTAAGACCATATCGGTCATTCCAATGTCTCCAACTACATATGCTTTTTGCATATCAATTTTAAATCCATGAAAATCACCTGCCTGTTATGTCAATCAATAATAATTAGTCATCTTTAATAATAGATTCTCAAATTCACTAATATAACTGTTAATTATTCTAGCAGCTATTTCTTTTGCGATTTCCTCCTTATATGCATGTGTAGTAAGGTTTCTATCATTCAACATAAGAAGCCAGGTTTGTTCATCAGAAATAAGCTTTTGTGCATACGCCTCTTTAATAACTGCTTTTGGTGAGTTTTTATCTACAATTCCTGCATCCTCAAGGTATTCCTTCGCGGCTTTCCATGCTAATTCATATGTAAATTCAAATCTTTGGATAACACCATCCCGAATAACGTCACTGGCGTCCCGTGCTTCAAGCTCTTTGGCTGCTTCTTTAAGCCTTTGAAGAGCATTACTAAAATTCATTAATTTTATCTCTAGTTTTTTCATATACAACTACGCCTTCCTTCATGATATTTCCTGTAAAATCATCTTTTATATCTTCAGTTATAAAGGCTACATCAATTTTTTTAAGTGTTTCCACTTCTTCAACATCTAAACAGAAGTTTGCCTTTTCTAAATCGGACATTTTTTCTCCAATAACTGCAATATCATAATCACTAACAGGAGAATTGTCCCCTCTTGCCCGTGAACCAAATAAAATAACTTTATCCGCATTATATTTCTCAGCAATTTTACATATTTGCATTAAAACATGATCCATGTTATAATTCTCCATTCACTATTTTGTACTAAACGTAAAATGTACTTCTTACTGTGCACATCCAACATCTATTCTTTAGGTTTTCCGGACTTGTCAAATTTCTGTTTTAATTCCGTCTCAATAATAGGTATGGAAGCGAACAAGGCTACTAATTCGACGCCCGCATGAATTATGCTTAATTGTTCCTTTTCAACAGGTGTAATTATTTTGCTTATTGCAACTGCCGCAAATAATACAATGCCCCATTTTAGCCATAAGACTCCCATGCGGTAATTTGCATAATCCCATGTTTCCTGAGAGAGCATAGAACGTCTTGTTCTATAACCACATACCATATTTATTTTCTTAATAGGCCACTTTTTAAAAATTACTCCCAGAGAAATCATAGTTGCGGGAATAAATAGGTCAGTTATCCAAAAAAATATATCCATTACACCACCCCATTTTACAAATTTAAGGTAGGAAACTATATACAGTTTCCTCCGGTATTTCATGTGATCGTGAAAACAATTCCAGTTCCAATTCACCATTGAAATCTTTATCCACCGGCTGCAACGCACATTCTCGCACTTTATAGCCATTGATTCCCATTTCATCAGATCTGCATATAAATCCAATGGCAGTGGCAGAGCTATGATGCACCGGCTGTGCCTCCAGGTAATCTTTCATCATAAAACGAAGCTGGACATTATCTGCTGTTTCATATCTAATAACAGCCAGATTCTTATCCTTCGGGCATAGGTTTTCCATAGCCTCCATATGGTGTTTTATCATATTTTCACGCATTTCGGTATCCTCGATTTGCTCCGTCTTTTTTAAGATATCATCATAAGCATCATAGGAATAAATTTCATTTATAAAAAAGTAGCTTTCCCTTCCAATAACGGGATCATAATATGTAATCTTTGTTCCAATGTCCTGTTTGCCAAAATTAACTTTAAAAGGGCATTGAATTGGGGCTTCTCTTGGATTTCTGTCAATATGCAAAACAACAGGCAATTTCCTGGTGTTATCGTAATATGGGGCAACCTCGCCCTCCATTTGCTCATATTGAGCGACAACAAGACTTTCTAATCTTACATCGTCCCATTCTGAAGGGATCAGGCCTTTCTCTGCAAAGTGCTGTAACTGCATTCTCGCTTCCATATTGCTTTCATAAACCGGACCATTTCGTGATGAACTAAACCTGACTATATGTCCTTGGATTTCCATTTCCTTTATATAAAAATTTATATGTCTGCTTCTCACCTCAATTCGGCACAGCATTTCTTCCCGATTGGTCTTAAACTCTTTATGGAATTCGTCATGAAAATTATCCTCAATTAATGCCTTGTCTTCATACATCAACCACAATTTGTTTTTGTTTTCCTCTATTGTAAAACTCAATAGCAAAACATCCAAACCCCGTATATTAACATGCTGATTGATAATGTATTCTTTATTTGGCAGCAGCATTTGCTGTTTTAAATTACCTAATGTCATTATTTTTCCCCATCCTTTTTTTCGAAAATTAAATCCACCCTTTGCAAACATCAATCCACTTTTTATTCGAGGAATATATATCAAGCTCTTCACATGTAAGTTCAATTGCAGAATTACTGCTTCCGCAGGCAGGGAAAACAGTTTCAAATCTTTTAAGTGATATATCAAGGAATACAGGTATTTCATTTTTCAAACCAAAGGGACAAACTCCACCAATAGCATGCCCGGTATATTCCAAAGTCTCCTCAGGTGCCAGCATCTTTGCTTTGAAACCAAATTCCGCTTTAAATTTTCCGTTATCTATTTTTGCATCTCCCGCTGTAACTATCAGCATCGCACTTTCTCCATTTTTAAATGAAATAGTCTTTGCTATCCTTGCAGGTTCGACCCCTAAAGCTTGCGCTGCCAGTTCAACTGTAGCACTTGATGTTTCAAATTCCAATATATCATTGTCCTTGTCCCACTTTTTTAAATACTCACGTACACTATCAATGGCCATAATAATTAGTCCTTTCATAAATGCTTATTCCATCATGCTTTATTGGAAATACTTTTTTTATTATTTGATAACTGCTATTTACATCAGCATCAATTTCTGTACATATATTACTTATAATAGGATACATTATCAATGAAATGCTTAATTTTATTACTATTTATATTCATAAAATAATTAGAAAGTCATTCTCTGGAAAGCTCATTCAGGATTATATTATTCTCTATTGCTTTCTTGCGTGCTTTTTCAATTATGTCCTTATCAGCAGTGAATGTTATGTTTTCGAGCATTTGCAACACCTCCATTAAAAGTGTACACTATTTTCATGTGTCTTTCAATGAAATAATGAACTGGTTAAAAGTACAAGACTTTGCATATCATTTATTTTTATGCTAAACTTCTTGTATATGTGATGAATAAAGAGGAATAAGTCCAAATGCTTAACTGAAACAAAATGCTATAATAAAAAACATGAATATATTATTATGAATATATAATAAGGAAGGATGGAAATACCATGAGGCTTTCAACATCAACGAATATTATGGATAAGGTGGCTGGAGTATCTGGAGCCATTCCTCTCGAAAAATGTCTTGAAAAATGTTCAAATGCCGGATATAAAGTTATGGATATGAATTTTTGCCATGTATCAGGTAAAGAGGGATATCTGACACGAAATAATTGGGAATCTTGGATTAACGATTTGGCAGAAAATGCAGTTAAGTATGATATCGAATTTTCGCAGTCCCATAACATTATTTACAATATTTGTGATCCAAGTATCAGTAATAGGGAATGGTTAGAAGAACTTACACATCGTGCTATTATCTGTTCAGGAGAACTTGGAGTTAAGTGGGTTGTAATGCATGCCGGTACAAGCTTTGAAAAAGGATATTCAGCTTTAGAATCAAAAAAAAAGAATGTTGAGTATTTCAAGACCTATGCTGATTTTGCGCAAAAACATAATACAGGAATTGCTATTGAAAATGTGTTTGATTTTGATGGCAGACAATATACTGCTTGTGTAGAGGAATTAATAGATCTCGTTGATTCACTTAATGACTTTAAAGTAGGTATATGTTGGGATTTCAGCCATGCAAATATTACAAATGAAAACCAATGCTTAAGTCTGCAGCGAATAGGAAAACGGTTAAAAGCAACCCATGTTGCAGACAATAACGGTCATGATGATGAACACTTAGCACCGTTTTATGGGAATATAAATTGGGAACCTATTATGAAAACACTTGTAGAAATAGGCTATGAAGGAGACTTTACGTATGAAATTCAAAAGTTTTCAGAAAATCTACCGGAAACTGTAAGGGATACAATGCTGTATCATACTGTAGACATCGGTAATTACCTTTTAAGTATGGCAAGATGATTATTAGATGTAATACAAATAAATACAGAAAATATAAAGGGAGGTAAAAGATTTACTATGTATAAATATGACATACATACACACACTTCAGAGGTAAGTCCATGTGGAAGAGTTAATGCTTCAGAAGTAGTTAAGCTCTATAAACAAGCCGGATATAAAGGAATAGTAATAACCGATCATTATTATAAAGGATTTTTTGATAAAATAGATCTCCCGAATTGGAAAGATAGATTAGCTCAATATCTCAAGGGATACAGAATCGCTTATAATGAAGGCATACAGTTAGGATTAACTGTAATACTGGGTATTGAATTAAGATTTATTGATGGGCCAAGCGATTATCTGATATATGGGATAGATGAGAAGTTTCTATTAGAAAATCCTGAGCTTTATAATCTTGATCTAAAAAAATTCCGCAAAATGATTGAAGGTAAAGGAATGTTAATATATCAAGCCCATCCTTTCAGAGACGGGTTTACAGTTCCGGGACTAGAGCTATTGGATGGTATTGAAATATATAATGGAAATCAAAAGCAGAATTCCAAAAATGATATCGCACATTCTTTTGCAATTAATAATAAACTCAAAATGGTATCCGGTTCAGATTTTCACATAGTTCAGGATCTGGCAAAGGGTGGTGTTATTTTAAAAGAAGAAGTTTCAACTCCTAAGGAATTAGCAGATGCTTTAAGAGATAATAAAATCATTCAATTAATAATAAATGGGAACTATTCGTCATAGGAATAGATGTTGATCCAACAATCCAAGATTTGGGGATATTAAATAAATGGCAGAGAGGTGTAAAATGTTATTAAGTCAATTGGAGACCCCGGCATTAATTATTGATCTTGATATATTCGAATATAATATTAACAAGATGAAAGAAATGATTAATGGGAAGTTAATAAAACTAAGGCCACATTATAAATCACATAAATGCAGTGTAATTGCTCATAAACAAATGAAAGCAGGTGCAAAGGGAATTACCTGTGCTAAGCTTAGTGAGGCTGAAGATCTGGCTTACTCAGGTATTAAAGATATTTTAATTGCAAACCAGATTGTAGATCCTGTTAAAATATTGCGCCTTGCCCAAATTGCCCGGGTATGCCGTATAACAATCTGTGTAGATAATGAAGAAAATATTATCCAACTTTCTCAAGGTGCAAAATATGTTGGTTCACAAATATATTGTCTTGTTGAACTTAATTCAGGAATGGAACGTTGTGGTGTAAATAGTTTTGAGGAGGTTTATAAATTAGCAAAATTAATTAATAATTCAGAAAATCTTGTATTTGAGGGAATTCAATCATATGCCGGACATATCTCGCATGAGGAAAATATGGAAAAATGTAAAACAACAATCGTTCAGCTTGAGAAAAAACTCATGAATCTAAAATTTTTTCTTGAAAATAAAGGTATTAAGGTTAAAGAAAATAGCGGAGGCAGCACTGGAACTAGTTTGATAAAGAGTAATAGCAATATATATACTGAACTCCAGGCTGGGTCATATATTTTGATGGATGCAACTTATAAAAAAACATGTCCAGAGTTTAAAAATGCTCTCTTTATTCTCTCAACCGTTATAAGTTCAAGAAAAGATGTTTTCATAACTGATACTGGGATAAAAAGCTGTAGTGTGGACCAAGATCTGCCACAATTGCTTCAATTTCCGGATGCTGCTATATACCTTAATGAAGAACATTCCATTATTAATTTTAAAGGACATAACTTTAAAATAAAAGATAAGATATTATATATCCCAGGTCATTGCTGCACTACAGTCAACCTTTTTGATAAAATCTATTTTGTTCGAAAAGGTCAAGTGGAGGATGTAAGTAGTATTACCAGTAGAGGTAGAAGCATTTAGCATAATTTTATTCCTTCTCAAGCTGTTTCCATTCTTTCCCTTGTGGTATAATTTAGGTAAATCACTCTCCATGCTCACTCATGTATACAACAAATGTAGGGAATTACCTAATATCTTTATACCTCGGTTTATAAAAGTTATATGATGAAAGGTCAAAAGCTGAATATTATGGCGACAGAAACTATGAGTTTGAATATGGAATATAGCTATGAAGGTAATAACATATCGCAGTACCTTGCAGGGGGAAGTATCACCTTACGGAAAAGATATCCTCAGTCTGCCTGATGTCATTTGCTGTGCTATTAATTGGTTTTTATAGTAAAAATTTTCTATTTGCAATAATGAAGTTACGTCACCTTGAAAGAAGGTTTCATACTGAAATACACTGTTTTCATGTTTATAATTTGAGAACAAATTATCACTGCAATTTTTCAAATGGTTTCCTCTTGCTTCCTTTAGGAATTCATAAACCTCTTGGGCAGGTACATTCATGCCTTGCTTTACATATCCTACATAGTCGCATGACCAGATAGGAATATCAATTCCCTTTTCATATACATATTCTACACCACTATAGGGGTTGAACCCTCTATAAGAATCTGTGAATATTAGGTCCTCCATTTGCAATTTGAAATTCCAGTCATACAGCAAAGATTTTGTATATGGATTGTATGTAGAATTTTTTCTAACATAGCATTCGTACCGTCCTTTAATAAGTGTTTTCATTAATTTTTCTTTTGAAATCAACTCTGGAATTCTCCTTATTACTTTTATTATTTATCTGCTGCTTACCTTATCTATTATAACCTGAATTATTTGTTCCACATCCTTGTTTGAGCAGTCGATAGTAATATCTGAATATTTCTCATACAAGGGCATTCTTTGATTATACATATCAAGAAGACTTTGACCTTTATTAAAAATAATTCCTCTTGTTGATATGTTGTTAATCCTTCTTTCGATTTCTTCATATCCTACCTTTAAATAAGTAATTATTCCATCCTGTTTTAAATGCGTCATTGCTTTATCACTGTATACTACACTACCTCCAGTAGCAATGACGGCAGCTTTATATTTCAGCGTAAGCACTGCATTCTCTTCAATTTGAAGGAACCTGCTGATGCCATATGTATTAATAATATCTTGTAAAAGCCTGCATTCCTTTTCCTGTATAACCAAATCAGTATCAATAAAACACATTCCAAGTGTTTTGGCAAGTATAACACCTATTGTACTTTTACCCGCACTTGGCATTCCAATAAGAACAATGTTTTTCATGAATAACCTCCAGCTCTGGCTCTTTTCCAACTCCTATCTTACTCTTATCCAACTCTTATCTGCCCATTTTCGTATAGGACGCTTCTAAAAGTCATCGGAATGCTGTTAAGAAGTGTCCACTTTCCTTTTCCTGTTTACTTTTCCCTATCCATTCTTTTTCTAAAAGAATCCCCGTATCATCATTGTAAATCCAAATGCAGCAAGAGGAATTCCTGCTACAGCTCCTACAACAGTGAAGCACAAAGCAACACCCACAATCATAAGTACCAGACCTAATATTACTGCAACCAATCTTCCTGTTATTCTAAGAATTAATTCAATCAGGTTCCATATAGCAACAAATGGCCAAAAAATTACAAATATTTTCCTATATCGCATTTACAGCACCCCTCTACTACAACTATTATCAATTATTATAATTAATTATACCGTGAAATCCAAAATAAGTCTTCATTTCTTATTGTGTTTTCATTCATAAATTGCAGAAATAAGGTTTAATAACAGTATTCAATAATAAATAACACATCAAAAAATTCAATTAATAAATTATTCAATTGTTTTTTACTTTTAAGGTGCATATTTCATTTTTGAAGAAATTATTGGAAGAAGCATTAGTGTAGGTACTGTAAAGCCTTTTAATTTGAGCGAAGGAGAAGCAAAATTGTTGTTTGAATAAAATTGTTTCTCAATTTTATATCAGGCATTTTTATGAGTTCAATTTTGCCCGTAGCTGAATTTAAATGTTCTAAGCACTGTAACGATAGCTTTTGGAATATATTTCTTCAAAAATTCTAAATGCACCCTTACCTTTATAATGTCCTATACTTATTATATTTTCTAACAACCAAATGATAGAATAAAATCACTAAAACTGTTCCCTTAAATACACTGCTTATGCTTATGGACCACCAAATTCCATTTAATTTTAATGCAGTATAAGTTGATAGAAAATATGCTGCAGGAATTCTTAATGCATTAAATACAATACCAACAACAGAAGGTATTGAAGTCTTACCAAGTCCATTAAATGCCCCCTGTGTGGATATTTCCAAAGTCATAAACCATTGAGAAAGTCCTAATATCTGTAAGTACACAATTCCCAAGTCAACAGCTTCCTTTTCTGGTATAAAGATGCTAAAAATCGGTTCAGCGAAAAATACGAGCAAAATTGTTGCAAATAAGCCTATAATGGAAACAGCTAAAAGTCCTGCTTTGTAGCCCTTAATCACTCTATCATATTTTTGAGCCCCATAGTTTTGCCCAACAAATGCACTCAAGGCTGTGGAAAATCCTCCGGCAGTCATCCAGGAAATTGATTCAATTTGAGAGCCCACCTTTTGAACTGCTATTGCTGCAGGTCCATAGGCTGCAATAATCCTTCCCAGCACCATCCCTATTATGGAGAATATACCGCTTTGTATTGCTACAGGAAACCCTAATCTAATTATTGCCTTAATATTTTGAAAATTCGGCTTTTGAAATACATTTACTCTAAAATAAATCTCTTCGTGTTTCTTCATTACAACAAGGAAAAGCATAGTTACCAGAAACTGTGCAAATATTGTAGCTAAAGCGGCACCAACTACACCAAGCTTTGGAAATGGGCCAACACCAAATATCAATATAGGATCTAAAATAATATTTGTAACTAGTCCTACAGCATTTATCATAAACGGAACTTTGCTAATTCCGGAGCCATTAAAAATCCCCGTAAAAACCGGGTTGATGAAAGTTGGAATTATTCCGATTACTGTATAGCTTAAGTATGTAACAGCCATATTTATAACCTGCTCTTCACCCAACTTAAAGAAAGCAATGAGTTGATGCCTGCATACAAAAAGAAAAATTCCATATATTACAGAATGAAATATATTCAACTGGACTGAATTAACAGCATATTTTCTGGCACTTTCTTCGTCCTTTTCACCGATGCTTTGAGCAACAAAAACCTCAGCACCGATTCTGCATAATGCAATTAATGATTGGGCAAACCAGAGAAAAAAACCTGCTGTTCCAATAGCTGCTACCGCATCACTGCCTGTTTGACCTATCCATAGCATATCTGTAAGGTTATAAGCCATTTGAATAAATGATGTTCCCATTATGGGCAAGGCCAATTTTGTCAAAGTTTTAAGAATATTACCCGAAGTCAAATCTGCTTTTTTTCCCATCTGTTCAAAATCTCCTAAGCTAAAATGTAAAATTTATGAATGCTTCTATTATAAAACTATTCTCTTGAAAATGTAAACATAATTTTTATTAGCAGACAAGCTAATCTTCAGTAAATATTGGGACAGTTCTTTAAAATAAATTATTTTTCTCAATAAAAGTTAAACAATGTTGTTGATTTTTAATAACAAATATAATATAATCTTATTACAACATATGAACACATATTCATACATTGTAATATAATAAGATGTAAATAGATAAGATATGATTTACTGAAAAGGTAAATAATAAATATGGGGGGCTGTATTTGTGAAAGAATTATTACTTGATGGTTTAGATTGTGCAAATTGTGCGGCTAAAATAGAAAAAGAAGTTGGAGATTTGGATGGTGTAAAGGCAGCTTCTGTTAACTTTGTTACGAAGAAACTTACTATTGAAACTATTGAAACTAACGCCAAGGGTAACTTAGAAGAAATAATAAACGAAGCAAAAAAAATTATTAACAGAATTGAGCCCGATGTAAGCATTGTTGAAAATGATAAAGATAATAGCAAGTCATGGAAATATAAAGAAGACATCGATCAATCCAATAAAAAACAGCTTGCAAAACTGAGCATCGGAGCTGTACTACTTGGCATCGCAACGATATTTGACTTTTCGTTATGGATTAAGTTCTCCATATACATTATAAGTTATATCTTGGTCGGTGGTGAAGTAGTATTAAAAGCTGCCAAAAATATAGCAAGGGGACAGGTTTTTGATGAGTACTTCTTAATGTCCATAGCAACAATAGGTGCATTCTTAATAAAGGAATTCCCGGAAGCTGTTTCAGTTATGCTTTTTTATCAGATAGGTGAGTTCTTCCAGAACATTACTGTAAATCGTTCAAGGAATTCTATTTCTGCATTAATGAATATACGACCTGATTTTGCAAACTTGATTGTTGGTGGTGAGGAAAAAAGAGTTAATCCTAACGATGTGAAAATTGGGGATATAATCATTGTAAAGCCAGGTGAAAAAATCCCCCTTGACGGTAATGTGCTTGATGGAGGATCCATGGTAAATACATCTGCTCTAACAGGAGAATCCATACCAAAGGAAGTTGGATCAGGCGATGAAGTTCTGGCTGGCTTTGTTAATGAAAATGGTGTTTTGACAATTGAAGTTACAAAAGAATTTGATGAGTCAACAGTATCAAAAATCCTAGATTTAGTTCAGCATTCAACCAGCAAAAAAGCACCAGCTGAAAATTTCATAACTAAGTTTGCAAGATATTATACACCTGTTGTTGTTATTGTTGCTTTATTTCTTGCAATTGCTCCTCCACTGATAATTCCAGGTGCAGAGTTTTCAGACTGGGTTTACAGAGCACTTGTATTTCTTGTGGTATCATGCCCATGTGCATTAGTTATTTCAATACCACTTGGGTTTTTCGGAGGAATCGGCGGTGCTTCAAAGAACGGAATACTTGTAAAAGGAAGTAACTATTTGGAAGCACTTAATAGTGTTGATACAGTTGTATTTGATAAGACAGGAACTCTTACTAAAGGAGTATTTAAAGTTACAAAAATAAAACCTGAAAATGGAATAACTTCTGATGAATTATTGGAGTATGCAGCATTCGCAGAAAGCTATTCAAACCATCCTATTGCAAAATCCATTTTAGCCGAATATAAAAATGAAGTCGACAGGGACAAAATTACGGATTATAAAGAAATCCCGGGTTATGGCGTAAAAGTTAAAATTGGCAGCAATGAGATTCTTGCAGGCAACATAAAGCTTATGACTAAAGAGGGGACAGTTCTCCACTTTTCAGAACCAACAGAATCGGGGACGGTTCTCCACTTGGCTTTAAATTGTAAATATATGGGGTATATAGTTATATCTGACGAAATAAAAGAAGATTCAAAAGACACAATCTTAGAACTAAAGAAACTTGGTATAAAAAAGACTGTTATGTTAACTGGTGA
Source organism: Clostridiales bacterium (assembly GCA_035362115.1). Taxonomy (GTDB): domain Bacteria; phylum Bacillota; class Clostridia; order Acetivibrionales; family DUMC01; genus DUMC01. The sequence goes on along the minus strand of DAOSDD010000087.1, from coordinate 861 downwards.
CAATAAGCAGGTAGGTGAAAAGATAGCAGAGCAATTGGGATTGAATGAAGTCTATTCAGAGCTCCTGCCTGACCAGAAGGTTGAGATATTGGAATTACTGGATATGCAAAAATCTACTAAAGGTAAATTGGTTTTTGTGGGAGATGGCATAAACGATGCCCCTGTACTTGCAAGAGCAGATATTGGTATTGCAATGGGCGGTCTTGGTTCTGATGCTGCCATTGAAGCTGCTGATATTGTTATTATGACAGATGAACCTTCAAAGACTGTCAGAGCAATAAAAATTGCTAAAAAGACAAGATATATAGTTTGGCAGAACATCATATTTGCTCTGGGGGTTAAGATTACCGTCCTTCTTTTAGGTGCAGCTGGGATTGCTACAATGTGGGAAGCCGTATTTGCAGACGTTGGAGTTACAATAGTTGCTACTATCAATGCAATGAGAACTATAGAAAATTGTTAATTTCGAAATTGCTATTTTTGAGAAAAGGTAGTAGGAGTATCAGATGGAGGCTTATCGGATAAAGGTTTTAACCTTCCTTCACAAATTAAGGGGACAGTTCTGCAAATGTTTCAGGAGAAATTAAGGGGACAGTTCTGCAAATATTCCGGCAAATGCCTGCAAATTATTTTTTATTGACAATATTTTCTTTTTATGGTAACATATATACTGAGGTGATAATAAATGGCAAGAGCTGAAAGGCGAAAATCCCCAGAGGGTATGTATCATGTTATGTCGAAGAGTATTAGCGAAATAGACCTTTATCGTTCTGATAATGATAAAGATCATTATCTTAAACTCTTAAAGCGGTACAAAGATAAATATCATTGCAGTATTTACTCATATATCCTTATGGATAC
>DAOSDD010000086.1:0-16468 GCA_035362115.1 Clostridiales bacterium | reverse complement strand
CCCTTAGCTGAATTTAAAGGCTCTAAGTATCGTAACGATAGCTTCTGGAATATATTTCTTCAAAAATTTTAAATGCACCCCTCTTAGGTTATTAAGTTGACAAAATATTCTCGGTAAACTAAAATATCTAATATAAATTTAAGATATACAGTGAAGAACGGTAGAATGGGGGTAGTTTTTAATATGCCAATTACGGAAATGCTTTCACGTAATGCAAGAATGTATTCTGACGAAGTCAGTCTAATAGAACGGGAGCCGGCAATAGGAAGCCGTAAAGAAATAACATGGCTGGAGTTTGAAAATCAATCCAATAAAATTGCAAATTGTTTGATTGAACATGGTATTACCAGAGGAGATAAAGTCATACTCCTTCTAATGAATTGCCTTGAATGGCTGCCTTCTTATTTTGGCATTCTAAAGGCAGGTGCTATGGCTGTTCCTTTAAATTTCAGGTTTACAGCAGAAGAAATTAAAAAATGTATAGAGGCAGCAGAAGGGAAAGTACTCATTTACGGGCCCGAATTCTGTGAAAGAGTCGATGCAATTCGCAATAGTCTTCTTTCTGTTGAAAGTTATATCTTCGTTGGAGAAAAAAGAAAAACTGAAGAAACATGCTATATGGATATTACTTATAGCGAACTTATGGGACAGTTTCCATCTGATAACCCGGGTATAGAAATTTCGGATTATGATGAAGCAGCGCTTTATTTTACATCAGGTACTACCGGTATGCCGAAACCCATTATTTTGACACACGCGAATCTGGTATCGGCATGCATTACAGAAAACCGTCATCATCTTCAGAGCCATGAAGATAATTTCTTATGCATTCCGCCTCTATATCATACGGGGGCAAAAATGCACTGGTTTGGAAGCCTTATTGTTGGTTCAAAAGCCGTTATTTTAAAAGGAGTTAAGCCTCAATGGATTCTTGAAGCGGTATCTGAAGAAAAAGCAACGATTGTGTGGCTTCTCGTACCATGGGCTCAGGATATTCTTGATGCTATCGAAAGCGGTGAGGTTGATCTTAAAAATTATAATATTAAACAATGGAGACTTATGCATATTGGCGCACAGCCAGTCCCTCCAAGTCTGATTCAAAGGTGGAAAAAATATTTTCCGGATCATCTGTATGATACCAATTATGGTCTTAGTGAATCAACAGGCCCCGGCTGTGTACACCTTGGAATAGAAAATATTCACAAAGTTGGAGCTATTGGTTTACCTGGTTTTAATTGGGAGATAAAAATTGTAGACTGTGAAGGCAATCCTGTCACCAATGGAACTGTAGGCGAATTAATTATACGAGGCCCTGGGGTTATGAAGGGCTATTACAAAAATCCTGAAGCGACTGCAAAAGTATTGAGAAACGGCTGGCTTTATACGGGAGATATGGCAAAAAAAGATGAAGATGGTTTTATATATTTGGTCGATCGTAAGAAAGATGTAGTAATATCAGGCGGGGAAAATATATTCCCTGTAGAAATTGAAAACTACCTTCAGGCTCATGAAGATATAAAGGATGCTGCTGTTATAGGAATGCCAGATAGAAGATTAGGAGAAATTCCTGTAGCGGTTATAGAAACCAAACCTGGAAGACAACTTACAGAAAGCATGGTAATTGAATTTTGCCGGGATCTGCCTAAATATAAACGGCCTCGGAAGATTATCTTTGATAAGGTTCCCCGTAATCCTACAGGCAAGATAGAAAAACCCAAACTTCGTGAAAAGTGGTGCGGAAATACTAAAACTGTATTTGTTTAGAAATGATAATACAAAATCAAGAGACTGGACAGAGTGTATATTTTTCCTCTTTGTTTTGTTCTCTCCACCAGCTTTTAATTACTTCTGCTGCACATTTTGGCAATACTGACAGCAGTTCTCTTTTTTCTCTGAATATCTCCCGTAATTCCTCTGCTAACGTGTAGCCGGGTTACCTGTTCCCGGCTACATAAAATACTTCAGAATGCTCCTTACTAGGAGACTGCACGGGAAAGCGGACTCATGCAGTCTTCTAGCTAAATTTATCAACTGATATGTTTCTTACTGTTTCTATTCTAGCTTTTTCTCAACCTTAATGTTTTAATCTCATACGGCTTAATGTCAATACATAATTCCCCGTTCTTAAAGTCTATCCGGCCTTCATCTTCTTCCATAAGATTACATTCTGTAACATTGGTAATATCTAGCTCTGTACTTATTTTGACTTTTCCTCTCCTGCCCGATGACTCATATAATCTCATGATTAAACCATCACCATCTTCAGCAGCTTTTAAAGTATCTATAATTACATTTACTTTATCTATTTGGACAAATGATGCTACAGGCGGCAATGAAGCTTTTGCATTCTTAACCCCCTGACTTGCAGATTTCTGGTCGTTTTTATCTTTATTTATGCATATTGCTTTTAATGGGACATTCAGCTCATAACCTGCATTCACAACATTTCCATTGATCCAATCACCTATATGTGGATATAAGGAATATACAAACTCATGAGTGCCTTTATCAGCAACAGGATCAGGGTAAACGGGGGCTTTTAGCAAGGTAATTCTCATTTCATTATCCTTAATATCGTATCCATATTTACAATCGTTTAAGATGCTTACCCCATAGCCGCCTTCGGACAGATCAGCCCACTTATGTGCAGGAACTTCAAATTTTGCCTGATCCCAGCTGGTATTCCAGTGGGTTGGCCGTCTAATGCTTCCAAAGGCAATTTCATAGGTAGCACAAGGGGATAAAATTTCAACCTCAAAAGCGGCTTTTAAAAGCTTCTCAGTCTCCTGCCAATTAACATGGGTATAGAAATCTATACGTGGTGTAGATGCATAAATGGTTATATCCTGGACAATTTCAGACTTATTGAAAGCCTTCACAACTCTCAATACACCTTTAGTTTCAGATACTTCTTTAACCTCAACAAATTTTACTTCATTTATTACCCAGCTTTTTTTCTGGTATTCTATATCAATATTCCATGCGCTTTCTCTGGCTGGGCGGTCTTCAAAAATCTGCAATACATTACCATGTCCACCTTCCGATAGTACTTCCCGCCCGGCTTTCTTATCAAAAATGCTGCAAATTGTACCATTATTATCAACATTGATCTTGAAGAATTGATTTTCCATAAGTTCTTTTGTAACAGTTATTCGTTTTATATGGTCAAATGTACTATTATCAATAGTTTTACCAACTTGCATTTCTTCATCAACCTTAACCAGTTTGTATGAGGTGTAGCCCATGGAAGGTACATCTAAAGCTTCAAAACTAACTGCTACAGTTTGTTCATCGATCTTTTTGAATGTGCACGGTATCTTATCTCCCTTTATATCTTCCAGTGCCAACGATTCAAAAGTATAGCCCTTTGAATTATTAATAGAAATTACAGCTTCCACAGGGCCGGTAACAGGCCATGATAAATAGTTAAATACTACTATATAGCTGTATAAAGCTTCTTCCTCGATAATACCAGCATTTTCAATACTAATTTTTTCAGTATTTTCATTCATATAATCAAAATTAACATTGCTTATAATCGCCTGAAGAGACTTATCTTCAATATCAGATCCTATAGCAAATATCTTTTTATAATCTACTGCGCAATCCCTATACACTTCATTTATGGATGATCCGGGTATAATGTCATGGAATTGGTTAAGAAGTATAAGCTTCCATCCTTCTGTAAGCTGTTCTATTGAATATTCATTATTGAACTTATTTAGAGCAATGGAGGAAGCTATTTCACTTTGTCTGTACAAAAGTTCACTTTTACGGTTATTCCTCTTAGTATGAGCCTGGCTTGTATATGTCCCCCTATGAAACTCGTAATACATTTCATCATTCCATACAGGTAAATTACAAGAATGCAACTTAACATTTTCAAAAAATGAATAGGCACTATCAATTTTTGTCGCAGGCATCCCCGGAAAATTCATGAGCCTTTTACTATATTCAAGCATCTCATAAGTTGGTCCTCCTCCTCCATCACCAAATCCATAAGTGCCTAAAACCTCACTGTGTAATTCCTTTTCATCATAATTGGTCCAAAGTTCATTTATAAATGAAGGATTTATTTCACCATTATAGGTTGCCCTCTGCAGGTAAGATATGACCCTTGTACCGTCGATTCCCTGCCACCAGAAAAGACTGTATGGAAACCTGTTTACATCATTATTGTTAAGCTTGGCAGTATAGAAAAATTCCATACCTGACCTTTTAATAATTTGCGGAAGTGCCCAACTGTATCCAAACACATCAGGCATCCAGAATATATCTGACCATTTACCAAATTCGTCTTTAAAAAAATTCCTTCCATATAATATTTGCCTTACCAATGATTCTCCTGAAGGTACATTAGTGTCACACTCTACCCATGAGTTTCCTATTAATTCCCACTTTCCACCCTTTACCTTCTCTCTGATTTTTTTGTACAACTCCGGATAATATTTTTTTGTATATTCGTAAAGCTGTGGCTGGCTTTGTGCAAAATTATGCTCAGGGAATTCATCCATCAAAGCTATTGTATTGGAAAAAGTACGGGAACATTTCTTTATGGTTTCTTTTATAGGCCAAAGCCAAGCTGTATCAATGTGGGAATGTCCGGTAAGAATTACCTGTCCTTGTGGAAAATGAGGGATTTCATTTAATTTTTCGTTTAGTATACATTCTGCTTCATCTATAGAAGCTAAAAGTCTTTCTCGGCTGAAGTCAAAATCTAAAGTAAGGAGTGAGCTTTCCAGAGCATCGACTAATTTCGCATGAATTAATGTACCATACTTGTCAAACCCTACCAATGATGTGATCATTTCTTTTATATTTCTGGGAAGCCTTTCAGATCCCTTCCCCTCAAGGACCTCAATAACCTCATATGTTACAATTGCATCAAAATAGTACTTTTCTACTTTTGTATCTATCTGGCGTAATTTAGCACTCCTGAATTCATATTGTACAGACTCCATGCCTTTTCTTCTATAATCTGCAAACTCCATATAATTAAGTCCTGCTTCGATAAGTACATCTAAGGATTCATTACCCTTTGCAGCCGGGGTTAACAGAACTCTTGTTCTTGTTGCAGCCCACGGCTCTATATATGATGTAATTGCAGATTTCATTTCACCATTTATGTATACTAATCCTTCACCTCCCACTTCGATATCAAGAATCACTTTTTTCCCTTGAAAATCAGAAGGAATAGTTATATTACGTCTAAACCATCTAACAATATCATCTTTTGCCTCCCACCTTGTACCGATAGCTATATTCTCCCATTGTTCATTTGTTATTTCGTTATTGCCTGCAGCTTTGAAAACTCCTATCCTGGTTTCCCAGTTATCTAAATTCTCAAATGATGCATAAATGCAATTTTTTAGTTGATTTATCTTATTTAAAAGTATCTTTTTTCTCATTATACTCATAGCTGCCTCCATTTTCTGCCGCATACCGACATATAATTAATTATAAGTGATTTTATTTATCTCTAATTACTATACTATCTTCCTTATTAGGCGGCCATACCCCTCTGATAGCTAAACGTCTTATATTCTCAGATCCCCACTTTTCACTAAATACTTTAATTCTAAGGTCTTTTGTATAATTCATAAACTCTTCAACTTTAGCTTCTCTATCAGTTCCCGGTTCTTCATTGAAAAATCTTGCATATTTTATACCCACCCGTTCCTTTCGGACACGGCGATTTTCTATAGGCATTTGACTGGTAAGCTTTTCTGCTCTATCAAAGATTTCATCAGCTTTGGATAAAAGTTCAACTGTAATATGGGGTGCTTTTGGAGCATCATAAAGACTTATATGATAGCCTGATTCAAGTAGTGCTTCTTTCATCAGATTTATATATTCCCTCATTGCTCCTGCCGCAGGCCCAAACCATGCAGCCAGAAATTCATTCATACCTTTTTCTACATCAAAATCAGGATCCCATAGTAATTTTGCCAGAAGCCAGGTTCTGAGTTCAGCCATTTCACCATACTCGCCTTGTCCGTTTCCTTGCTCAAACACGCCTTTGACATTATTTCTTGCAAAAAATCTGATATTAGGTGCCAGGATATGTAAATTAGGGTGGAACAACTGGTAGAATTCAAAATTAGTTACATAATCCCAAATGTATAATTTATTAGATATTTTAGACCATTTCTCTACATCGCCTGCAAAATCATCGGATTTCTTTTTGCTACGCTTTTTCAAGTCTGCTGTTTGTCTGCAATCATCCAAAGGATGAGAAAAACAACATTCAAAGGAACATAGCCTTATTATCACATTACTTCTTGGCTTGGTGATTTTTAGGGGATTGCGGGAATAATCATATGCTAGAGTATCAATTGCAACATTCGGAAACTCCTTTTCCACCTCCTCCGCTATCTTATTAACATACCGCAATATCGGACCTGCTTCGCTGCCTTCTTCTTCAACAACAGCCTGGCATTGGGGACATGTACAGGGTTGTGTACCATCATTTTGCGATATGGAAATTATATTTACATCCGGATTTTTACGGAGTTCATCAAGGGTTTTTTCTATGGATATTTTTAGTACATCCGGATTGGTAAGACAAAGTTGGGCGTTTTCTCGCTCACGAACCCCATTTCGTAAAGCAAAATATTCAGGATGATCATCATAGTATTTCTCGGGAGGTACTAATCTTGAAAATGTATGTACAAAATATCCCTTAGCATACTTGATTTTATCACCATGCTCATCTTTTAGTCGCATATGCATACCATTTAGATGATTACGCACAGCAAAATCGCCATCAAAACTATCATAATAAAATGTTTCACGATATTCAAATACAGGTGAATAGGTTATGTCCAGATTATCATCAAGCTCAATATTTTTACATTGCGGTATATATGAGAAATCCGAGGTATACCAGCGGCAGCCGCAATACTCTTCGAGAAAGGAATATACACCATACAAAGTACCTCTTGGATCATTGCCGGCTATTATAAGATTACCATTTACATGCTTTATTACATAACCTTCACCACCAAGCTCAGCATGGGGGAATATACCTGCTTGTTCCGTACGTTTGCTATAACCCACATAAATTTCTGAACCGGTTACACCCATATTATCTGTTTTTATTGGCATGGTTACACCTGTCATCTGCCGTAAAAAATGTTGTAGCTCACGAGCTGCGTGTCGAACCGATATCGATGCGTTTTCTGATATAACTATTTTCATCGCTGAATTACGGTTTTTTACAATATACATTCTAACACTCCTCTATTATATATTAAAAGTAAACCTTTTTCCCTCCTTTACCCACCTTCCAGGTACGAGCTCTTTTAGATAAGACATATACTCTGAAATACTAAGTACAGGATCACTGTCTTCAATCAATATATTCTCCAGTGTTCTCCACATCTCATCTTTAACTTCCTTGTGATTTTCATCATTCGCCAGGTTATTCAGTTCACAGGGATCATTCTCGATATCATATAGTTCTTCAAAAGGCCGTGGATTTGAGTATATCTTTTCAATGATTTCCTTTCCAACTTTTCTGGTATAATCTGGTGGCACAGGTATGGGCCATCCGGGGCAATAATTTCTTATATATTTATATTTTGGAGTACGAATCGCCCTCACAGGATCATCTGAAGCTTCCCATGTGCGTTCTACTATAACAAATTCTCTGGGTGTATAGTCAGTTCCCGTAAAAACCGGAGCAAAACTACTTCCCTGAACCCTCTTGGGTATAGGATTATTAATAAGTTCCATTAATGTGGGGAATATATCCATATGACTATGAAGATTATTATCTACTTTCCCGGCTTGTATAAAATCCGGTCCCCAAAATATTAAAGCTGCCTGTATTCCCGCATCATATACAGTCATTTTGGCTCTCGGCAGATCTATACCATGGTCTGTTGTGAAATAAACAAGGGTTTTGTCTTTTAAACCTTGCGAACATATACAATCCAAAATTTTTCCTACAGCTTCATCTGCTGTTTTTATCTTTTTTTCCAGTATGGCAACATCTTCCTTTGATTCATATGTATCTGGCAAATCCGGCAGTATAGCTGGCAATTTAGTATTATTTACAGTTTCTTCATCTACCTCTTCTATATTGGGCCTGTGAACATGATAAAAAGCCACATTTGCAAAAAATGGCTTGTCAGTAAGCTGGTTTCCTAGAAATTCACAAAACCTATCTGCTATATCCATTGGCTTTCTGGATTCTTTCCAGGTATACTCATAACCCAGTAATTCTTTACCCATAAGTTCTATATCAATATCTTTATTCAATGTGTTGAATTCCTTTTCCTCATGGAATCCAAATCTATAAGTAGAATACCCTGCTTCCTTCAGCGTTTTAGGCAGAGTGACTTCTTTATTGCTGAAACGCCACAATTCCTGCGCATGAGGATATCTGCCCGTCAGGATACTACAACGGCTTGGCACACACACAGGTCCTGTAGAATAATGATTAGTAAAAAGAATACCTTCTCTGGCCATTCTATCAAGGTTTGGAGAACTTACCGAGCCTTCCTGATAACAGGAAAGGTGCCTTCCCAGGTCATGCCATATTATTTGAACTATATTTAATTTATCATTTTTATATTCCATATGGTACCATTCCCTTTCCTATTTTTAGGGGAGTATGATTATGGTGCATTTATAGTACATTTTTTATATGAAATCAACAGAATATTTATGCTTTATCCCCATTATGTTTAGAATGTCAATTAAATTATTAATGCATAAACAATCTTCATATTCCTTATCATAATTAGGCAAGACTAACACAGGTGTTATGCCTATTTGTTTCGCACCCAAAACATCAGCTTTATATGAATCCCCAACATGTATAACTTCATCAGGCTTAACACAAGCCTTGTCCAATGCATCATTGAAAATATGAGATTCAGGCTTCTCATGCCCTATATCGTCTGAATATGTTATAAAATCCAGTTTTTCCGTAAGGCCTAGTTCATCACAGTACCATGGCAGTGCATGGCTAAAGTTTGACACTACTCCAAGTTTATATCTATCGCTTCTTAAGGTATCTAAGACATACAAAGATTCAGGTTTCAGGTAAGTTCTGTTATAGAAATTAATTATGTTATGTATATACTCCGCATGCTTTTCCATATGTGAATATCCAATCATCTTTAAAACATACCTATAGTACTTAATTCTAAAATTTCTATAGCTATCCCTGTCTCTACATTTCATCCGTTCTTCCGCCAACTCTCCATAGTCGGCTTTCTTGATTACAGAACGCAAACAATTTATATCTACACCTATACCTATACTTTTTACAATTTTGTATAAAGATTCTGGAAAGGTCTCATTATTAAATGCAAGGGTGTCCCCAAAATCAAAGAATACAGCCTTATATTTTTTACTCTCCAATAGCAGTTTTTGCTGTTGCTGACTCAAAATATTCACTCCTATCTTTGATAATACTATCTATTTATTTTTATTCTTTAATTGCTCCAACCATAATACCTTTTACAAAATACTTCTGAAGGAAAGGATAAAAGCACATTATCGGAAGCATAGTTATAACGACAGAAGCATATTTAAATTGCTGTGATACTGCATTCAGTGCAAATTGATCCATTTCACGCAATCTTTCTTCCTGTTCACCGGCGAACTCTACAGCCGTACCCATAATTAAAAGCCTTCTGAGATATAGCGCTAAAGGTTGAAGATGGGTTTCATTTAAATAAATCATTGCTTTAAAGAAATCATTCCAGTGACTAACTGCATACTGCAGTGTAAGTACAGCTACAACAGCCTTTGAAAGTGGCAAGGCTATTTTAAAATATATTATAACATCGTTGGCACCATCAATCCTTGCTGCATCTGTCATTTCTTCAGGAACATTAGTCTGAAAAAAAACTCTGGCAATAACCATGTTGGATACACCTACAGCTCCAAGAATTACCATAACCCATCTTGTATTATAAAGCCCCAATTGATTAACCAAAATAAAGACTGGAACCAATCCTCCACCAAAATACATGGTTATCGCAAAATATACCATAAGCTGGCTTCTGATAGAATAAGTTTTCCTCGACAATGGATAAGCTGAACTTGTTGTTAGAAAAACACTAATAGCTGTTCCTACAACTGTATACCATATTGTATTATAATAGGCAGTTAATATACCACCATGCTTAAATACCAGTTTATATGAGTCAATATTGATACCTTTAGGCAGCAAATACACTTCCTGTTTCATAATAGCATCAAGACTGCTTACAGAATTGCTGATTATATATATAAACGGGTATACCGTCAGGAACGCAAGAATAGTTAATATAATATAGTTAAATTTTTCAAATACTTTTTCTCCCATACTCATTTTCATGGCCATCTATATTCACCACCTTACCATAATGATATATCTGAAACTTTTTTACTTATTTTATTGGTAACAAATACCAATGCATAGTTAATTACTGTATTAAACAACCCTACTGCAGCTCCAAAACTAAATTCTCCGCCTATAAGGGATTTACGATAGACATAGGTAGATATAACATCAGCCACATCATATGTTGCAGGTGTATACATAAGTATAATTTTCGAAGATCCGACACTCATTATTCCTCCAACAGAAAGAATAAACAATATTATAAATGTAGGCATAATTCCAGGTATGGATATATGAATGGTCTGCTGCCATCTTGTAGCACCATCAACATAAGCCGCTTCATAAAGCTCGTTTGAAATACCTGATAGTGCAGCAAGATATATAATAGAACCCCAGCCAAAGCCTTGCCATATTCCTGAACCTATGTACAGTGTCCTAAACCATTTAGTACTCTGTATAAAATTAATAGCTTCGTGACCATATCTTACCCTTAATATATTTACAATTCCGTCAACAGGAGACATAAAACTAACCATCAGACCAACTATTATAACTGTGGACACAAAATGAGGGAAGTAACTGACAGTTTGTATAATTCTTTTAAAATGCCTGTTTTTTATTTCATTTAAGAGAAGTGCGAAGATAATAGGAAACGGCATTCCCCAGATAATTGAATATACACTTATTAATACAGTATTTTTAACCAATCGGGGGAAATACATAGATTTAAAAAATGTCATAAAATGTTCTAAACCTACCCAATTGCTGCCCCATATCCCTTTAGCAAATGAAAAATCTTTGAAGGCAACAAGTATACCGTACATTGGCATATACGCAAATATGAAAAAATATACCACCGTAGGTAAAACCAAAGCATGCATAAATATTTCATTTTTGAAATTTCTAATAAACGGACTTTGCTTTATACTTGTTGTAATAGAGGCTCTATTTATAGCTTCTATTTTCATAATGTCTCTCCATCCTTTTTATAAAATTCTTTAACACGACAGGGATGAAATTAACTCTGTACCCCTGCCGTGTTAACAGCATTAAAGCTTGAATTTAGTAATACTTTACCGGTTATTTGTTAAGAGAGTCGTACCCTTTCTGATATATACTTATAACATCATCCAAACCATTGGCGTTAAGTCTCTTTACATAATTATCCCATTCAGTATCAATATTCGCATCACCGTTTAAGAACTTAAAGAACATTTCATCTACCTGAGTTTTAACATCTGTTAGAAGGGATGCAAGTTTTTTCCCGTCATTAACACTGGGAATCGGCGGCACAAAAGGCTCTTCAATATATTTCCATAAATCCCTTAGTTCCTGAACTTTAGGATGATCTAGTGCTACAATATGAGCAAATCCCATTTCTGTTGATTCATCAGTGTCTACTGAAGGCAGATAGCCAGATCCTGACCAGGCTCCTTCCGGCATAGCCTTTTCTTGCTCTTCCTTTGTAAATCTTATAATTTTACCATTTTCAATTCTATAGTTCATATTTTCAACACCAAATCTATTATATGTCTGGCCTTCTTCACTGAATGCCGCATAATCCATCCATTTAACTGTTTCTCCAGGATACTTGTTAGCACTTGTAACCACAAAGGTACGCCAACGCTGAGCTACTGGTTCTTTTGTAAGAATACCTTTCCCGTAAGGTCCATCAAGTGGAGGGATAACACTCCATTCAGCATCAGGAAAGTTTTTAAGCATTGTTCCGTTTGGATCCAGGTAGTAAACAGAACTCAAAGCGTTCATTCTTGCCATAATACCAGTCTGACCATTTATTATTCTTGCATCATTTGTTTTGCTGTCAACAGTGTTCCAATCGGCAGGAAAGATTCCCTCCTTAACACATTTCCTTAAAAATCTTAAAAAATCCTGATATTCCGGGGTAACTGGCTCATACACCACTTTTCCATCTCTTACTGTCCATCCGTCACCAGTTACATAATGAAGCCCCCATGCATCGCCCAATTCCTTCCATTGATCTCCGTTACCTGTAATACCAAATTCGTCCGCTTTACCATTTCCATTTATGTCATAAGCTTTAAAAGCTTTGGCTACATTAAAAAGCTCATCCGGAGTTTTAGGCATCTGCAGGTTTAATTTTTTAAGTATATCTACTCTAATACCGGTAGCCTGAAATTCATATTTTGTCGCTCTTAAGGCTCCCAGACCTGTAATGCTGCCATCTGACAACGTTAACGATTTTTTATAATCAGGATATTTTTCAAAAATACTCTTAATATTTGTTGCATATTTGTCGATGTAGTTATTTAATGCAATGATGACACCATCAGCATAATATTTTTCCAGGTAAGTTCCATCCTGGGTTCCAGGTATCTCAATTACATCAGGTATATTCTGTTTTGCTGCAAGTCTTAATTGAATAACTTCCTTCAATTCATTAGAAGGTAATGCTTCAAACTTGACTTTAATTCCAGTTTTCTTCTCATACTCCTCCCAAACAAGAGGTCTATTATTCATGAAAGAGCTTCCTGGTGTTGAATTCTCCCTTTTCAGAAATACCAGTGTAATAGGTTCTTTTACTATAGGAAGGGTATATCCTTCTGTAGTTTCATTTTTATTATCGCTTCCGCCAGTTGTAGCAGAAGATGTTCCGGAATCATTCCTGTTTCCCGCATCAGTTGTTTTCTGTGAACAAGCTGCTGCAAATACTGTTAAAAATATACTTATTGCCAATACAATACAGAATATTTTTCTCCTCATTTCAAAATCCCCCTTTATTTTTTAGTACAAGCATAGACTTACGCAAGAAATATCAGCAAACAATTTCCTTCAAATCTCTTTATCCATCACCTTCCTCTCTGGCACTTCACTTATTACAGTATTAATTCTATTGCTATTGATTTATAAAGTTCCTGCCTTTAGTCAAGTGCTCAATAAAATATGCTGCTCACCTCCATTGTATTAAAGCCATGTTTAATGCTTCTTCAACTCGTCTTCTTGGTTTATGGAAATATATCATTCCATGGCCTGGAAGCATAACATCAGAGTCCAGCTTTGCAAATTGCCTTAAAGTTTCTATGTATGTTTGTTTGTTGAAATCTATTGAACCGTTCCACCCAAAATATCCATCCAAAAGTGTACCTATAATATCCCCGCTGACTACAATAAGTTTGCCTTCATGTTGGAATAAGTATGCTGTACAACCCATGGTGTGGCCTGGCATATACATAGCTTTGATGTTTACACCAAGTATGTTTACTATATCACCATCGGAAAGCCCATAGTCCAAAGTACATGGAATGAACTTTTTATGATATAAATAACCACAGCATCTTTCGTCTCCTGCTGCAATAGCATCAACGGTATTTTTATGAGCATAAAGCTTTATCTGTTGTTTTGAAAGCAAATAAGCAGCTCCTGCATGGTCCAGGTGAGGGTGGGTAATAAAACAGAATTTAATATCAGAAGGGTCCAGAGACCAGTATTCCATGTTTTTGTAGATTTGCTCCAAAGTACTGCCGCATCCGCAATCAAACATAATGAGACCTTTATCGGTTTTTAGAATATATGTGTTGCAATCTTCATAGCTTGCATCTTCTTTGGTTGCATGTGTTATGCCATTTAAGCTGCCGCCTACCTGGAAAAGATTTCTCATAACTTGCATAGACAATTACCTTTCTTTTAATTATATTTTTGTTATTTCTATTATTGCTGTACAGGTAACGTATTAGGATATAAGAGTAAACTGAAAATCTTGATATTTTACAGCATTAACAGATTGCAACTACTCTCCCAATATTTCCTTTATTTTTTCTAAATACTGTAATGTGCTAATATACTGTAACCTATGGGCATCTGTCCCCATGTTGAAAACAACTCCCACTTCTTTCCCAATATTCCAATATCGCCTTCCAAATTCCGGGTCAGCTATAATCGAGTTAACATTTAGTTCCCAGGCAACTTCATTATCTTTACCAAGCTCTAAAATATCTCCCAATTCATTATCTTTAATTTCCTTTGTTACTAATGTTCTATCATCAAAGCATCTGATAAACCTTCCTATAAAAGGATGAGCTATACAATCTGCCCTTTTGGATTTAAGAAGATGCTCCAATAATGCAAGAGCGTGATTTACATACCCTCTAGGGGTTTTTTCTTCAGGGTGTTCCCAATACTCCAAGTGGTAGTGATTGTATGAATATAATCTATAGCCAAGCTGCTGATTTATATCTATATCATCAAGATATTTTCCAATTCCATATGCAGACAATTCTGACCCATATAGAACTTTAATATTTGTATTGCAAGCTTCTGCCTGTTTTTTTAAATTTTCGTTATTGTTTATTATTTTTGTATCTTTACTGTTATAATGATCAGTAAATGCTATGATTTTTATATGGTTGTTTTTTGCACATTCCAAAACATTGGGGGCTGTCATTTCAGGCTTTGCACAGCCTGAATATGTAGAGTGTATATGTAAATTATACTGCGCTAAGCAGTTCAAATCATAAATAGGTTCATTTATTATCAATATTAGCAACCCCTATACTAATTAATTTTATTATATCATTTATATAATGACATGTCAATACATATTATTATGTTATGTTACTAATATAAAAGCAGCAATGCAGCATCAATTGGATAGAGTTATTTGTTGAATATCATCAATATCCTTTTTGAGCACCATCCCGTTTTCAAGCCGAATCCAAGTATTAAATCCATTTTCCCTTTCGTTTAATAATATGACCCTGGCTCCTAAAGCAAAAGAATCCTTTTGATGCATACGATATCCGGTAGTTCTCCCATAACATAACTCAACACCATATAAATTGCCATTGTAATCATTATCATGGTCATGCCCCACGAAAACTCCCTTAATATCTTTATTTTGCACCATAGCAGAAAATAACCCAGTATTTAATACTGGGCATGAAACCTCTTCACCCTTTACACCATAACATTTTTTTCTATTCCATACCTCCATGTATTCGGGCAGGGGAATATGAAAAAACGCAAGGGCTGGAACTGTTCTTCGATTTTTTTGTGTTATTCTCCTGGACTGCTTTACATACCAATTTATTTGTTCTCTTTCTATCCAGCCATAAGTCTTTACCGGATATTCGTATTTACATCCTGAATCCAAAAAATAAATTATCCATTTATCCTTTTTATCTTTTGATCCCTTGATTTTTATAACACTATCTCCAGCCCCTCCACTTTTTCGGTTGCCCGATTGCACTAAGCTGGATGGAAATTCACTTAAAGCCTTTATCAAAGTAAAACTATCTACAGGATGACAGTGTTCATGATTCCCCATGGTAAAAGCAAATGGTATCCCTGATTCCAATACCGGCTTCAAAATAATACTAACAGCTTTCTTAACATCATCCACAGTCTTTGAAAGCCTTACAGGACTTTTACGTCCGCTTGTCATGATGTCACCGGTTAATACTATTAAATCCGGTTCTTCAATGCCAATAAGTTTTTCCATAATCCCAAGGGTTTTTTGGTCAATATCATCCAATTCTTCTCCTAAAGACTCCCAGTGAAGATCAGCAAATTGGATAACTTTAAATGTTTCATCCTTGCGGAATTCAAGAGAATATTTAGTTTTAAAAGGATTATTAGCTAAAAAACTCATAGCCACCTCTCATAAATTTATAAAATGATCTCCCGTTTTTCTTTAGCAGAACGGTAAAAGGCATCCAGTATTTTCATCATATCCACTCCCTGTTCTGGCACAAAGACAGGCTCTGCCTTATTAACAAGACAGTCTACAAAATGATCAATATTCCCTGCATGGCCCATTCTTTTACCCTTGCTGCTTATCTTGGGAAATATATCAATAATCTCCCCATTGGCTTCACCGAATATCTTCAATATGGGATCTGACGAATTCCATTTAGCACCTTGAGCTGTTCCCAATAACTCAACATACCTGCACTCTTCTTCAATGTTAGATGCCCAGCTAAACTCTAGGGACAGACATGCTTCATTATCAAACCGTACAAAACCCATAGCTAGATCTTCAACATCAAAGATTCCTCCAGCTTTGCTATCCCCAAATTTAGCATTATCAGAATCAGGTGCAGTATCATCCTCAGCAAACTTGCAATAAGTAGAGCCAACCACTGAAAC
>DAOSDD010000085.1:0-16529 GCA_035362115.1 Clostridiales bacterium | reverse complement strand
GATTTAGATAAGGTGAAGTCACCATTTGCCATATAGCCTGTCTTCCAAAAAACAAGCTTCCTGCACCAATAACGACTACTTTGGGATGTTGGATCTTTTCGATTTTCATGTTTTTATCACTCCTTGCTTATTAATAATTTTTAATTTCGTTGTTTATTATTAATTTTGATGAATTTTGATGTTTTAAATAGATATTTTTCAAGCATCACGTTTTTTACTTATATACACTGTATTCACTTAATTTTCATTATAAGGCTTAGATATATTTTTAAAATGTCCTATAGTAACCTGATGATGTCTTACAGTACACAGCGTGAATTATATACCTCCGGCGGGATCTATGTGCGTGCGAATTTTTTTTGCTATGCAAAAGGGGAAGGGAATAGTCAAAATGTAAACAATCAAGGGCAAAAATGCATAGCAAAGCTAACAGTCCTTCAGCCAGTTTTTCAGTATGTAGAAAATAATTTGGATAGGCCAATGAAAATTGATGAGCTTTCGGCTATCGTAAATATGTCGGAAAAATATTTCATATCTTATTTTAAAAGCGCTCTGGGTATTACTCCTGGCAATTATATCACCCAGCTTAAAATGAATAAAGCAAGAGATTACCTTTACCAGGAGAAATACTCAATAAAAGAAATTGCCAATCTTCTAGGTTATTCTGATCAATATACTTTTTCAAAAGCGTTTAAGAAGTATTTTAATGTATCGCCATCAAAATTTATCTAGCAATACTTGATATGAATACTTGATCTGCATATACAACACCTTTTTCTACCATAACACCTTCTCATCATCTGTTAACTATCTTCCCAATGTTTTTTATAATGATAGAAATTGTCCCATCAGGGTTATTGATAAATTCAATTTTCTCATTGTCGCTATAGTAGCTTGGAGGAAAGCTTATTTCTATTCCCGTATCTGTTTTTATTTTATGAGTTTTGAACTTTTTTTCTGCAAGCTTTTCGGGTACCGATATAGATTTTTCCAGTAAACCTTCTTTCTGGATTTCAGAAACATACTCGTTTTGAATTTCAATATTATTATCAAAAACTTTCTCAATTATTGTATCAACTTGAATGGAGTTGCTTTCTTCCAAATTTTCTGATACAACTTTCTTCAATTTAGCTACTTTATCGAAATCTTCGTCGAAAAACTTTTTATTTATTTTTTTAGTAACTTTATCTATTATTTTTAACTTCTCATTATCGGAGAGTTCAGGCGAACAACATAAGAAAAGCCTTGAGAAATACAATTCTTTCTCACCATTAATTTCATATGCTTTCTCTATAAGCTTAATGGACAAATCCTGCAGGTTCACGAAAGCACATTCATCAATTTTTTGTGATTCTGAAGGCAATATAGTTCTATGCTTTATGATAGTATTTATATTTCCTTCTTCACATTGTTGGACAAAGTGGGTAAAACTAGTTTTGTAGTTAAGCTTCAATATACCCAAATAAGATTGCCGGCAATAATCAAATAAGCAGCATATTAAATCTGCAGGTGCAATATCAACATTCTTAATTAAAATGTTAAATAAAATATTCGTTATATCAAAACTTGCTTGATAAAAATACTCTGCATCTTTGGCTAAATTTGCGCAAATATCTCTTATATAATTAGTTTCACCCATTTCATTAGCACTACAAAGAAACTCAGCAATTTTCATATTGGGGTCATCTAGCAGCTTCTCAATATGTTTTTCAAGAAAGTCACATATATCACTATCCAGTTCAAGTTCAGTGTTGGAAAGTACAGGAATATCAATATTGGTATCTAAAATATGCAGTATTGCTTTTCTTAATATTATCTTATCACCCATTTTTTTAGCCTTTCATTATTTTGTAAATATTAAAATATTATAAATTATTATAAATTATTTTTAATTTAAATGCAAAATTTATTTAACTGCAAACATGCAAATATGTTCACACCAATGACTCATATTTAAAACCAAATCTTGCAAACCTTTCTATTCAGGTTTATAATTATACAATATAAAAAATATTATTAATACTACTTTGTTATATTGTAAATGGAAAGCACATTTCCAGAGGGTAATTTTTACTGACCCGTAAGGAATGCATCTGAAGGAAGGGCTGCAAGGCCTTCTATAGAGACATTTTCCCCGCGACATCTTCCCGATGCTATCAAAAATTATCCCGGAAGACATCGCTTTCCAAATTGGCATATTAGTATTATAATAACATACTAAATAGTTGGAGGGTTATTTATGAAAATATTTGATTACTTAGAGAAATATGACCATGAACAATTAGTTTTTTGTCATGATCGCGAAACTGGACTAAAGGCTATTATTGCTATACATGACACTACTTTAGGACCAGCCTTGGGAGGCACAAGAATTTGGAATTATGAATCAGAAGAAGATGCAATCATTGATGCATTGAGATTATCAAGGGGGATGACGTATAAAAATGCAGCAGCAGGATTAAACCTTGGGGGTGGAAAGACTGTAATTATTGGAGATGCATCGAAAATTAAAAGTGAAGAATTATTCAGAGTATTTGGAAGATATGTAGAAGGTTTAAGTGGTAGGTATATAACTGCAGAGGATATGAATACTACTACCCAAGATATGGCGTATGTAAATGATGAAACTGATTATGTAGTAGGCTTGGAAGGTAAAAGCGGAGATCCATCTCCAGTAACAGCTTTTGGAGTATTTAGGGGAATACAATCTGCAGTTGATGAGGTTTATGGTAGTGATGATTTAACAGGAAAGGCAGTTGCAGTTCAAGGATTAGGTGCAGTAGGATACAATGTATGTAAACATTTACATGAAGCTGGAGCAAAATTGTATGTCACAGATATTAGAAAAGAAAGCATTGAAAGAGTTGTAAATGAAATGGATGCCATAGCAGTTGCTCCAGATGAAATATATAAGGTTGATTGCGACATATTTGTTCCATGTGCAATGGGCGCAGTAATAAATGACTTTACAGTTGACCAATTAAAATGTAAAATTGTTGCCGGCTCTGCAAATAACCAATTGGCAGAGGAAAAACATGGAGATACGTTAATGGAAAAAGGGATCCTCTATATCCCAGACTTTGTAATAAACAGCGGCGGGGTAATTAATGTGTACGAGGAAATGAAAGGCTATAATAAAGAAAGAGCAATGGCTAGAGCCTCTACTATTTATGATAGTATAAAGAAATTAATTGAAATATCCAAGAGAGAGAATATATCTACCAATAAGGCAGCTGAAAGAATGGCTGAGGAAAGAATAGAAAAGATAGGCAGAGCTAAAACAATCTATTTAAAATAATAATCTTTTCTAAGATATTAATCGATATTAATTAAAATGCTAAGACCACCTTTTCCGGCAGGAGTGGCAGTCTTAGCATTTTGTCTGTCTTATTTTCTTGTATCACTATACTTTATACTTTCATCCTTTTGCCATAACCATACAAAATACAATCAAGTATATATGTCACTTCAAGACTTGTACTATCAGGAAAAGATGACCATATGCTGCAATATGGGCAGTTCTTTTTGTAAACAGTACCAGACATAGAAATACTTTTGCTGCAGCATTTTTCAATGCAGGGGAACTGACTCTCCGGCACACCGCAATCATTACCCGAATCGGTACCACCTCCCATATCATCAAGCTGTTCATCACTTAAGGGTGTGCCAAATGCTTTGCAATCTGCCACCTGAATTCCACCTCCACCCAAAAATCGTTAACAAAAATGGATTTTTCTCATATTTTCCCAAAAAGTACCCGTAGTTTATTTTGAAGAGCAACTCATAGGTATCAAATGCTAATTATCTTCAGAAAGTATACCTGGGAACCTGCAACTTCTTGTATCATAACGCAGTCCATGACCGTTCCTCTTGCAGTCCAACCTGTTAACCCAGTATTTTCGAGCAGACTCCTAGAATTCGAATTGCTTCCTCCAACTCTATGTCTTCACCATTCGAAACACGTATAGCGTTCTCAAACGACATAGGTATCGGTATAGACGGGCTTACTCCTCCAATTCCATCCCGGCTATCCAATTGGATATTTTTGTTCTCGTCAAGGGATTGGCCGGATGGCCAACGGACTATGAGCCCACCCGGCATTACGGCTTCAGCACCAGACAAACCGAACGACCCATTTGTTCCAAAGAAACCTAAGGTTTCACCGTTTGGAAGATTCCGAATCCCCATAGCTATTCCTTCTCCGGAGCTGACACATTTTGTGTTTATTAAAGCAATAATCCGGCCGTTAAAGCACTGCTTCGCAGGTTCAATATACAAAGCAAGTGAACCGGTTTTGGGATTGGCCGGCTGGATTTTACGCTCTCCGGTGGCTGGATTATAGACATTCTGGTATTCATAAAATGTTTTTTCAGAATAAAACGAACCCAGAATATCAGCAGCCATATCATCTAATCCGCCTAAATTGTTCCGAAGGTCAAGAATTATCCCTGTGGATTTTTCTTCGATTGATTCTTGTACAGCCAGACGCAATAGTTCCAGGGTTGATTGTGCTTTTCCCGTTTCCTGTAAATCCGCATCAAATTCACCCCATATTTTAATATAACTGATGTTTCCATTTAAAGTTTTCTTCTCTACCATTGCCTCGGGCATGGGATTAGGATCCTCCACACCCACGATCATATTCCTTAGCTTATCTGAAACAACTGAATCAGGATAGTTTTTTGTCAGTGATTTTTTGTTATCATCATAGGCTGTGATTGAAACTAGTTGCAGTTCGGAGTTCTTCTGGTTTAGGAATTTAATACTGATCTGCTTGCTAATCGGGGCACGGACAAGATATTGCAGCCTTTTACTTTCTAAATTCTCTTCTGTAGCCGGAATGCTTGTAAATATAGTTGAAACAGCTACCACTGCATCGGTTACCGGCTGGCCATCCCATTCTATGAGTTCAGCACCTGTACGTATTCCCGCTGCCCATGCAGGACCAGATTCATCGACCCATGTAATGATAATTCTGCCATCATCAAGTTTTGCAGCAGCTAAACCAAATCCTCCGCCAATATATTTATCATCGATTTCCCTGATGTTGTTCATTCCTACATGCCCGTCCGGAACCTCATGCAGATATTTGCGAAGATTCGTATAATACACCTCAAAGTCATTTTTCAATTGAGCAGCCTCTATTTTCTCCAGGTATTCTTCATATAGTTTCTGCCATTCAATTCCCTTCCATTCCGTAAAAGCATATTCTTTAGAAATTCTTCCATGTAATTTACTAAAAGCATCCGTCCACGAAAGCTTACTAAAATCACTTTTCTGTGCATCAGATTTTTTTGAAACAATGAAAAAGATAAATACTGCTGCCGCAATCAGAATTACCGCTGCAATCATCGCAAGTACTGTTTTTTTCTTAATGTTCATTGTGGACATCCTTTCTGTTATGTTCATGTTATTCAGTGAAATCATCTGCTACTCAAAATATGGACAAACATACCCATATTGAGAAATTTCCTTATTCATCGTGTCTGTTCTCGGATATTACTACCCTACTAACATTTGGTTTAACACTCCAAAGGCTTAAACTCCCGACTAGCCATCGGTACATACGCATATTAGCTTTATTATGCTATTTTATACGTTTTTGCATTTGCAAGATTTATCGATGCATTTTTATCTCTATCAATTACGCAGCCACATTCTTTGCATATATATGTTCTATCTGATAGATTGAGAGTCTTATCTATTGCTCCACATTTACTGCACATCTTACTTGATGGGTAAAACCTATCTACAATTCGTAATTCTATCCCGTTTAAAACGCATTTGCTTTGAAGTTTAGTTTTAAATTGATAGAACTTTTGTTGTGCTATTGCTCTTGCCAAATGCTTATTTTTCATCATTCCACTTACATTTAAATCTTCTATAGTTATATAAGATGGTTTGGTTTTTACTATCTCATTAACCACTTGATTGATATAGTTATCTCTTATACTTGTAAGTGCATTATGAAGTTTTTGTACTGTAACTACTTGTTTTTGGATATTTTGCCTAGTAGCATTTCCTCCTTCTTTTTTATTTCTTATTTTTAAACTTTCGTATTTCCTCGAAAGTTTTCTTTGCTCACGTTTTAGTTTCTTTTCCAACTTTTTTACTTTTTTAGTTTTATTAATATTCTTAAAGGGTTTTTCTATATTACTTACAACTGCTAAATCTTTAATTCCTAAATCAATTCCTAATCCATCATTAGTATTATTGTATAATATCTTAATATCTTCTTCCACTAATACTGAAACATAATATCTCCCTGCTTTGTATGAAAATGTACCACTTTTTACTTTGCCATTGGTAGGGATATACCCCTTTTCTTTTAATTGAACAAAGCCTAGTGTTGGAATTTTTATTCTATGTCTTTCTACAGCCCAATCAGTTTTATTATTTTTGGGGAAATAGGCTTTTACATCTTGATTCTTTTTCTTCTTAAAACAGGGGATTTTACTCTGCCCTTTAAAAAATCTTTTAAAAGCCTGTTCAGCATTCATAATGGATTGCTTTACTGCTTTACTTCCAACATCTTTAATCCATTTGTATCCAGGATTATTAGGAATAAAATCATTGTTTAACCATTTAGAAAAATCCATTCCTGAAACAAACCTTTTTTCTTTTTCATAAACTTCCTTATTATGAGTAATGTAAAAATTGTAAACAAATCGACAAACTCCAATAGTTTTATGAATTTTTTGTTTTTGCTGGTTGGTGGGGTTTATCTCGGTTTTGTAGGCTTTTAACAATCTCTTCATCCTCCTTTATCTTAGTTTTATATTTTCTTAAACCATATATTTTACAAGAGAAAACATGAATAATTGAAATTAAATCCTGTATCATTTCTTCTTGTGGCGACAAACTTTCATTATTAACAACTATTAATTCTACTCCGTTTGATTTTAAAAATCTTTCAAACCATTCAAATCCAAATCTTATAAATCTGTCTTTGTGAGAAACGATAATTGTCTTTATTAACCCTAACATGCAATCTTCTAGTAGTTTATTCCATTTTTTACGATTGTAATTTAAACCACTACCAACGTCTTCAAATACTTCATCAACTATTATACCTTTTTCATTAGCATATTGTTTTAAAAACTCAGACTGATTTTTTAAATCATCTTTTTGTCCATTTGTTGAAACTCTTGTATAAATAACAGTTTTTCTCTTGTCTTTGTCTTGAACAATTTTACCCATATATTCAACATACTGATTATGAGTATAATATCTTCTATTAGAAGGATTTCTAAAAGCCTTTAATTTACCATCATTATCCCATCTTTGCAATGTTTTAACTGACACACCTATCATTTCTGCAAATTCATTTGGTTTATATGTGTTCATATATAAACACCTCCTGTCTATATACTACCACGTACGTCTATGTTTGTCAACATATTTTATTACAGTTGTTAGCTCCTCTTCGATATCAATATCGAATCTTAAATCCAAGCAGATGGCTTGTTTTTATTTATCAGGACTTAATTTTTTATATTGGGCTAAGCTTAACTACGTTTAGCAAAAATTTATCATTACACCTTATTAAGTTAAGACTCCCACCTCTATAGGTGGGACCTAAATCAGGTGGAGTAGAGTCTCCATCTGATTCCCCGATGTTCAGCTTTAGCTGAACGAGTTCACTCCAGCATTATAGATATTAGTGCAGCAAGCATTTTTGCGCTTTCCGCTCTTGTGGCATTCTCTTTGGGTGCAAAGATATTGCTACCTTTACCGGATATGATATTTATATTGCTTAACGTCATTACTGCATCTTTTGCATAAGTGCTTATATCCGCCTCATCTGTAAATGCTTTTGGGACGCCCTGACTCTGGAATTTATAATTTTTAGCTTTTAAGAATCTTTCAATAATCACTGCTATCTGCTCACGGGTTATACTGTCTTTTGGTGCGAATGTTGTTTTAGATGTACCAAGAACATAACCATTTTTTGCTGCCCATGCCACATAAGGTGCAAACCATTCAGTTTTGGCAACATCGCTAAATTGAGTCTCAACATTTTCTGATAGAGTGTCTCCTGACAAAACAGCAAGCATTTTTACAAATTCAGCCCTGGTCACATTATTTTCCGGTGCAAATTTATTGCTGCCAATCCCATTTACAATTCTTCTTGCAGCAAGATAGGTAATATAATCCTTCGCCCAGCCTGAAACATCCATAAACTCTACCTTGTTATAACCAACTGCAAATTTTGAAAGATGATTGGTCTTAAAAATTACGAAGCCATCTTTGTATTCACCATTTGTAACCATCCTTTGCTCTCTATTTTCGTCAATATAATAAACCACAATTGCATTTTCATCCTCATCATCTTTAAGTGTGTATGGTATTTTTATTGTTATTTCCTTTCCGCCGAAGCCGGTTATCTTTTCACTGCCCGATGTAATTTCAATATCAACAATTGGTCTTCCGTCACTACTTTCAGTCTTATTGATACTAATAACTACATTGGAATCAGCTTTAGCAGCAATTTCTTCCAGTACATCTTTGGATAACAATATCCCACCGTTTTTGAGTATAATTTCAGCAGTTAATTCATTATCTGACAGAGTCTTAAGTGCTGCTGCATCTATATTCAGTTTGTCACCTTCATTTATTACGAGATTGTTTATCTGTTGTATTTTATTGCCAAGTTTGCTTAAGGCTTCAGCTACATCACTTTGTCCAAGGGTTGAATCCCCTTTAATATAAAGTGTGACCCGGTCATCTTCAATTATGATTTCTATCACATCAGATGCATCGGTTGAATCACCATTGGTGGAATTTTCAGATTCTTTATCCGAACCGGTTTTTTCATCCGGTTCAGTATCTTTATTCGTATCAGGTTTTTCATCTGGAGCCGGTTCTTCGTCTGGCTCGGGATCTTTGCCCGGATCAGGCTCTTTATCCGGATCAGGTTCTTTATCCGGATCAGGTTCCGGATCCGTAACATTAATAAAAACACTTTTAGTTGCCATCACTATATCGCTTCGATCAGCCTCAATATAACCTTTTATTGAACCGTCATCGTTATAATCTACAAAGCTTCCTGCTGAGGTATAAATTTGGTTATTTGTATCAGATAATAATACACTGTTTACTCTTATGGCCTCAACAAGAATTTCTGCAGTTCCTTTCTTCAATGCGCTGATAATACCGCATGATGCATCAATTTCCGCTATTTCGGGATTCAAGCTTGTATATCGCAATTTATATGCACTTGCGGCTCCGTAGGGTTGAATCCTGGCATCTGCATTTTTCGAGGTTCCTTTTTTTATATTGATAGGAAGGTTATTATTGATTATAATATCCGAAATTTCAGTATCCATTTGCGGGTTTTTGTATACAATGACAGGCTTTGAATATATCGTTGTTTCCTCATTAT
Source organism: Clostridiales bacterium (assembly GCA_035362115.1). Classification (GTDB taxonomy): domain Bacteria; phylum Bacillota; class Clostridia; order Acetivibrionales; family DUMC01; genus DUMC01. The sequence goes on along the minus strand of DAOSDD010000085.1, from coordinate 7,144 downwards.
TAATAACCTTCTTAATATTAATGGAAAACTCTATGCGCTCATCTTTTCCAAAATCAGCATCAGATACTTCGATTAACTCATCAATATCATATACATTTGAAGTTTTTACATTATCATATGTAAATGTTTTAATAATTTCAGGGTCTGGTATTTCAGAATCTTCTTCGATCATTGATTCATCAACAATAGTCATTGCTTCATCAACAATTTTTTCAATAGTAACCTTAACATTTTCAGCATCTTTACTTCCTGTATTTAAAAACAAGCCAGTGATCCTTACTTTATTCTTTGCAGCAATATAACCGTCCTGATTTTCTATGACAAGGTTTTCTTTAGGCCATATGGTATAGTGCTCTACGGTGGCACTATCTTCAAAATCATCTTCCCAAACTGTTATTCTTAATTTTACAGGGTTTTCTTCTGAAAAATCATCTGGAACCGTAAAGATTGTATCTGCCGTAACATTACTGCCAGATGAAATATGGGAATGGGCGACTATGTTATCACAGTATTGCACCCAGCCATGCTCATCATCATACATTTCAAATTTAAATGTTACACTATCCGATGGCATAAAGCCTTCATTCACAGCACTGATGGTAAGCACTACATTATCTTCAGCTCCTGGATATTCCGGGTATACCTTTATATCAGATGAATTTATATAAAGTGTGGATTTTGGCTCAAACCTTCTTGCAACCAGTGCGGATGTATCCGATTCCTTTTTGCTCCCTGGAGCATCGGCATCGTCAACAATTTCAAATCTGCGGTTGACAATGGTAACCATGCCATCCGAATCCACAGCAACAGTCTGTTCATTATTATATTCCCCGGAAGTCTCGGTCAGCTTTTGTTTAGTACCCCAGCCTCCCATGTAAACGAGTTCTCCATCTTCGACATCAAAAATACCGGTAAACTGTGCATCATACATAGTTGCGTACAACTGCCTTTCTTTTATGACTGTTTCCTGTTCTCCGGTATTAAATACAGTTTGCCCTAACTCGCTCCATACCACGTAAAGATTGCCCTCATCTCCTATTGTTACGGTAAAGCTTTCCGCAGCCTCGGCATTTTTCTCATTCAGCACTGTTGAAAAGCTTTCATAGTCTTTGTTCAATGTATAATACAATACGCCGTCTATTGTTTCCTCCATAAGGTTTAAATCTATTAGTGCATTAATGTCTAGATAAGAAATATTACCGTCGTTATTCCAGAATAAATAGGAATGTCCGTTGTATTCTACTGCCTGCGGATTGGAATCCTCAACTAAATTGTTTGTAATCCTGATGGGAGGTGTAATGCTCCGGTCGGTAAAATCATATATTTTCATAAATATTTCAGTATCGCTTTCTGTATGCGGATTATTATCAATATCAAGGGTATACATGATCAATGCCCTGCCGTCCCGGCTTGAAGCTGCTATTTCGGTTACTTTCGGAGTAAGGCCGCCTATACCGAAGTCTAAAAATCTCTGTCCGTAAAGTGAACCGGCCCCGTACTTTTGCTCATAATCAAGGTATGTAGTTTCGTCGCTGTTATAAGTGGTCTGCCACTCTCCGTTTACATACATCCTGTAAGCGATTGTGCTGTATGAATTATGCAGGTAATCACCTGCTTTTAATGCATCGCCGTCAAATGTAACACCCTCGGTCTTATAATCCGTCTTATTGTAAATAACCATGATACTTCCCGTTTTTTCGTCATAAAGCGCCTTTGGCGACATATTCCCATAGGTTCCGTTATCAAAGGTTAATTGCGCTGTTTCCCCGATTTTTTCACCGTCCAAACTGAAGAATTGTGCATAGATGTCGGTGCTGTTCAGTAAATCGGCCACAGAGGGTTGCGTTTCACCGAACTTCCTGTTTGAACCGGACCAGGTAACCAGCAGCTTATCCCCTACTATCCTAGCATAGGGGTCATAATCAATCTTTCCGTCGTCTTGAAGCATAACCGGAGGGTTCCATTGTCCGTCATAAATCGAATAATACAGGGCAGTTCTGTCATAGCCTTCCCTGCTCAAATCATCGTTTATAAAAAACAGTATTTTCTTATTACCGTCCAGAGAAATTAACTTCGGCTGAGGATGCTTGTAGATACCGGTTTGCAGCGTTGTGGTTTCTATTTCCCTTATCCCTGCATTTTCGCCATCCGGAACTGTATTCCAACCGGACATGCTTGCCCGGTCAAGCACGGATATATTTGACACGCCTTGCTCATTGACCATATTGTTTAGCATTTGCATGGTATTTCTTTTGGTTACCTCAGGCAGCCAGTCATTTTCGATATAACCGTCACTTTTAAATAATTCTACTGTGTATTCTGCAACATTGAATTTTATGGGTATCATCAAAAAGTCAATTTCCGCATTAAGGGCAAAAGTAAGGGTTCCTTTCCCTTCACAGGGTGGTTGGGAAGCCACGTCAAGGTACATCTCCCCTTCAACCCCAATAGCCGCAGGCCCTCTAAAACCAATTCCTGTTCCAATGGCAAATTTTAAATTAATGTGGAAAAGGCCGAATTTATCTATACCTTCGTAATTTTCACCTACGGGAAAATATCCATAGGTTGTTAAAACCCTTGTATCGTTACCACCTTCAGCTACCATTAATCCCCGTACCATTCCGCTTCCCTTTATAGTTAAGTATACGGGAACACCGCATATACTTGCATTAATATCTTGTTTGGCTTGAACTTTGCTTGCAACATAAATCATTGCATAGTCAAAATAATAATCAGTTATATTCCCATCCGTTGCCTTGGTTAACTGAATATAAAATCCCACATCAAAGTCAACAGTAAGACCGCCCTTACCCGGACCTGTTTTTGATGCTCCCTTGGATTTATCCCAGCTTTTATTCACAAGGTTCGAAGAGTACCTTCCATCATTGAGATAACTTGCTAAAATCTTAGCCTTTTGAGCAACCTTTTGATTGTCAAATTTTCTGGGATTGTCGGCTACCACCTGCTTTAATACTTCCCCCGCTCCTACTGCAATAGCATAGGTTTTAGAATTCGAACCTTCTTGCACGGGTGATAAACTACGAGTTCTGCCCAGGTCGGTTTCAGGTTTTATCTCGCCTATTGGCTGCAGATTATAGCCGGGTCCGGTACTCTGTAAAACAGGTAGTACAACATCTTTGGGTTCAGGCAAATCGCTAATCATATACCCTGATTCTATTTCACCATGTCCTATGTCCCTGTCATCATACAATTCAACGGTCAATCTTCCTCCGTCTTTGAAGCTTTCACGGAGATTTGCTGTAACTTGCCAGGTATTATTGCCAACTATCTCCGCATCCATGGTCTGCCATAAATATCCTAAAGAGTTATAGCTTCTCAAGCGCACCTTGCTTATCCTGCGATTATCTTCGGAATATGTTTTTAAAGATATAACAGCTTGCTTGTCTTCAATGGTTATCTTATCCTGTGCTATTTTGTCTAGTTTTATATCCATGTCCATTACTTTAAAATTATCCATGAACAGTATTTCCAAATACATATAATCGCTTACCGAAACAGATTTGGGATAAACTATATCACCGTTTGTCAGCTTGACAGAATAGAGAAAGCCGTTTACTGCATAAGGCGCATATATGGCAAAATCCCCTTCACTATCAGTTAATGCCGTTGTTTCATACTCTTGTCCAAATACCGTTACTGAATGGTTTTTACTTTCTGCTACTGCAATGGATACTGTTACCCCCGGCACACCTGTAAAAGTAGACGGATCCTCCGGGTCAATGGCATATTCCCTTTGATCTTTTATCGTATTTTTAGACTTAACCACCTTACCTTCAAATATGGCATTACCGGGCTGGTTTACATTAACAAAAGAATAATATACTTTTTTTATTTTATCTGTCACCTCAAAGCTAAAGCTGCTCCCAATATGGACAAGCTTTCGTGTTACTTTCTTGTCAAGCACGGGACCGCTTTGGCCTTCATCAATCATCCAGGAGACTGTATAATCCTTATCAGGTCTTGCATAGAGGGTTACGATATCACCAATATGCAGCCTTTCCAGTGTAAATTTATCGTACTGCTGACGGTAGGTGTTATAGTTTTGCGCGATTTTCGCTTCTTTTTGGGTAAGTATGCTGCGGTAATACGCCATACCTGCCTTATATGATTCAAAATCATTATAATTTTCAAATTTGGGTGGTGACATATATGGTACACCATTATATAGGATATTCCTCTCATTTTGCGGCATATTAAGAGGATGATCGTGCAAAATCATGCCTCTTAAATTGTTTATTCCCTTTGGTTCAGCAGTACCTATTCCCAATGATTTCCATTCAATGGATATTGTCTTGTTGTCTTCGATAAAAATTGGTTCTACGATGGGATTCAGCTTCTTATCGGTCAATATGATGTCTGAAGGAAACTTGTATTCTTTTGGTACAATTTGACCATAGTTATTAACAGTGTACTGGGTAAAGCCTGCAGGTGAATAAAAAGATGCAGGTACCAACGATGTTATAAGGACATCACCTGATAAAAAGCCTTCCGTATTTAATGCTTCATTTTTATATTTTTTCCCACCTATTAACAAGTCGCCTTTTGTATCATCGTAATTAGCTATTTTCAAAGATGTTTCCACCCTTTTAAAAACAGGTCGTATTATCAGTTCTTCTTCATATTCACTGCTACCGTTTCCATATATGTTGCCTGCAATAAATTCCGGTGTCAGTGTTATTGCTTTTGACTCAATAATGCTGCTGTAACCTATCTTTCCCCCCAAAGGCGTCCCTATAATACCTTCTGATTTTTGGGCTCTCTTAATCTGATAGCCGACAAATTCAACTCCCCGTAATTTCCCTTCATCGCTAAGTTCCGGGGTTAGTGTTATTGTTTCATCCCGATACGGGTTCCAATTACCAGGTATTACTGTACCCGGATTAAAAGGTTCGGATTCTCTTTTTGTCTCTCCATCCCATGTATAGTAAGTAAGCGGTATTGCATCTTCTACCCTGACCTTGAACTGCTGCTTATGCAATTTCATACTCCAAATTCCAAGACTTCCGGAACAATTTGATGTATTATATACAAGACGGAGTGGTGCCTGTATTCTTGGATATTTATTAGTAGAAGCACTTATATAAGTATCACCGCCGGCATCGCCTCCAAAAGATCCGTTTAACTGGTAATAGTTGGTATCGTTTATTTGGACTGTTGATACGTTGTAATAATTAGTTCCTGTGTTCCGCCATTTGAGAGTTATACCACTAATACCTCTTAAGTCAACCCATTTATATATGGAAGAATAACCATACGGAGCATAACGACTGTACTCTAAAGACATTTGCTTTCCTTCAGATCCCCAATTTGCAGGCTGGGGTCCACTATATTTGTAACCTTGCAAATTATAGTAAAACGAATTTTCATGTGTAAATTCATTGCCGCTTATATAAATATACGATCCGTCGTCCCTGATTGTTTGCAGACTAAAATCATTTTGAGCAGACATAAGCGAAATTCTGCTTGCTTCCTGATTGGGCATAAATGAAATACTGTTTGTTTCCCAGTCAGACATAAGCAACATTCCGTTTTTTTCTTCCTCCGGCATTATGCTTATGGTAGCCCGATTTGTTCCACTTGTTGGTTTTTCATCTTGGGTAGTCACTATTTCAAAGCTTAACATTTCAGCTACACTGTCAGCAAGAAGCGGTATTAAAACCCTTTTGTTTGTTTCACCGGGCAAAAACATGGCATCGGTCATAACGGGAGCATAATGCTCATCCGCCTTTGCGCTTCCGGATAAAGTTGATATTTCTATTTTTGCATATGTATGAATATCACCGGTACGTGTAATAATGACCTCCGCTTTTTTTTCGGAAGGATATACATAGTAATAATCTTGTTCAAACCCGATGATTTGTCCTGCACCTACATCATTATCAATTATGTTAAAGGTTGCATTATAAGCATCCCCTAAAACAGCACCATCTGTCGGATTAAAAAGTCCGATAATGAATTGCTCCGGTCCTTCAAATATGCTGTCATCATTAATTCTTACCTTGAATGTCTTATAATTTTCCCCGTCTTCAAAAACCAGATGACCGGCTACTCCCGGCATAAGTGTGTTTAATGCGTCACCAATCTTTATTTGTTCAGGATCCTGTATATCAAATATATTCATTGGCGTATTAATCAGCTCAGGGGCTTCGCTTATTTCTCCCAAAGCCTCATCACGCAATTTATGCAGTGATGATTTGTAAACGGGAGCTGCTGCCTCCAACTGCACCAGTTCTTCCTGTGGTACAGCTTCTTGTTCTGCCACCGGTTGTTCCTCAGCAGCAGTTTCATCTTCATCTATGGATTCCTCCTCAGTGGCAGGTTGTTTATCAGTTGCGGTCTCATCTCCAGCTGAAGTAATAAAACCATCTTTATTTTTATCTAATGATGATTCCAACAGGGTTGGTGAATCTGTTTCCTTTTTCAGAATATTGTAACCATACCACTTAGGCACGAAGATAGAAAAATCATCTCCGTACTTAGCCGTAATTTCAATAACCTTAAAATCAACCTCTACCCTGCCAGAAGTGCCGCCACGCCTTAAAACGATAACATCAAAATCTTCGTCACCTTCTGTTGTATCAAACCCCACTGATTCAAATTCAATCACACCGTTGGGATATTGCGCTGCATATTCATCAGAAACCCGGAAAGTATCGCTTGGAATGTCTGCAATTTCACTAGCATATGAGAATGGAGCAGCAGATAAAACAAGAGATAATACTAGAATCAATGCAATTACTTTTTTAGACATAAAACACCCCCAGAAATTAACATTTTACCTTTTTCCCATTTTGTTATATTTATATCTCAGCGTATAGCTACAAACAAATGAGCGTGCACTACGATAAATTAACGAACTATATATTCTCAAAAAGTCTCATGTTACGCCTGCACCACATGGTTTTACGCAAAAAAGTTTTCCTTTTTGTTTGCTTTTTGAGAATAATAGTATATAGTGCACATTTAAATATGTTATTTTTATGAAATTTTTAGTTTCATTATATCACGCAATTACTAACAAAATCACTAACAAAAACAAAATTTTCTATATTTTTTTACAATAGACCATTTATCAGCTGCAAGAGTACATAAAACAAAAGGCAGAAAAGTATGGGGTACCTGT
>DAOSDD010000084.1:0-16682 GCA_035362115.1 Clostridiales bacterium | reverse complement strand
CTTAATTTTCGCCTAACTCACAAGAAAGGAGAAAAGAATGAGTCTACTCGACAATTCAAAGGATTCTCAGGATTTTATCCTGAACAATTTAGTCAAACGAGTGGAAGAATTATTCGGTGAAATCGACAATGATATTGTTATGAACCTGCTTCACAGCAACGACGAATATAGCAAGCTTTATTACAGGCGAATAGAAATACAGCGGCAATATCCAGCCGTACAAAAAGCTGTGGATGGCGAGGGCGGCGTATCATTGAACAATGACGAACATAAGGCACTGGTTGAATATTTAAGAGTGAATGAACAGGCGAATTCTATGGAGCACATGGAAATTTATTTTCAAGGACATGCGGACTGTATGGCCTACTTGAAAAAAATCGGTATATTATGAACTTACAACAAAACAATCTATGAAACAGCATCGGTAAATACCCCGATGCTGTTTCATTTTTAGAGGTGATAAACTATGCCCTATGTAACACCAGAACAAATCCAACGAGCAAAGCAAATGGATCTGCTTACTTATCTGCAATATTACGAGCCTTATGAGCTGGTACGCTTTTCAGGCAATGTCTATACTACACGAAGTCATGACAGTCTGAAAATTAGCAATAGAAAATGGAACTGGTGGTCACGCGACATCGGTGGACGTTCTGCCCTGGACTATCTCATCAAAGTGAGGGACATGACACTCCCCGAAGCAATGCTGCAGGCTGCATCTGTTTGAAAGCGCTATTGATTTATTGTCCTATGGCACACTGAAACTGCTTTCTGGCAGGGACTGGAAGTTGGAAAACTGTCTATCCCTTGCGGGAATTTACAGGCCGAAAAAGAATATTGAGGAGAGTACTCCGCCTGCCCCACTCATGCAATACTTAAAGGATTTTCCGTACATTGAAGATATTGTTTTGCATTTGGATAACGACATACCAGGGCGATTGGCGACGAAAGCCATTCAAACCATTCTCCCGTCCAGATATGCTGTTTACGATGAGCCGACGAAGCGTGGAAAGGATTATAACGACTATCTGAGAATTGTATTAAGAATAGAGCAGCCGCGGGAGCGAGAATAAGCCGAAAGTTTATTTATGACATGTTAGCGCTGAAATAAAAGTGATAGCGGGAGGAAAATAAAAATATTCTATTTTACACTTTGCGTGGTTTAAATGAATAGGTCTTTGTTTAAAATGATGCAATCCTAAATTTCATTATACAAATCAAAGCTCATATTTTACTTATTTGTTGACCAAAAATGAAATTTATAGTATCATATAGTTAAGAGTGGGAATACTATGTATTAAAAGGAGGCTTGAAAAATGAAAAAATTATCTGTTGCAAAACTTGCAGAAATAGTGAAGTTAAAACGTGAGGAAAAAGGACTGACACAAGAACAGCTAAGTGATCTTACCGGTATAAATAGAGTAATGATAGGCCGCATAGAACGTGAGAACTTTATTCCTTCTATTATCCAGTTGGAGTCTTTGGCCAATACGCTTGAGTTTGATATTGTTGATATGTTCATTGAAAAACAAGAATCGAACTCATTTATTGCTTTGCGCAGTGAAACATTAAGTGAATCTGAAAAAGAAGGGGTAGAAAAACTTTTTACCATGATGCTATCTCTTAGGCAGCAAATATTGTTAAGGAGTAAATTTGAAAATGAATCACTCAATCTCTCTTAATGAAATTCAAATTGAAAATATTCGTAAGTTAGCAGGGGATGAGCGTCGCAAACTGGGCTTTATAGGTGAAACACCAATTGCTAATGACATTTTTACAATTCTTGAAAATATGAATATTCTATTGTTAGAATATCCTATTAAGTTAGATGATGTAAAACCGGCATTCTCTGCGGCACTCATGTGCTCCACGGAAGGGGATAAAGAGCTTGTTTTCATTGGTTTAAATACTGCTGACTTTTTTGACAAGCAGATATTTGCCATTGCCCATGAGCTATATCATTTTTACACAAAGACCGGTTCACATCTTAGTCGATTGTCAGAGGAAGAGGATAGTTATGTAGAAGCTGAGGCTAATCGATTTGCTGCTGAATTCCTCCTTCCTGAAAGCACATTAAAAAGTATTGTGCTTGATGAATTTAAAACATCTTCACTTAGGAAAATACAAACAAAAATGTTACTTCGCTTTATAGTTAGATTGCAATGTGTTTGGTGGCTCCCATATCGTTCGCTTGTCAAGAGATTAAGAGAAATTGATGCTGTTTCTGATGAACAATATGAACGACTGTATAGCATTGACGAGCGTGATTTGGACGGTGAATATGGTCGTATGGGTAAGGCTATTAATAAAGAAGTATTTGTAAAGCTTAACACGGCTACAAATAATATTGGTACTTCTCCAAAGGATATCGAAATTATTATTCGCAACTTTGAAGATGGCATTATAGATGAAGACAAATTCATAAATACATTAAACCTCTTCAACAAAAAACCTGACGACTTTGGTTATAAGTTCGAAGTGTCTGATGAAGATATAGATGAATTTGAAGAATTCTTTAACGAGGAGGGTTAGTGATGGATATAAATCTCTCCTCCCCAAACCCGACCTTAGAAAGTGTTTTTAGTAATCCGGCTCAAGTCATTACTTTAGATGCCAATTTTCTAATTCCACCGGATAGAAGCAGGTATGCAAAAAAATCCTTCGATTTTCTCGTATTTCAACGCATATGGCTTGAGCCAATATTTGAAGCATTCCCTAACCTGGCTATCCATGAAGCTGTATATGATGAGCTGGTACTACCATCAGTCAGGACTTACATTGACACAAACATCAGCAATTCACCTCCGCGTCTTACTATTCATAAGGATTCATCACTGACGGCAGAAGAATATATGCTTAGAAATTCAATAGAAGAAAAAATTTATCCTTTAACAAAATATGATCCTTTGCTTGATAATAAAGACGACCGGGGTGAAGTAAAATCTCTTGCATACATAGCTGTAAAAGGATTGATTTATTTTGCTACCCATGATTCCAACACTGTTCAGTTAATAGAAAAAGCGGAAGAATGGATGACAGGTTTGGACAATGTACAAGTGATAAAAATGTATGAACTGATTTTCTATCTTTATAAAATAGATAAAAGTGATAATAAAGCTTTGAGAATGCTATATAAAGTATTACCTTACGTCACATGAAAAACAAAAGAATCCGGAATGGGGTCAGTTTATTAATGCTATGGAAGCATTATACCCTGTTGTCGATAAATACATAAACTGAAAAATAGATCCTGGAGAAAACCTTATGAATCAACATGATAGTTGGAAACACTTTACTCCAAATGAGTATGAAAGCGATTGGAGGAATACAGATGGATTTCTCAAATATTGCAAGAGGATTAATAGAGAAGTAGGAAAATTCCCTGAAAGTGTGCTTGAGCAAAGTTTTTATAAGCTATACAATTTTTCAGGGTTTGTTGATGAATTTTCATGCATTAATTATTATGAAGTCAAATTCGAATTAATGAAACTTTCAGTTGATAATATTATGAAAATAAAGCCTCCCAAGTTTAGCAATCTCTATCTACAAGAGAGAATAGAAAGCTTGAAAAAAATAAATGGAGATATTAACAGAAGTTCTTATGGTCATTTGCACGAACTGATCAATCATTGGTATACATATGGGACATGGAAAATCCCTATTATTGTTATGAAATCTTCAGAATTCAATGAAGGGAATTATAAGCTTCCATATCAGCTTGTCGAAGGTCATAATAGATTATCCTGGGTGCAATACTTTGCTAATAATAAGTCAGATTTTAAGCTGGCAGACAGTCATGAAATATGGCTAATGAGAAAAATGGCATATTAGATAAAAGGGGTGAGAATATGAACTGGCAACATTTCCAAACTTATAATGAGGCACCAGCACGAGCTTTTGAATGCATGTGCAATCAGTTGTTTGAATTGTGGTGCAAAAAAACATATCCTGACTCTTTAAAAGCAGTTACAATTGTAAATGGCTCTGGAGGAGATGGGGGAGTTGAATCCTTTGCTATAAAAAAAGAAGATACAATTATTGGGATGCAAGCAAAGTGGTTCTTGAATAGTATTTCTGCAAATCAATTCGGGCAAATTAGCAACTCGATTAAAACTGCACTTAGAGTAAGACCATCGATAAAGCAGTATATTGTATGTATTCCGCGTGATTTATCATCGGATCGTATTGGTAAAGGAAAAAAGGTTATAGATAATACTGAATCAAACCGTTGGCAGCAGTTGAAAAATAGATTAGAGGATGATTATCCGGGGTTGAAAATTGAGTTATGGAATGAAACTCAACTTTTAACTAAATTGCAAGATAGTGATGCTGCAGGGATATACCGATATTGGTTTGAAAAATCCGAGATTTCCAAAGAGCTTATTGTGTACTCTTACGAAAAACAAAAAAGTGGATGGTTATCGCAGAAGTATACTCCTTGTCTGCATATTCAAGGACAAATGCAAAAAAGCATTTTAAAATTTGTAGGAACATTAGATGATCGTCAAAATAGTATAAGTACACTGAGTGCTATGAGCCAGCAATGCAGCAAATTTTTGAAAGCATGCGATGACTATTTACAATTTGTTCAAGATCATTCATCACAGGAGCAGTTAATACATGAAATTCAGGGAACTCAAGAGCAAGTAATTAAATTATTAGGTGAGATAAAATGTACTATAGATGCTGTAAATAATGACCAACAAGTTGCATCCTCGATTAACGAAAATAATTGGTATATTGACTTTGCTATGCTATTAGAGTTGTTAAAGCAAAACGAGCAATTTAGAGGAAATTACTTTCACATTAATGAGATTAAAAAAACTGCCGAAGCACTTCAGGAAAATGAAATCCATACTATTATTTCGGATATTCGTTTTAAATTAGATAATAAAAAATATCTGATATTAGGCAATCCTGGTTCGGGAAAAACACATGGGATAGCTAACATGGTGGAATCATTACTAAACGAAAAATTACATATTCCGATATTAATCCGCGCGAAAGATGTTAATCCAAATAATAGCTGGATTGATATCTTAAAAAAGTCTTTAGGGTTAGCTTCAGTTTGGAACGAAACAGAATTATGGCAGGCTTTAGAAGCATTGTCATATCGTGCAGAAATTAATAATGTCTCTACAGCAGATACTATTGTAGCTAAAATCATTCCGAAGATATTAATTTGCATTGAAGGGGTGGATGAATCTACACCATATGAGTTGTGGTATGATCGCCTTCGAGAGATAGAAGCAATATGTTACAAATATCCCCGGCTAAGGTTTTGTATTACAAGTCGACCATATGTATTTAGAGAATTGGCATATGATGATAGCTTATTGAGTAATACATTAAGACTACCTTCTGATGGTGATGTTCCAGTAAACGAATTATTTCAAGAATATATTGAATATTTTCGTATAAATATCGAAGGGTGTTCTTGGATTAAATGGAGCTTAAAAACTCCCCTTGCATTGCGTATTTTTTGTGAAAATTATAGGCATAGAAGTATATCCGGCGTAGAAAAATCTTCTGTTACTATTACTAATCTTTTATCGAAGAAATTTCATATAATTGAAAGAGAATTTAACTCCAAATATGAAACAGGGTATGGAGATAGAGAGATTATTGTGCAAAATTCATTATTAGCAGTAGCAAGAAAGTTTCTAATAAATACAACGGTGTATAGAAATGATTTAATTGATTCTCTGAAAGATGTTCCAGGGCTTATTACCGTCGCCCATGATTACCGAAGAGAATTTATTGATTTTATTGAAGATTATGGAATACTTCAGAGCTATACAGCAAATTCAGATACTATACTTGAGCCACCAAAAACCTATTATTCGATTGGCATTCAACCTTTTTTTGATTATATACTTGCACTATTAATTACTGATCAAATACAAAATCCATCAAAAGTTACACTTACAGAAACATTAACAGGTCATGAGGGTGCTCTGCAAATGGTCTCTATCCTTCTTTTGGAAGATTACAGCTATTTGATAACTGAGAATAAAAGCTTCAGAGATAATTTAAGTAATAACGAATTATTTGATTTAGTATGCTTTTCATTATCAAACGTATCACCAAACCCTGCATCTAAATACATACCTTTGGTTAAAAGGATGATGAATTATAATTCGGACTGTTTAAAAAGTGTTGTGAATAAAATTGTTCTTCCGGTATCACGAATTGAGAATCATTCTCTTGGTGCACAGATATTACATGAGTATCTTATAGGTTTTGAAACTGCGGGAAAACGTGACATTATATGGTCTGTACCTAGCTATTTAAGGTACCCAGGAGATGCTCCTTGGAAATGTTATACAAAAATTGATTTAAGCGATAAAAGATATAAATTATGTAGCGAGGACAAATATAATGGTATTCCCTTAGTCTATGCATGGATGCTAACTACTGTTAATAATATTGAAAGAGTGGGTTATAGACGAGAACTAATGAAATGGGCTTTTACGCAACCTTTTGAATTTTATAAGCTGTTCGAGTATACATGGAACACTAACGATCCTCAGATGAAAGAAGATTTGTTTTCCATAGCAATGGGGACTGTATTTATGCTTGAAAAAGAACATCCATGCATTAAATTATTCAGTGATTGGATGATAAAAAATATTTTTGCTTCAGATAAAATTAGTATGCATTATAATTGTGCTATTCGATATTACAGCAGAGCTATTGTTGAACGGTCCTATGCATTTGGTACCATAAATGATGAGGATGTAGGTGAGAGCCGTCCACCATATCATACAAGTGGAACTATCCCTCTTAATCGTGAGGCTACTTCTGGTACCCGGATGGGTGGCTTTGGACCAATTGATTATGATTTGGCAAGATATGTTCTGTGTGATCCTATGGATAGAATGTTTTTCAGCCGCCGCGGTAGTGATAAAATTGCTGAAGAGATTGACTATACATGGTATTTTTCTGAAAAAGAAATTGAAGATATATTGACTAACGAAGAAATTTTTCTTAATGAGAAATGTAGAGAAAAATTGAGAGAGATTCAGCTTGCATACAAAAAGCAAAGGAAATTTTGGGATCATCTGGATGATTTGATTGATGATGGTGCAGATACCACCATTCCAAATTCGAAATCGCCTGCTTACAAATACAATAAAGAAGCAGACAGCTTCTTGTTAGAACATGCGCGAATTTTGGAAATGGAATCACTTGAACCTAATCAATTTGTCCTATCAGCTGCATATGCTTACATTCTACTACAGGGATGGAATGAAGAAGAGTTCTACGGTTGTCCTAATGGAGGTAAACCTGGGGAATTAATCGGTGTTGATATTGCAATTTTGCGCCAACATCATCCTGCAACGCACGGTTCCAAAAGTAGTATAATGACTTTTTGCGAGAAGTATACATGGTGTGCTCGCAATGAAATTTTAGGCTATTTATCAGATCGGTTACCATTTAGAGATTTTGAAAGGGTACCATCATTGCTGAGCGATTATGGTTTGCTTGATGATTTTCCAAATCCAGCGCAAGAATTATATCAAGAAAATCCAGATAGCATTATGGAAAAAACCTCTTGGTTTATCCCAGAGGAACTATCACCTTTAATTAACAAAGATATGGGGGAAGATGCCATAAGGAATTGGATAATAAATGCTCCTACTCCTAATTTTGAAAAATGGATTGATATTAGTGATTTCAACCATGAAATTGTACAAGAAGAGAAAAAGAATTGGATATCGTTATATAGTTTTAACTCTGTATCTAATGCTTTGGGTGGAGAATCACTTATGTGGATTTCTTCGGCAATAATCACAAATGAGCAATTTAAATACTTAAAAAATGACTTAATAAATCGAAAAGACTCTTTAGTTTATAACCTGAGTAATCCTGAGGATTTACATTCATCTACTGAGACTCAATGTTATATAACCCCTAAAGAGATATGCTGGATGAATTGGAAAAATGAGTGTTACAATAAAATCTATAATATTTCTATTGATGATGGCGATTTTGTGAAATATACAATTGATAAGACAGTTGAAGAGTGCACAGCTAATTATCCTGAATATGGTGATGTATATTATAAACTACCTTCCCGAATTATACGGGAATTACTGGACATATGTGATGGAGATGGGTATAAGTACTATAACGGAGAAAAACAGCTTGAAGCAATTAGGTTTGAAGCAGGAGAAAAGTGGCATGACTCACAATCATATTTATGTGTTGATCGAGAAAAACTGCTTTTGCAATTAGAACATCTGAATTTCAAGATTTTTTGGACTGTTAGATTACTTAGACAAGCTACTTCAAAAGCACTTGAGAAATATCCTAAACTGCGCAGTCGAAATGATAAATGTTGGCTAGTTTGGTTTGAAGATGGAGAGTTAAGAACTCAGCTTTTTTCAGAGCAGGTTGATTAAATTAATTATAAAAGAGATTTATCTTTGGATAATTAAAGCGGGTATGTAAGTTTATACCATTGAATAAGCTCACAAGATGTTTGTGAAAAAAGTGGTATGTGATTTTATATAAATCAAGGGCCAGAGCTATAACTATATCGTGGAGTCAGCAGGTAGTAACCGTTTATAAGCAATAGGGTAATGAGAGGAGAACCATATGATTTATTCAGTACATTTTTATTATCATAAAAGAAACAGCAGAAAAGCTGCCAGCAAGTTTGAAGGTATTGTATTTGCCAAGAACCAGGGTCATGCGGAAGAATTGGTTAAAAAACTAATTTCTGATTATCCTATTGAAGCTGAAGAACCTTTCAGTATTATCGGAGGCTTAGATAAGATGTTGGAAGAAATATATAAAGAGCGTCCAGAGCTTATAGGAATAACGCCGGAACAAGGGTATATTTATAATGAATTCATGCACAGAAATTCTATAAGCAGGTACGTTCGCTAAAAGTAACCTTTCCATTATCTGTATAGGAAACTGGTTTTTAACTGATGGTATATAATAGCAATAATAAGAAGCCTAACAACCAGCTTTTACGCGATGACTCTGCTGGTGAGTTTATAAAGATAGGAAGTGAAGCCATAGTGATTTGTGCTTATTGTGGGCAGGAAGCAAAAGGAACAAAAGAGCATATTATTTCTTGCGCCATATTAGATCTTTTCCCAGAGTAGTGCTTTGCCACAATTGATAGTATTAGAGACAAAGTCCACTTGGGAGATCCAATGGTAAAAGATGTGTGCGCAAATTGCAACAACAATAGAATTTCATATATCGATTCGTACGCAAAAGAGATAATTTTTGATTATTTTGTTCGGAAATATGAAAAAGATGATGTGCTAGATTTTACTTACGACTATACTTTGCTTCAAAAAATGCTCTTGAAGTACGCATTCAATGATTTGCGTTCACATAAAGATGATACTTCTTTCTTTACAGCTCCTGGTAAATATTTCTTCACTTTTAAAATATGCACCCACGTATTAACATTGAGTTGAAACTTCTGCAAACTTAGATATACTATATTTAATGGTACAAATTTTGGAAGCATATATTATAAATATGAGGTCTTTACATTTTATACTAACAATAAAGAAGATATTCAATCTGCAACTTTTGTTTGCAGATGCAAAACAAATAAGGGGGGACATTGGGTGAAAGCAATTTTTCAGAAGACAATAAATTCCTTCCTCGGTACATTTAGACAGGAAGGAGTTCTAAACATAAATAAGCTAACAAAAAAGAACTTGCCTTTTTTTGTTAGCTGGATTGCTATAATTCTTTGGCTGGATTTTTATATTCTACCTATTGGGACATATGGTGAGGTTGGTAAACTATCAGCATATTCACCAATGACAATTTTCACTTTTTTGTATCCTTTAGCCACTACTGCCAGTGTCTTTCTGCTTGATTTAAAAAAGTTTTTGCCATTTGTAAAGTATAGTGCCATTGTTGGAATAATAGGGATTTTGATTAACACTATAACAAGTAATACTGTAATTTTGTATATTGGTACAACAATAACAGCTATTGCTATGGGAAACATTTTAGCATCAATAGATTACGGATTTTTTATGGTTATGAATAACCTGGAAAGGCTTTATTCAGTTAGTATAGGTATATTTATATCTAAAATTATGCTTGTTGCTAAAGTCATTTTTGCTGATACGAATTATGAAAATGGAATTTTTAATGTATTACCATTAGTTGGATTTTTGCCAATTTTGATTTGCGCATGGCTTTATGGCAAAACAACAGAGGATGAACGTTTTGAACCCGGGAAAAAGACAGAACTAAGAGATTATACTGTGTTAATACTTGCCTGCTTTGTTTTTCTATTTAACGACTTTCTGGCTCCTGCCTTGTGGAGATCAATTACATCAATAGCGTCCTTAACTTTAAATACTTATCATGTGATTGGTGTTTTGCTGGGAATTGTTATTACCCTTTTCCTTCACCTGATTTTACACTGTAATATATGCTATATACTTAATTTTTCATTTGCTATTCTTACAATGGGTTTTGTTATAAACGCTTTTGGAAGCAATGGTGAAGAATGGATTCTACTGCAGGTATTATTGTTTGGAGTTTCTTATTCAATGGGTTTTGTTAGTATATATTATATGATGGGTATTATTGCAAAAAAATCTCGAAGTATTATATTTTTTAGAGTCGGTATTTTTTCAGTTGCTATATTTTACATTTTAGGTTCTTCAATAATAAGTGCTATAAAAGATGTTAATTCTGCAGCATTGTTATCTGCTATTGCCCTAATTTCAGTTGGCATTATTTTGATAATATTCACACTGACCCCTTTATTAACAAAAATACTTCATTCTGCAGAGTGGTTAGACGACCTTTATCGCTCTGATGTTACTCATACCAGCAGACTAACTGCACGATTGACGGAATTAAAGCTTACACCAAGAGAAATAGAGGTATGCGTTTTACTCCTGGATGGATATACAATGCGCCAGATTTCTTCATTAATAAATATTGCATACTCCACTGTAAATACTTATTGTACATCCATTTACCGTAAATTGGGAATAAATAGCAGGACAGAATTAGTAGTTATGTTTAGTGAGTATGCTGTAAAGTAGTTTGTACAGTACCCTTAAAAGCCTCCTCATTAGTTCTAATGAGGAGGCTTTTCTTGTTTTCACTAGAACTAATGAATAGTCAAACAGGAGATTTTGCATAAAATAGAATTAAATGCTGATGTATTTGGCGTCTGACACCAAACACATCAGCAAATACAACAGCACCAAATACAATAAATCAGGCTTGTAGCTCATTAAAGGAGGTGAAGTAAGTGAGGTTTTTTGATAGGTTCAAAAAAGAAACAAGGCACAAAAATGAAAATGAGAACAATTCATTGCAAAATGAATGCGTGGAATCGAATTATACTGATAATCAAAGTGTATCAGGCCTGATAAAGCAATTTCCTTTTAGTGAAGATGAAAAGAAAGACTTTGTATTGAGCTTAACACCTCGGGAAAAGGACATTTATTTATTACTGATTGAAGGCTTTACTCTTAAGGAAGTAGCAAAGCAATCGGGCATAAAATATTCAACAGTGAATACCCATATGACACAAATTTACAAAAAGTTGAAAGTTAACACCAGAGCAGAATTAATAATCAACTATAGAAATACCAGGTAATGAATAACTTGTGACATGGAAAATGTAATTTTTTAGTATCACCAATCAATAATGAAAAAAGTAGTTAATATAGTAATATAAACAGTAATATAAGCAGTAATATAAGCAGTAATATAAATAGTAATATAAACAGTAACATAAACATTGGGACATATGAATCAGGGATGGAATATTATGATCTATCTGCAATATACGGGTATAAAAGTTAAAAAATTTCTATAAGCGATGATTTTAAATGAAGATAGAAAACACCAGTATAATAATGGGGGGATAGTAAGCCATGAACAAAAAATCAGATAAAAAGCTATTTTTACGTTTGACAGCTATTTACATTGCTTTAGTTATGATGTTTGAAGTTGCTGTTATGACTCCGGTACAGGCAATAGGCTTTCAACCTATTGCGTCAAAAATTGTATCCGGCGTTGAATCCAATATGAGAAATTCGCTTATCTCAGACACAATTGTAAGAAACCCTTTAACAGCTTCTATGCTTGAATCGACGGATACAGATTCTGGTGAAGAGGAATACCGGGAAATTGCCTTGCCGGTAATAATAGATATGAAAAATTCTGAGGACAACACATTACCAACGACAGATGATAATCCTGCAGGTAGCATAGAAGGTATAAAGTCATTATCGAAAAATTATGTTACTGCTGGTATTCCGGAGGACGGACTGATACTTGAAATAATTAACCCGGGTGGTGGTTCTGATAGTTCTGGTGGTTCTGGTAGCGGCGCAACAGGTACACCTGCTTCAGGGGCACTGGTAACGGTACATCATGCTTTCTACAACGAAGAAGAAAAGTATATGTCTTATGAGGAAATATGGTACGGTTATGCAGATGATGATGGAATGGTAATTATACCCGGTACTGAAGCTACATATGGGAATGATTTTTTTGTTACAGCCAGGGGATTTGCATCTGAAACAAGTCAAATTGAAACTGATTTTATTTACCATGCTACTGTCAGGGCACCTGCAAAAGCAGTTATTGATGACAGTAATGCATCTGTTGCAAAAATATCTGCAACAGATTTAGAAGGGCAACCACTGGCGGAAGCAAAGGTTATTATAGAACCTCTTGAATCAAATGTACCTGGTTTTAAGGATCCTGATGCAATACTGGATTTCTTTGGACGAGAAGATTATGATAATGCTCCCATACTGGATGAAGAGGGAAAAGCCAGCATAGTCTTGACCAGGGGCAGGTATAATATACGAATTGTGGGTCGGGACGAAGTGAGTAAGGACAAAGTGAGTAAATACTATCTTTTTGAATATGGTGTCGAAATTACTTCAGAAACTCAAAAAATTGAATTCTATCCCACAGATGAAACTGTTACAAAATTAGAGCTTGTATCGGGTCCCGATGTTTTTGATGCCAGCCTTGCCCTTTACTGTACAGGAAATTTAAATTTTGGATTCGATATGATTGTTCCTGGTGAAACAATAATTGTTACACCAGGAACCTACTCTGCATGGACTGACGTTACTTATCGGATTCCATCAGAGTCGCCGGATTTGCCAGATGCAGGCACAGACTGGTTCTGGAGCTTCGGAAACGAAGAACTTAAGTTAGATGCAGGAGAGCCTGAACAATATCAGGTAGGTGGGGTTATTAATGCAGAAATTAAAATTAATGAGTACTATGAAAAATTCTATTCCGGAGATTTAGCCAATTTTATACCACACTTTAGTGATGAACATGGAAATACTATCACAGGAGTGTATAAAAGGTCATATGAAAAACAAGGGAATAATACTGTATACGGTGATTCAATAAATGTTGTACCACAACTTGAAATTATTGATAGCAGCACCGGAAACAAATATTATGGAATCTCAGGAATGGATTATGCATACTGGAGGATACCAAATGACATAACCGGAAGTTTTACTGCCAGTGTAAGGCTTGAAGCAGATCCACTGGGTCCTGTTGAAAGCGATAGCATTACATTTGAGGTTGTATCAGGTAGTATAGATCCTTATCACCTGCATGTAAATGTATTAGACAGAAACGGAAATCCTATGAAGAGAGCCAGAGTCATACCGGTGGCACAAAAGGATTCATCCATCTCTTATATTATGAGTCTTGCTCGTATTACAGACGACAATGGGAAAGCATCCCTGTATCTGCATACATACGAAGATTATCAAGACTATACACATGGCCTTATTATCTATGGAAATTCTCCTGATCCGGCTAATCCCGATAATCCGGCTGAACCCATTTTTATGTATGTTCCTATCAACATAGAGAAACTTCCAATGGATCTCACGGTAAATATTGCAGAGTATCCTATGAAAAAAGTTGAACTGGAATCTATTGATGTAAGTGGGGAAATATTATCTGTACCCCATTACAATGCTATTTATACAAAAAACCAAAATGGCCGGACTGTTGGTGCAATATTGAATAATGCAGGTTATGGCAAACAGGTACTCTGGCTGCCATATGGAGAATATAAGTACCAAACATTCATAAATTCTACAGACTGGGACGATGACTGGCAGGACAAACCACTATATTTCATGACTAAAAACATTAATATAGAAGAACAAACACCTGAAACTCAAATATTAAAACTTGGAGGAAACACCCTTGCAATGCTTTCTCCGGGAGGTGCACAGGGAGATAAAACAACTCCGATTCAGGCTTTAGCCTTATTTGGCGGAGAAGGCTCTTTATCGCCCGTGTTCTATCCAAATAAATATGATAAAAATGAGAGCCCGGAAGTGCTTCAGAAAAAGCTCTATATAACACCAGGTACATACAAAGCACAGGGGGTATTCACTCGTTATGACCAGGAGGATAGCGGAAACTGGAATTTCTGGATTGAAAAAGAACTTGCCCTGGAAGACAAAGGAAATATGGAATGGTCACCAGGAAGCACTTATAATACGGAAATCACTACATATAATACATCAGCCGGAATAAATGATACAGTCGAATTCGAAAATAAGATAGTAGATAATGCAGGTAACAGGCTGGTTGCTGCAGCAAATAATTTCTATTTTACAGGCTGGGAAAATTATTTAAGCCCTAATAATGGAACAATCGGTATCATGAACCATTATGAAATTGCTCCCTTTATTACTATATTTGATGATAATGAACAAGAGGTATTCAGATATAAGAATGATGCAGGAAACTACAGCATCCTGACAAAATGGAAGCAGTGGGACATAAGTAAACAATGGGATATCAGTGATGGTGCAGTAAACAGTCTTTCAGAAGATAGTACCTACTTCAAAGGCAGCTATACAATACCCCAGGATCTTTCAGCAGGGGAATGTAAAGCCAATCTAAAACTGGGGATGGGACCTTTTGGAGTAATGGAAGCTCAAACAGCTTTTGCTGTTACTGGAGGTCCTGGGACACCGGTGCTTGATCAGCCAGTTACAATGACAAATGAATCAAGCATTACAGTTACTGGGAAAGCATCCCCTTATGCAGACATAATAGTTTATTACAGCCTAAATGACGGTCAAAAAACAGAAGCAGCTTCTGTAGAGGCTTCTCAAGAAGGAAATTTTCAGGCTGATATTGAGCTTAGCGCAGAAGGTGAATACAAAATAACTGCTGTTGCTATAGTTGATAAAATAGTAAGTAACGAAAGTATACCAATTACAATAACTGTAGATAGAACTGCACCAGGATCTCCTATGAATCTGGGAGCGGAATCTCCTGACTATTCTCATATAAACTTGTCCTGGGAAGCACCCGAAAGCGAAGACATCAGCTTAATAAAATATGAAATCAAGAGGGATGGAAATGTAATAGCTAAAGAAATATCCGGAGGATTAAGTTTGAGTTATCAGGATAGTGAACTTTCGGAAGATACTGAGTACAGCTATCAAATTATTGCAGTTGATGGTGCTGGAAACCGATCTGAACCGGCACAAATCAACATTAAAACAGTCAAAGGTCCTGATAAGATTCCTCCCGAGGCCCCTAAGAATATTAAGGCTGTTTTAGATGATGAATCAACTGTAACAATAACATGGGATGCATCAGAGGACAATGTAGCAACTACTGGGTATATAATATACAAGAGTATAGATGGATCTAATTTTACGGGAATTACCAGAGTTTCTGTGCCGGATGAACTATTATTTACAGACGGAGAACTTGAATACAATGTTGAATATAAATATCAGATAATAGCATTTGATTTAGCCGATAATAAATCGGAAGCAGCAGAGATAACAATAATCATTGAGAAACCGGCTAAACTTGAAATAATCTCTGTAAAATGGGTGGGCTCATGGGATAATTATAGTCATTTGAATGCAGGTTCAAACATAGAGGTAACTGTAGTTGGAACAGCTGAAAAAACGGCAAAAGTAGTTCTGGAATATATAAATTCAAGTGATGTAACTGTAACAGAGGAAACTATACTGCAGGAGATTAATAATGAGAGCGAACCAGGTATTGAAGCAGATGCAGAAAGTATTACCGCAACATATACAGGAACCATTGCTATTCCTGATGGAGCGAAGAATATAACAAAAATAACAGGTAGTATAAATCTGGATGATAATAAAGAAGAAATGAAGGCAGAAGGTCTTCCGGCACCCGTTAACGGAGGCCTTAAGGTGAAACTGTCTGCTGATACTTTGACTAAATTGAATCAACTTGAAGGTGCAGAATTATCTCTTCGCAGCAAAACTAAAAATTCCGGGGGGAAAGCTATCATAGGTACTTCAACGGAATATATGATTACAGGATTAATTCCATCAGGAGATTATGAACTTAGTTTAACCAATGGCACAGCATATCTGGGAGATTATAAAAATATTGAGATATTCGGAGGTTTAATAAAAGAGCAGGAATTCAGTTTTAGTAAATCTACGGCATCACTGGATGTGCGCGTTATAGATGAACAGGGAAATCCTTTTTACGCTGCAAGTGTATATGTTATACCGGTAGACGGAACACTATCAGCTGTTGGATATCCTGATATGGATGGTTGGGTGAGGCAAAAATCAGCAAGAAGTGACATTCTAAGAAATCCCATACTAAAAAACTCACTTGAAGGTATAGTTATAAATGTTTCAGTA